>CAYNHY010000011.1:0-23491 GCA_964397225.1 uncultured Ruminococcus sp.
TTGCCGAATCTGCATTGATCGATGCGGCGGGAGCACCCCAAACCTCCTCTGTGATCGCCTGATCGAGTGCGGGAGCGGTGTCCGTCATCTCTGCGTTCACGCGGTCACCTGCGATATCCTCAGCACCTGCCGCAAACGACAGACCGGGAACGATCATTGTCGTCACCATGGCACAGACCAGCACTAATGATAAAAAGCGTTTCATATTTTCCTCCGTGAAAATAATTTACAAAAGCGCGCGTTCCCACGGCATGAAGACAGCGCTGCCTTTCGTCTTAGTCAATTATACCACACATTGGTTTTTTTGTCAATCTACCAAACGCAATTTATTCTCCGCGAAAATAATTTGTCGAAATAGCATTTGTTTGATTGCGTTTTTTCCTCAATTAAAAACTTTCAGAGGACAAACACTGACCGAATTCGAAAGAGAATATTTTCCTTTTGTCTTGTTGCACAAATCTGAAATGAATTTTATGTGCAATATGACCAAGAATCGTTGCAGATGCTTCTCACCGAGACTTTTATCGGCTTTTCTCTTGATTTCGGCACGCCGTTATGATATTATTAAGATAACACAATTTCAGTAAAGGCACGGTTTATTTTATGGACTTCAATCTTATCCGCTTTGACAAAACCATCACCGTGTGGGATGAGGCCATCCCGCTCGGTAACGGACTGCTCGGATGTCTCATATGGGGACGCTCGAACGCGCTCAGGCTCAGCCTCGACCGATGCGACATTTGGGACTGCACTGACGCACCGAAGGCGGGCGGACGCTACACCTACGAAAACCTTATTAAATTATATAAGGAAGGAAAGCACGACGAGATCTACGAGATATTCGACACACCCTACCAGAAGCCCTCTCCGACAAAGCTCCCCGCAGGAAAGATAATCGTCGACCTCGGTCTTGACGCGAATGTCATCTCCGAGCTTGACTTAGAGCGCGCCGAGGCGACAATATATGCCGGCGGCGTTAAGCTTCGCTCCTTCCTTGACGCTACGGGAAGCGCGGGACTTATCGACATTGACACTGAGCTGTGCTCCTTCCGCCTTGAGAACCCCGAGTACGGAAAAATAGGCGAACCCGATGTCGAGGACAACGAATCGCTGAAGAATCTTCATTATGAGGACCCCGTTCTCTCCGACGAGGAGCACGGCGGAGTTCGCGTTATGTCCTTCATTCAGAAGGTCGGCGAGAGCATGACCTACGGTCTGTTCCTCGCGGTAAAGAAGGAAAACGGTCACACCTTCGCCGCCTACACCGTCGCAAAGGGCGAAAACGCGGAGGAGATCAAGAAGTCCGCTCACGACACGCTCTCTCCGCTGCTTGAGTCGAGCTATGGCAGCCGACTCGACGCTCATATGGGCTGGTGGAAGGAATATTGGGATCAAAGCTACCTCAAGATAGGCGACCGCCTGTTTGAGCAGAGCTGGTACTTCGCAAACTATCTTCTCGCCTCCTGCTCGCGCAAGGGTCACTACCCGATGCCGCTTCAGGGCGTTTGGACCGCCGACGACGGAAAGCTCCCGCCGTGGAAGGGCGACTATCACCACGACCTGAACACTCAGCTCAGCTACTACAGCTATCTCAAGTCGAACCACATCCCCGAGGGCGAGTGCTTTATCGACTACCTGCTCTCTCTCGAGGGCGTGGCTGAAAAATTCGCACGCGAGTATTACGGCGCCGCAGACGGACTCTGTCTGCCGTCCGTCATGGACATCGAGGGTAATTCTCTCGGCGGCTGGCCGATGTATTCCCTGTCCCCCACAAACACCGCGTGGCTGTGCAAGGCAATTGCAGATCATTATTACTACACGGGAGACGAGGACTATCTGAAAGCTCGCGCATATCCGTTTATCAAAAAATACGGTGTATTCCTCGAGTGCATCCTGCGCGAGAACGACGAGGGACGCCTCGTTCTTCCGATATCGTCCTCTCCCGAGCTCCACGACAATACTCACGAGGCCTTCATCACACCAAACAGTACCTACGACCTCTCGCTCATGCGCTACGCCTTTGAGGAGCTTATCCGTCTTTCAAGGCATCTCGGACTCGCCGAGGACGAAGCACGCTGGACAACTCTGCTTTCAAAGCTGGACGACTTCCCGGTCGACACCGACGGATATCTTATGATTTCCCGCAACGAGAGGCTTTGCGAGTCGCACAGACACTTCTCGCACCTTATGCCCATACACCCTCTCAGACAGATCCGCTACGAAAGCGAGCGCGAGCGCTTCATTATCGACGGCTCCATCGCGGCAACCGAAGAGCTCGGAATATTCTACTATGTCGGATACTCCTTCTGCCTGCTTGCCGAGCTTTACGTCGTTCAGCGCAATGCCGAAAAGGCGTATGCCGAGCTTGAGCGCTTCTGGAACTACTTCTGCCTGCCGAACGGCTTCCATGCAAACGGCGACTACAAGAAGAAGTTCGGCATGAACTGGGACTACCGTCCGGTAACTCTCGAGGCGAACTTCTGCGCCATCGACGCACTTCAGGAGATGTTCCTCCTTGACGGCGACGGAAAAATCACGATTTCTCCCGCCATCCCCGAAAGGTGGCGCGACTACTCCTTCAAGCTCCGCTCGAAGAACGGCGTCACCGTAGAAGCGGTAATTAAAAACGGCGTCCTCGAGCGAACCGTGCTCAAGGCATATCGCGACTGCACCTTCGAGCTTTATTTCGGCGACGAGCAGATCGATACCTTAAAGCTGCGCCGCGGAGACGAGCTCAAGATAGACACCCTCGCTTAAGCTTACAACCGACAAAAAGCACTCATGCGTCACGCAGCGTGAGTGCTTTTTTTCGCCCTCACCGCGTCCGACACTTGACAAGACGTGCGGAATACTTTATAATAGTTAATGAAGATTAACTTAAGCGTCATTAAGGGCGCACGGAGACCCATCTCATGACAAAAGAAGGCATTTACGAATTTATAAAGCGGCAAAAGACTTCAATTATATCCTCCGTCGGCGAGGACGGATATCCCGCGACACGCGCACTGGTACAGCCGGTGCTCATCGACGGAGACGATATTTACTTCGCCACCTACACCTCCTCGAGAAAGGTCGCACACTACCGCGCGAATACGAAGGCGTGCGTCTATTTTTACGAAAAGGGACGTAGCTTCTCGGGCGTCGAGCTCAAGGGAGACATTGAAGTTCTCACCGACGACGAAACAAAGCGAAGATTTTGGAAGCCGTTTTTCAACAGATTTTACAAAAGAGGCGTCGCCGACCCCGACTACTGTATTTTGAAATTCACCGCCTTTGAAGCGCAGTACTTCGCAAGTCAGCATACGCAGACGATAAAGCTTTAGGAGAAGGTATGGATAAATATATGCGTGCAAACGCGGTCTTCTCGAAGTTTTCGCGAGACTATATGGAAACAAAGCGTGAGCTGCCGATTCGACCGAGTGAGATGGCTGTCATCAATATAATTACGCGGCGCGGCGGGCGCTACACCCCGCTCATGATAGCTGCACTGCTCGGCGTGTCAAAGCCGATGATAACCGCGCATATTCGCATACTGACGAAGAAGGGCTACATCACAAAATCTCCCTCCGACGGGGACAGACGCAGCTTTTATGTGCTCCCGACCGAAAAAGCCGAGGCACTTGCCGAGGAGTTCAACAAAAAACAGGAGACCTATCTGAAAAAGCTCGAAGAAACGCTCGGCTGCGACGAATTCGACGTGCTGACACGACTGCTCGAAGGGGCGCTGCCGGCGCTTGAAGCAATAAAGGAGGAAAGAAATGCAAAATAACGAAATCAGCAGGGCGGTGGCATGGAATCCGTGGCACGGCTGCAAAAAGGTCAGCCCCGGCTGCATGAACTGCTTTGTATACAAGATGGACAGGCGCTACGGACGCGACACCACGGTAATTGCAAAGGGCAAGACCACCTATGAGCTCAAGGATCGCGACTGCCCGCCGGGCTCACTCGTGAAGCTCTGCTTCTCGTCCGACTTTTTCATTGAGGAAGCGGACGCGTGGCGCGACGGCTGTTGGGATTTCATCCGTCGACGCCGCGACTGCGTCTTTGTCACCACAACGAAGCGCCCCGAGAGAATAAAGGACTGTCTGCCGAGCGACTGGGGCGAGGGCTGGGAGCATTTTCACCTGAGCATCTCGATAGAAAACCAGGAGATGGCGGACAGACGCCTTCCGTATTTTCTTGATGCACCGCTCAGTCACCGCGAGGTGTTCTGCTCTCCCCTCATTGCACCGATAGCTCTCGGAAAATATCTCGATACGGGGCTTATCAGGTGCGTGAACGTCGGCGGAGAGATGTCGCCGAAGAACGAGGTTCGCCCGATAATGTGGGAGTGGGTGCGCGACCTTTATCTCGAGGCGGCGGAGCGCGGGATCGAATTTTACTTTCATCAGTGCGGCTCAATGTTCATTCGAAACGGCATTAATATCGGAAAATGGAAATTAAACGAGCAGATAGCCCGCGCCGAGGAAATACAGCACGAACTTGAAGAAATGTACGGCGGCGCGGTGCGTACAAAGCCGCGCGTCGGATGTTAAGGAGAAAGAAATGAACGAGCTTGAATTTTATCCGAAGCACCCGTCCGGCTTCAAAACGCATAAGATAGAGACACGCGCCATGCCGACGCTTTCTCAGGACGCACCGTTCGAGGTCAAGGCTCTCTACGGTGAGTTTGTCGCAGACCAGGACAGCTTTTTCAAAAAATACGCAGACCGGCGCTTCGAGGTCACCGGAATTGCGAAGAAGGTCGGATCCGACATCCACAGCAAGCCATCGATAGAGCTGTCGGACAGCGTCGACGGACAGACCT
This sequence comes from uncultured Ruminococcus sp., assembly GCA_964397225.1. Lineage (GTDB taxonomy): Bacteria > Bacillota > Clostridia > Oscillospirales > CAG-272 > RUG11130. The sequence continues at coordinate 4,808 of CAYNHY010000011.1, forward strand.
TCGCACTTGTCATATTCCCTACCGACGAGCATTACGCGCGCGTCAAGGCAGGAGATCGCGTCACAGTGCGCGCAAATTATCTCGTCATGAGCAATCACTTCGGCACGGTGATGAAGTTCAGCGAGCTTACAGCTGTTGAAAAATGACGGGAAGCAAGCCTTTCAATACTCAGAGCGCCGCAGAGACCGTGCTGAATTATCCCCTGTTCGACGGAGAAAAAGTCATTGAGAACGCCTCTGTCGTTATAAGGGACGGCGTCATCTCGGCTATCGGCAGCTCCGAGCGCACCGATGCCGACGGGCTCTTTATGCTGCCCGGACTCATCGATGCACACACGCACATAAATACAGCCGCTCAGGCTGCTACAATGCTGAAATGCGGCATTACCGCCGCCTGCGACATTTCAGCCCCCGCCTCACTGATCGCACGCTCCGAGCACTTCACCTTCGTGTCCTCCGCAGGCATGACAATGGGAACTCTCAACGGGCGGGCATATGCAAAGCACGCGATAGCCTGCGGCGCGGCATATGTAAAGGTCATGCTCACGGAGCCGAATTTGATGCTAAAGGGCGTCCTACGCGATATCTGCGACACAGCGCACGAAAGCGGTCTGAAGGTCGCCGTTCACGCGGTGTCGGTCAAGGCTGTAAAGACAGCTGTAGGCTGCGGCGCGGACATTCTCATCCACGTTCCGATGAAGGAGGTCTTTCCGCGGGAGCTTGCCGAGGAGATTTCCGAAAAGGGCATAGCTGTCGTCCCGACACTCGTCATGATGAAGGCCTTTGCCGACAGCGGCAGAGGCACGTACAAGGCACAGCATTACGTGAATGCCGAAAACGCCGTCAGGCTGCTTCACGAGTGCGGTGTGCCTATCCTTGCAGGCACCGACTCGAACGACGGCTCGTTCTCACCTGCCGTGGAGTACGGTCACTCGCTGCACCGTGAAGCACAGCTTCTTTCAAGGGCAGGGCTCTCGCCGTGCGAGATTCTGTCAGGAGCAAGTGCGAAGACTGCAAGTGCCTTCGGCATTTGTAAGCTCGGAAAAATCGCCGTTGGACGACGCGCTGTGCTTCTGCTTTGCGAGGGAAGACCCGACAAAAGCATAGCCGATGCGAAATGCATCAGGCAGGTCATAATTGACGGAAGGGCGATATTATGAGGATAATAACCGTCGAAGAACACATCTCGGGCGCGCCGATAGACCGTTATCTCGCAAAATATTCCGCAAAGGATGCGCCGTATGCGGCATATTCTCACATAGAAGGCAGACCGTACTCACCCGACGCGCGCCTGTTTGATACCGACAGGCAGCGCATCGACGACATGGACAGAAACGGCATCTCGTATCAGATGCTTTCATATCCCGTAAAGACTCAGCTGCTGCCGAGGTCTCAGTGCGCGCCGATCGTGCGCGAGACAAACGACTTTATCGCAGACACGGCGGGACGCCATCCCGACCGTTACGGCGCGTTCGCACTGCTTCCCTGGTCAAACCCGTCGGAGGCGGTAAAGGAGGTCGATCGCGTAAGGAAGCTCGGCTTTCACGGAATTCTGCTCAGCGGCAGAGCCTCCGCCGACGAAGGCTTTCTCGACGACAGGCGGTATTTGCCGATACTCGAGGCGTGCGCAGCTCTCGAGCTGCCTATATTCATCCATCCCGCAGCACCGCTCAATACAGTGCAAAGGGCATATTACGCCTCTCTCGGCGATGAAGTCAGCGCAAGGCTTTCGCTCCACGGGTGGGGCTGGCACAACGAGGCGGGAGTGCAAATACTTCGTCTCATACTCGCCGGGCGGCTTGACGAGCTGCCGACGCTCCGGCTCATCGCAGGTCACTGGGGCGAGCTGCTGCCGTTTTTTCTGTCGCGCATCGATCAATCAATGCCGAGCTCGGTAACAAAGCTCTCACGCAGCGTGACCGAGACCTTCCGCCAAAGCGTATACGTCAGCCCAAGCGGCATTTTCGATTATCCCCAGCTGAAATTCTGTGTTGAGGTGCTCGGAGCCGAGCGTATACTACACTCCGTCGACTGCCCATTTATAAGCAACGAGGGCGCGCGTCCGTTTATCGAAAACGCTCCGCTCGACGAAAACGAAAAGCAACTAATTGCCCACGGCAATGCGGAAAAATTATTTAAGCTATAAGCAAGGAGAAAAGCATGAACACTTTGGAAGCTATCTACAGCAGAAGATCAATACGTAATTACAGCGGCGCACCCGTCACCGAGGACGAGCTTTGCGAAATACTCAAGGCAGCCTACGCCGCCCCCGTCGGACGCGCAATGTATGACACGCTCGCACTTTCCGTTATAACAAAACCCGAGCTTCTCGCCGAGTGGGAAAAGCTCACGGCGGACGCTATGAAAGTTCCCGACATGCACCCCTTCTACGGCGCGCCTACGGTAATACTCGTGTCCTCCGTTATCCCGTCAGAGCAGGACGGCAATGTAAATTATTCAAACGCCGCAATAATCGTGCAGAACATGGCTCTCGCCGCAACGGAGCTCGGAGTCGGCGCATGCCACATCTGGGGAGCGGTGCGCGCACTGAACGGAAATGAGAAATTCGCCGAAGGACTGAAGATACCCGCAGGAATGAAGCCGTGCTGCGCGATAGCGCTCGGACATTTTGACGGCACCTACGAAAAGCGCGAGGTCGCGCAGGCTCGCATTAAGACGGAATACGTGGGCTAAGCCTCGGTAGGTAAATATGGCAGATATTAAAAGGCTCGGTCTCGGCTGCATGGGCATGTCTAACCGCCGAAATCCCGACGCCTCCGTCAAAACCGTCCGCCGCGCACTTGACTGCGGCATTACACTGTTTAACACCGGTGAATTCTACTCCTCGGGCGAAAGCGAGATGATCGTCGGCGAGGCACTGCGCGGAGTGCCCCGCGACAGCTATTTTCTCTCGGACAAGTTCGGCGTGCTCCCGCAGCCGGGCGGCGGGATTTACGGACTCGACGTCACGCCCTTCAATATCAAGGGACACCTCGCGTATTCGCTTTCTCGACTCGGCACGGATCACGTTGACCTGTACCAGCCCGCGAGGCTCGATACGGAAATACCTGTCGAGGAGGTCGTCGGAGAGATATCACGCCTTGTCGAAGCCGGCTATGTCCGCCACATCGGTCTTTCCATGACGGACGCCGAAACCCTTCGTCGCGCGTGCAGAGTGCATCCGATACACACGGTCGAAATGTCGTATTCCCTGCTCGACAGAGATATCGAGCGCGAGCTCATCGCAGCTGCAAGGGATCTCGGCGTGCGCGTGCTCGCCTTCGGCACGGTCGGTCACGGACTGTTCGCCGACGACGTGCTCGAAAGGTATGAAAAAGACCCGCACACCGCACGCGGTCTGCTCTCTCCGGAGCACCGCGAGACAAATCTCCCGATGCTGAGAGCTCTGAAGGAGCTCGCCGACCGAAAGGGGATAGGTCTGTCTCAGCTTGCACTTGCCTGGTCGCTTGCAAAATACGACAATGTGCAGAGTCTTGTGGGAACAACAAATCCCGCGCATCTGCAAGCTGCCGCAGACGCACTCGCCGTCGAGCTTTCGGAAAGCGACATTGAGCAGATCGAAGCGGCATTTTCGGCAGACCGCTTAAGCGGCAGGAATATGAGAAATTTCCGTTTCTCCAACGGACGCATGTCCCGCGTCGAGCTCTGAGTGCCGATGCGCGGCGCGCTTTATGCATAGCGAAAAAAAGGTATCCGTCCGACGTTTTTCGGGCGGATGCCTTCTTATTTTCGGCAAGGGCTCAAAAGCCGCTGCCGAAAGCTCGCAAAAAACATCAAAAAGCCGCGCCGAACGGGCGAAATTTGATTTTAGACAGTTGACAAAAGGCTTAAAGGTGTGATATAATTCATCATGAAACAGTCTACTCATTTTTAACAAAACGGAGGTACACGCAAATGAAGTGTCCCTACTGCTCCTTTGAAGACAGCAAGGTTATCGACTCACGCCCGGTAGAGGAAAATAACAGCATCCGACGCCGACGCGAATGTCTCGAATGTCACCGTCGATTCACGACCTATGAGGTCATCGACGTTTTTCAGCCCGTAGTGATAAAAAAGGACGGCTCCAAGGAGCTCTTTGATAAAAACAAGCTTCTTTCCGGTCTGCTGAAGGCCTGCGAGAAGCGCCCCGTCAATGCCGAGGCTGTCGCCGACGAGGTCGAGGGCGAGATACACAATTCTCTCCGCCGCGAGATAACGTCGAACGCCATAGGCGAGCTCGCAATGGATAAGCTTCGCGCCAAGGACGACGTAGCATACGTGCGCTTTGCCTCCGTTCACCGCGAATTCAAGGATATCGACTCCTTTATGCGCGAGCTGACGAGCCTTAAGACGCGAAAGGGCGACGAGTAATGCCGCACCGCATGCTTTCACTCATTGCTCTGCTTTCGGCACTCGCCGTCACGCTTTCCTCCTGCTCCCTTCTTCGGAACGCCGATACGAGCGGCAGCTCGCCGAAAGACGTCACCAGCGAAGCTCCTTCGGCTCTTGTGTCATCGGACGTCACCGATGTCACAGCGGACACGAACGAGCCCGAGCTGGTCGACCCCTACCGCGATGTGAGCATAAGCTTCACGGCGGCGGGCGACAATCTGATTCACCCCAATATTTATATGGAGGCGGCATCCCGAGCGACCGGCGGCGAGGAATACGATTTCAAGCCGATGTATTCGGAAATTGCCGAAAGGATAGCCTCCGCTGATATCGCCTTTATAAATCAGGAAACACTGATGGCGGGAGACGGCTTTGAGGTGTCCGGCTACCCTTCCTTCAATTCTCCGCAAAAGCTCGGAGAGGATCTGGTAGCGCTCGGCTTTGACGTCATAAACATTGCAAACAATCACATGCTCGACAAAAGCGCCGCCGGGCTCAGTGCGACCATCGACTTCTGGCATACGCAGCCAGTGACGCTTATCGGCGGATATTATAATGCTGAGGACGCCGCGCATCTCCGCACCGTCAGCGTTGACGGCGTGACGATCGGCTTTCTCTCATACGCACATCATACAAACGGAATTGCACTTCCCGCGGGAAGCGAGCTTGACATCTCGTATATAGACGACGCGCGCATCGTGCGCGAGCTCGGCGAGGCGCAGGCTCTTGCGGATTTCATTATTGTCTCGGTTCACTGGGGAGAGGAAAACACCTCTGTGCAGGACAGCGAAATGGTGCGACTTGCCTCGCTCATGGCTGAAAACGGCGCGGATGTCATTCTCGGTCACCACTCGCACACACTGCTGCCGCTTGAATGGATAGAGCGCTCGGACGGCGGACGCACGCTTTGCGCATATTCACTCGGGAATCTCGTGTCGGCAATGATGTTCCCCGAAAACATGGTCGGAGGTCTGCTGTCCTTTACGGTCGAAGGCGACGGCAGCGGTCACCTTGCCGTCGGCGAGGTCGAGTTCACGCCAACGGTGTTTTACTACGGTATGAACCACTTCGGCACGCATATCTATCTGCTTGAAAATTACACCGACGAGCTTGCCGCCGGTCACGGAACGCAGATGTACGGCTACACCACAACACGTGAAAAGGCATTTGCCTATCTGAGGCGCACAATCCCCGCGGAATATCTGCCGGACTTTGTGAACTAAAATTGCGGACAGCTCCTCACTCAAAAGCGGGCTGTCCGTTTTCTTTTAATCCATTGTTAACACACAGTTCATTGACAAAACGCCGCGCGTGCTGTATCATCTCAAGTAAGAAAATAATTTCAGCTTCCGAAAGGAGCCCGGATTTTAATGAAGATAACAACAGTGCTGGCGCTTTTGCTTTCCGCCGTAATGCTCACCGCATGCGCATCGAAAGTCGTGCCCGACGCGCCCTCTCCGGAAGACGTTCCCGCAGATGAGCTTATCACCGTGCCGCAAATCACACTGTCGAGTATCTATATCGACACAGAGACGGGAGGCGACGTGAAATCCAAGGAGGAATACATCCTTACCGATTTCCGCATCGTCATGAAGGACGGTCGCAGCATGTCGGCAGAGGACGTGAAGATACGCGGCAGAGGCAACCAAAGCTGGGGTGTTTCCAAGAAGTCCTACCGCCTGAAGTTTCCCGAAAAGGAAGCGCTCATCTCCTACAGCGATTACGACAACCGCGACTGGGTGCTTATAGCCAATCACGCGGACAAGAGCATGATACGGAATATTGCCGCATACGAGCTCGGACGCGCACTCGACGGCATCGAGTGGTCGCCGATGTCGGAGCTTGTCGACGTTTACCTGAACGGCAAATACCGCGGCGTCTATGTGCTTACAGAGCGAGTGGAGGTCGCAAAGGGACGCATCAATATTAACGAAGAGGGCGACGACATCGGCTTTCTCTTTGAGATGGACAGCTATGCCGGCGGCGCGCTGTTTAACGATTACTTCATCGTGGGACCGCGAAAATATTCGCTCCACAGCGACTTTACCTCCACGACTCAGGTAAAGCAGCTCTCCGAGCACGTGACTCGCGCCTATAAAGCGGCGCTTGAAGGAGATTACAGCGAGGTGAGCAGGTATCTCGACATGCCTTCCGTCGTTGATATGTACCTCATCTGCGAATACATGCGAAACCTTGACGCGGGCTGGTCGAGCTTTTATATGTACACGAAGGAAACGGACGGAAAAATCCATTTCGGTCCGCCGTGGGATTTTGACCTGTCGTCGGGAAATACGCAGAACACACCGTACACCGACGGACTCTTCGTCGGAAATTACTACGGTATGGCTGTAAACGACCGACACTGCCACGTCTGGTATACAGCCCTCATCAAGCACGAATGGTTTCGTGAGCTCGTTCGCGACAGGTGGAACGAGGTCAAGGAGACAATGGCAGACACCGTCGACTCGTGCTGCGATTACGTTTACGGTAACCTTTACAGCATAGAGCGGAATTTCAAGCGTTGGGACGTGCTCGGCACTCAAATAAACCAGGAGCCAAGGGAGGTGCTGCGCCTCAAAAGCTGCGCGGAGAATGTGGATTACATGAACACCTGGCTCGACGAGCGCTTCGAGTGGCTTGATGCCTGCTACAATTCCGAAGCTTTCCTTGACGGGATAATCTACAACAACTGATACACAGCGGTATACCGAAAAACGGCATGAGCATTCATCATGCCGTTTTTGCTTTGCTTGCCGAAAGGTCTTACTGTATTGTCGGAAACAGAAGCTCATTTCGGTTTTTCTTATCAAAAATGCTGTTGTACTGCAACGCCTCGTAAAGCTCGAGACGGCGCTTTTCCTCACTCTCCGCCTCCTCAAAGGTGAGAAAGCGTCCCTCGCTCTGCGAATAAAAGCCGTTTGTGTTGATTGCAGGGATGTACCGCTCCGTCTCGCGCAGGAAGCGGTTATAAATCGGCAGCTCAAGCCCGGCGGCGTCGTACACATAGGACGACAGATAATTAAGGCTCGTGCATTCGATGTATTCTTCCGCGATACCGTAATTCGCCCAGATAAAGAACGGCACCTTGTACCTGTTCTGCTTTTCTTCAAGCGTCGCGCCCGTATTCCCGCCGACTGCGTTATAAAAACCGTCGCCGATATTCGGCTGATGGTCTCCGAAAAATACGATGAGCACATCCTCGTCAACGCTTTGAAAATAGCTTATCAGATATTCCACAGCCATATCAGTTTCGTGTATGAGAGAAAGATACTGCTCCGCCTCCGGGAAGCTGTCGCCGTACTTTTCGAGCGAGATATGCTTTGTGTAATTGTCCCCGGCATAATTGTAGCCGCCGTGGTTTTGCATTGTCACGCCGAACAAAAACAGCGGTCCCGCCGACTTCCCGGCTTCGTAGGCATCCGTCAGGCACTCGAACATCTCACGGTCGCTCACATAATTCCTGACAAGCTCCTCCTGCGGAAAAGCCTCAAGAAAGCGCCACTCGTCAAAGCCGAAGTGCTCATACACGCTCGGGCGGTTCCAGCCGCTTGAGGCAAACGGATGCATTGCAATGCATTTGTAGCTGTAGTAAAGCTTCAAATACGACACCATCGAATACGCAGACGAGCGGATATACTGCTGATACGGCACGCAGTACGGCGACAGCCACGCAAGCGAGTTTCCGGTCAGAAATTCATACTCGGAATTTGCCGTATTGCCACCGTGAACACTTGCCAGCGCGTAACCGCTTATCGTGTTCTCGCGCAGAGACGAGATAAACGGAGTGGGCTCCGTATTGCACGACAGCTCGCCCACAACCCCAAGGTCGGAAAAGGCCTCGTCCATTATCACAATAATATGCGGCACTCTGCCGTCCGCATCAGTCACGTCAGCAGCTTTATATTCCTCCGCTATGCTGTCGACCAGCTCCGTACTGTAGCTGTCTGGTCGCGACGGCGATATCTCCCTGAGCTTTGTGACCAGGTCGAGAACGTAGCCGTTGTACGCTGCTCCCTCCAGGCTCCAGTGATAGGTCTTAAGGGACGAGGCATAGAAAAGCACCGAAGCGGAGGCTACCGCGCACAGCGACAACACAAGCACGCGCCGCTTGGCATTCATGACGGGTCTTTCCCTGCGGTGCGTCAGGTGTATAAGCACCGCCGCGGCGAGGAATATCACCCAAGCGGTCGCAACATATCGCGGAAGCGGAAAAAGCCTGTAGTTACTCGCGACATTCACAGCCGTACCGGCAGAAAAAATGTCCACAGGCTCAAGCAGTCGCCCTCTGAAGCGGCAGACATACGCATTGACCGTGCCAATAAGCATAAATATTCCCCCGCCGAGCAAAACGGACAGCGTGAGCCGCCCGAGCAGGCAGTAAAGCACGGTCACCGGAACGGCGACGGTGAGCACACACCAGAAAAGCCTGAACCAGCCCATCGACAGCAGCTCGCACGACGACATGAGCTGCACAAGCAATACGGTCATCAACGAGGCACCGCCGCAAAGCGCAAGACAGCCGACAAGGCTGTCACCGAGCTTTAACTCGGCTGACGAATGCAGGACAGCGTAAATAAAATACGCACAAAGCAGCGCGAGCACTGCCGAAAGCGCAGCAAGCAGCCCGGGCAGCGGCAGGTGCAGCGCACCGAAAAGCGCCTTGAGCCTTGACGAATTGATCCATCTTTCGTAAAAGGTGACACCGAAATATGCCGCGAGCAGTGCGGAGACGGGCAGAAAATAATACCGCCCTCTCAAGGGAAGGCTCGCGCCGCGCAGCCTTTTATAAAGCATAAAAGCTGTTCCCGCGACGAGCATTGCCGCAGAGCTTGTAAGCCCCGCCGAGGTCGCCGGCATCAAAATGAGCAAAAAGGCTCCGTAAGAGAGCAGCATCAAAACAAAAGCAAGCATAACGTCTCCTTCACCCTGCAATTTCGCGTTTTCAAGTCGGATGCAGCTTTGATATCGTTCAATTACAGATTATACCACATATCTCGCTGCTTTTCCGCAGAAATTTACAGAAAATTGAGATTTTTTCGAAAAAATCGGTACGCATCCCTTCGGATGCGTACCGATGTGTAAATTTCTCATTTATCGAATGTCAAAGTGTGTCCTGAGTGTCTGCGGCGACCGTGAGCGAGAGCTCAAGGTTTCCGTTGCGGCAGCGGAGCTTGTCGATGAACTCCTTTGTTTTACCGCTCTGCTTGAAGGAAACACGGTATTTCAGCTTGTAAAGGCTTCCCATATTCGAGGTCTTCACTCCGAGCAGCGTGTGGCTTTTCAGATATTCATCGAAAATATCGTTGAATGCATCCTCGAAGCACAGCGACTCCGGAACGGTTATACGAAGCTCAAGCGTGCGTTCGTTTTTCATCGGAAGCACGCTGAAAAGAAGCATGAGAGCGCACACAATGAGAGTGAATATCAAAGCTATCCATATGTAGCCCGCCGCACACGCGAGTCCCGCCGTCATCGAAAGGAAGATCGCCGCGATCTCCTTAGCCTTACCGGGCACTGAGCGGAAGCGAACGAGCGAAAACGCTCCCATCACCGCGACTCCCGTGCCGAGATTCCCGTTCACCATTATAATGACCGTCTCAACGATCGCCGGCAAAACGATGAGCGATATCGCGAAGCTTCTCGTGATATCCGAGCGAAAGGCACTTGCAAGCGCGGCAATAAGTCCGCAAAGCAGCGCTGTTGCAGTACATATCAGATACCACTTCAGATCAAGCCCCCCGGAAAAAACCGGGGTAAACACATCAAACATAGAAACAATCTCCTTCATTTATACATTCCTTGCCCGTCATTTTCAAAAATGCCGAGCCGTATTTTGAGAAGCTCTGCGGAAAAATTCCGCACTCGTTGAGCGCACGCGACAGCCAAAGCGGCATGGTGCCTGAGGTCTTTATCTCCATTATCTCAACGCCGTCGTCAAGCAGTCTCTCTCCCTCGAGGTCGCGCATGTCTTCAAGCTCATGCGTCCTGTAGCGCACCGCGCCGTCAAAGGTTATTCTGAGCGACGGATCCTCACGCAGCGTGTATGCCTCGCGCTCATACAGTATTGCAGCGCGGGCACTCGGGCTTCCGTAATACCGCAGCGCGTAGTTTATCTCGTCGGCTATCTGCCCCGACACCGGTAGCCTGCCGTTTCTTATGCAGGACATCGCCTCGTCGTGCCGCATTGCTATTCGCCTTTTGTAGACGACGCCGCAATATTTCTTTTTTATCTCAAAGAACACCTTCGTGTCGTCTCGCGGCAGCCCGTAGCTTCTCACGCGAAGCTTCTCCTTGTACGCGTCGGCGTCTATTGAGTTTCGTATGAGAAGAAAGCTCGGCGTGTCGAGATACAGCGAGCACACGGTACTGACTCCGTGCTCGTCGGGCAGCAGGCGCTCGCGTATTCCCGAGAGAAAGCGCTCCTTTTGCTCGCTGCCCAGCCTGTACTTTTTTTCAACACGCTTAAAAATATAGATATCTGCCATCGACACCTCCAAAGACCGCCGTCGCGCTGCGGCTATATTATACATCCGCCGCGCGAAAGCAAAATGAACGGTATCCGAAAAATATCTGAATATTGTCGGACACCGACCCGTCACAATCAGACAAGTCGCGAAATACAGCTGAAGGTATCGTCAAATATCGGCTGCGCGTCAAGAGAATTCATATAAATTATCTCGTGACGTCCCTCCTCGAACGCCCACGCGCCGTCAAGACGCATTCTCGGTGCCGTGATAACGGAAAGGTCAAATGCCGATACATTGTGGAGAACTCCGACTCCCGCGATATCCCAGAAGCGGTGTGTCCAGCCCGTCTCGCCGGGGTATGCAAGCTCGGGAAGCTCACAGCGGAAGTAATGCGCCGCAGGCGAATCGCCGCTGATTATGTCAAGCGTCTCCTGCGTGCCGCGAAGCATCTGAGTTCCCGTGCCCTCCGGTCCGAGTGCGGGAAGCAGGACAAGCGGAACGCCGCAGTTGAGAAGATATCTTCCCGCCACGACATCCTGCCAGACATTGAAGTCGCCCGCCTCGCCGTCGTAGCGAATATCGTTACAGCCGACCCAGACCACGCACAGCTTCTCCTTAATCTCGGGACACTTCATAATTGCCGAGGCGACATTTGTCGCAGCACCCGTCGCAATAACGTAAAGCAGCTCCTCTGCCGCAAGTGCGGCGGATATAATGTAATCCGAGGCCTCCGACTCGCCATATTCTCCCTCACCGAGCTGTGTAAGCGGCACGGGGCAGCCGAGATTCGCGCGCACCGCTCCGTCGCGTCCGATAAGGCGAAGCTCCTTGACCGTCTCGTCGTAGCTTTTTCTCATTCCGTCCTCAAAGCCCGAGCATCTGTAATTGTTAAACAGCACGGCACCGACCGCGAGCAGGTGCAGCCTGTCGCTTCCCGCCGCAAACGCTATCGCGTACTGGTCGTCTATGTCGTTATACGCATCGCAGTCAAGGATAACGTCCTTAATTCTGTCGCTTCTTATATCGTCAAGTATTTCACGGATTGTCATATGACACCTCATATAATGAATTTGTCTCCATTATATCAAACAGCTGTGAATATTTCAAGTCAATTTTCAACAAATTATGCAAGAAGAGGAAATGAAAAAAGCAGCTCGCGAAGACGCGCATATATCGCGTCAAGCTCGCTCATCGGAAGCGGATTCTCTCCAAGCCCGCATTCGAGCGTAAAGGACGGCAGTCCGAGACGCCGTATGCACCAATCCGTAAGCCCTCCGTAGCACGCGCTGCCCTCCGGAGCGGAAATTTTGTACCCTGTCATCGACGAGATGAGACGCGCGGCGCACTCCATCCCGCGAACGAGCATTCCGCCCGACGAGGCGTATATTTCCTCGCCCTGAGTGTGAAGCGTCAGAACGCCGCACAGCTCCTGTGAATGCCTTATCAGCGAGGCAAGAGACGCACATTCCGGCTCACTTTCCGGTGCCTCTCCCGCGAAGCGTGACGCGCACGGACCGTTTATGCCGAGCGAGCTCTCGAGCCTCTTGTACTCGTAAAAGCCCGCGTCGTAATTGTGATTGAGATCGACGCCCCGAGCATTCGCCTGCCAGCGGCTGAAATCGTCGCCGCCGTTCAACTCGCGCAGCCGCTCCGCGAGCTCTCCCTCACCCGCGCCGTTCAGCGCAAGCTCCACTCCGTCGACATTGAGCTGTGGGATGACGATGATCCTCCTGCTTTGATACAGTCTGCCGACGCTCACGCCGTACACCCGTCCGCGCGAGGCGAGGCAGGCGCCGTAATCCTCGACAAAGCGAAGCAGAAGTGCGCCGGTTATATGCTCCGCGGCGTGATGCGCTCCTACGTAAAGCACGCTGCGAGCCCTGTAACGCTCGCCGCCGAGCGTTATCATCGGGATACCGCGTCCGAGAAGCGACGTTCCCATGTACGATACCGTGATAAACGGGTATTTCTCCGTCAAAGCGTGCAGCATCCCTATAAGGCACGCGTAGTCGATGCCGTGCCCGAAGTCCTCCGTTATAAGCCTCATCAGCTCACCTCCGCACAAATTTCCCGCCGTGCGGGACGGTATATCCTATGCCGCACTCTGGCAGTTAATTCACCCGTATCGACGCGCGAGGTGTAAAAAAATCGCAGCTCTATTGTCAAGCGGGGAATATTGTAGTATAATTGTATATGAAAATAACGGTGCGTGTCACCGATAACGAAAGTGAGACAAAACAATGCTTAAAGGTATCAACAAGATCATTTCCCCCGAGCTGCTTTGCGTGCTTGCAAAGATGGGACATGGAGACGAGATAGTGTTCTCCGACGGAAACTTTCCCGGCGAGAGCATCGGCGCCGCCGGCGGAGCCATCGTTCTCAGAAGCGACGCGACCGGCGTTCCCGAGCTTATCGACGCGGTTCTCGAGCTCATCCCGCTCGATCAGTACGACAGCAATGTTTACCTTATGGACAAGACCGAGAAGGATCGCGAGCTGAAGGTTGAGATCTGGGACACCTACCGTGAGATCACCTCAAAGCACACGGACAGCGAGCCTGTTTTTCTTGAGAGATTCGAGTTCTACGAGAGAGCGAAGAAGGCATACGCCATCGTCGTGACGGGCGAGAGCGCCATCTACGCGAATGTCATTCTCAAGAAGGGCGTCGTTAAGTGATCGCCGATGGATAAAAAGGATGAGATAATCGCCGCGCAGCTCGAGCTCATCCGAGAGATGACCGAACGGAACATCCGCCGCATCAGCGACGATATTTGGTCCTCGGACGGCAGCACGAAGCGCTCTGACGCCAAGACAGGCACGCCTGTCGGCAGAGCGACAACGGACAGCACAGGCACCAAAGCCGTCGGAAACGGCGAAAAAGCGTCCCGCGACACCGAAAAAGCGGAAGACAGCTCCGACAAAGTGAAAGGCTCTGCCGACAAGCCCTCCACAGCGTCGGCTTCAGCCGAAGAAGATGGAGGCGAGACCACAGAGGCGCCTGAAAGCATCGACGAGCTTCTTGCGGAGCTTGACTCATATATCGGGCTCGAGCGGGTAAAGAAAGAGGTGCGCTCGCTTATCAATACCGCCAGGGTCACCTCCCTTCGCCGCGAGCGCAGCCTTCCGACAGTCGACACGTCGCTCCACATGGTATTTTCGGGCAATCCCGGCACGGGAAAGACGGTGATCGCGCGCTTCATGGCTCGCGTTTACCGCTCGCTCGGTCTTCTCTCAAGGGGGCAGCTCGTCGAATGCGACCGCTCCTCACTCGTTGCGGGCTTTGTCGGTCAGACATCTCAAAAAACCGCTGAGGTATTAAAGAGCGCACTCGGAGGCGTGCTGTTCATTGACGAGGCATATTCTCTGACCTCGCACGACGGTCAGGACTTCGGCTCCGAGGCTGTCGACACGATTCTCAAGTTTATGGAGGATCACCGTGACGACCTTGTCGTAATCGTCGCAGGCTACAACGAGCTGATGGAGGACTTCATCGACTCGAACCCCGGACTGCGCTCGCGCTTTGTGCGCTACATCGATTTCGACGACTACAGCGCCGAGGAGCTGACGGAAATATTCCGCCTTAACCTCTCTCGCGGGCTGTACACGCTCGGCGAGGGCGCCGAGGAGCTGCTTTTTGAGTATTTCACCGCCTGCGCCGACGATGCCGCACGCTTCGGCAATGCACGCGGCGTCAGAAATACCTTCGAGCACGCGCTTCGCGCACAGGCTGACCGGCTTGCGACAGTTGACGCGCCGAGCCGCGAGGAGCTGACACTCATCACACGCGAGGACATCGCCGCGGCAACGGCACTCGCGGAGGAGGCGCTGTGACGGCGCTGCTCGTGGCTGTCACGACAGCTGTGATATTATATCTGTTTTTAATATTTCCCGCGCGTCGTCGGCGCGACGTGTCGTTTTTGCTCGGCGCGCCGATAGCGCACCGTGCCCTGCACAGCGACAGGTGCGACGAAAACAGCCTGTCGGCGCTTGCAGCCGCCGTTGACGCATGTCTTCCCGCCGAGCTCGACGTCAGACTGAGCTCGGACGGTGTGCCGATCGTCTTTCACGACAGCACCCTCTCACGTCTGTGCGGTGACGACTGCCCGCTCTGCGAGATGACGGCAAAGCAGCTTTCGCAGCGCCGTCTGCCGAAAAGCGGAGAGCACATTCCAACGCTGCGCGAGGCGCTTGACACCGTCGACGGAAAAATACCGCTGCTCATCGAGCTGAAAAGCTCCACTCGTGCAGGGATATCGAGACATCTCGCAGCAAGCGCCGTTTCGGACGTGCTGCGGGACTACCGCGGCAGGTATGCCGTTCAGTCCTTTGACCCGCTGCTGCTTCGGCAGGCTCGTAGAGCCATGCCGAGCGTCCCTCTCGGACTGCTTGCGGACAGACGACGCTTCACCGAGGGAGCTCACCGCTTCGCGGCGTCGCACCTGCTCTGCAATTTTCTCTGCCGACCGGATTTCATCAGCTACGGCTACACCGACAGTCTTCCCCTCTCCGTACGACTTGTGCGGCGCCTCGGCGCACCGATCATTGCCTGGACACCGCAAAGCGAAGGTGAGGCACGCGACGCCGAGCTGCGCTTTGACGGCGTGATCGCCGAACAGATAAACGAAATATTCCCAAGGCGCGACGCCTGACGGCTGAATTCCGTCGACGACGCGCTTTTTGCAATGTTTACAGTTTATTTTCATTTTAATTTATTGTAAACAATCGTGCGACAAAATGTAAACTTCTACAAAACGGGCTTGATTTTTGATTTCTTCATTGACACTGACCAAAATCTATGGTAAAATATTAAACTGCATTAGATTCGCTCTCGCGGCGAATGCGAGTAGTTTTGTCGGTGTTTTCTACAAAAAACACCCCGTCCTATAAGGCAATTTAAGAATGGAGTGATAGCTCAATGATTAAACCTCAGCAGGTCGAAAAAATGGTCAAGCCTCAAAAGGTCGGCAAGAAGACCCGTATGAGCTTTTCCAAGATCGATGAAGTCCTCGAAATGCCGAACCTCATCGAGATTCAGAAGAACTCATATCAGTGGTTTCTCGACCGCGGACTCATGGAAGTCCTCGACGACGTATCCCCCATCACCGATTATTCGGGCAATCTCATTATCGAATTCGTAGGTTATTCTCTCGACGCAGACCCCAAGTACCCCGTAGAGGAGTGCAAGGAGCGCGTTGTCACCTACTCCGTACCTCTCAGAGTTGATGTACGTCTTTCAAACAAGCTCACAGGCGAGGTGAAGCAGTCCTCGATCTTCATGGGTGACTTCCCCATCATGACCGAGAAGGGCACCTTCGTTATCAACGGAGCAGAGCGCGTTATCGTTTCACAGATCGTCCGTTCCCCCGGAATCTATTACGACAGTGCTCATGACAAGACCGGCAAGCGCACCTACAGCGCAACGGTCATCCCCTACAGAGGCGCATGGCTCGAGTACGAGACCGACGCCAATGACATTTTCTATGTTCGCATAGATAAGAACAGAAAGCTTCCCGTCACCGTCCTCATCCGTGCTCTCGGCATCGAATCCGCCGATGAGATTGCGGCTGTGTTCGGCGAGGAGGCAAAGCTTTACGCAACGCTCGAAAAGGATCCCTGCGACCGCGAAGCCCTTGACAACGGCACAACGATCCGCGAGGAGGCTCTTAAGGAGATCTACAAGAAGCTCCGTCCGGGCGAGCCCGCGATCGTCGAGTCCGCTGAGATCCTCATTAATAATCTCTTCTTCGATCCAAAGAGATACGACCTCGCTCCCGTCGGCCGTCACAAGTATGACAAGAAGCTTGCCATCGGCGCGCGCATCGAGGGTCACACTCTTTCCCGCCCCGCAGTCAGCCCCATCACGGGTGAATTCCTCTTTGACGAGGGTACAACACTCTCTCACGAGGACGCTCTCGCGATCGAGCGCGCGGGAATTACGGAAATATACCTCCGCCGCGGCGAGACAGAGGAGACAAAGGTATTCTCCAACGGAGCTCTTGAGCCCGAGTACATCCTCGGCTACGACCTCAAGGAAGCCGGTGTCACCGAAAAGGCACGCATTTCCGTCCTTCTTGAGATAATGGAGGAGTGCGGTGACGACCGTGCAGCCGTAATTGCCGCTGCAAAGCGCAGAATCGGCGAGCTCGTTCCCAAGCACATCACCCGCGATGATATTCTCGCCTCCATCAACTATCTTCTCACCCTCTCTCACAGCGTCGGCGTCACCGACGACATCGACCACCTCGGCAACAGAAGACTCCGTTGCGTAGGCGAGCTGCTTCAGAACCAGCTGAGAATCGGTCTTGCGAGAATGGACAAGATCATCAAGGAGAGAATGACAATCCAGGACAGCGATTCCCTCTCACCTCAGACTCTCATCAATATAAGACCCGTCGTTACGGCTATCCGCGAGTTCTTCGGCTCGTCTCCTCTGTCGCAGTTCATGGATCAGAACAACCCGCTTGCAGAGCTGACGCACAAGAGAAGAATCTCCGCTCTCGGTCCCGGAGGACTTTCCCGTGACCGTGCCTCCTTCGAGGTCCGTGACGTTCACTACACGCATTACGGAAGAATGTGCCCGATCGAGACGCCTGAGGGACCGAACATCGGTCTTATCTCGTACCTTTCGACCTATGCGCGCATCTCCGGCTACGGCTTCATTGAGGCTCCCTACAGAAAAGTCGTTCACGAGACTTTAGAGGACGGCACCGTCGTTCACCGTGTGACTGACGAGATCGTCTACATGACAGCCGATGTCGAGGACAATTACATCGTTGCTCAGGCAAACGAGCAGCTTGACGATAACAAGTGCTTCGCAAAGGCTAAGGTAACCGCACGTGCAAGAGCCGAGATCATCGAGATAGATGCAGCTCTCGTCGACTTCATGGACGTCTCCCCGAAGATGGTGGTATCCGTCGCTACCGCGATGATCCCCTTCCTTGAGAACGACGACAACTCCCGTGCTCTTATGGGTTCGAACATGCAGAAGCAGGCAGTGCCGCTTCTCACGACCGACTCCCCCATCGTCGGTACAGGCATGGAGTACAAGGCAGCCGTCGACTCCGGCGTTGTCGTGCTTGCAAAGCATTCCGGCTGGGTCGAGACGGTCACGGCTGACGAGATCACCATCCACTGCGACAACGGAAGCAAGGATACCTACCGCCTTATCAAGTTCAAGAGAAGCAACCAGGGCACCTGCGTCAACCAGCGTCCCATTGTTGACCAGGGCGAGTACGTTGAGGCAGGTCAGGTTATCGCCGACGGTCCCGCTACCGCAGACGGCGAGGTCGCTCTCGGCAAGAACGCTCTCATCGGCTTTATGACCTGGGAGGGCTACAACTACGAGGACGCCGTGCTTCTTAACGAGCGCCTTGTCAGAGACGACGTTTATACATCCATCCATATTGAGGAATACTCACACGAGGCACGTGACACCAAGCTCGGACCCGAGGAGATCACCCGCGAAATCCCGAATGTCGGCGACGACGCACTCAAGGATCTCGACGCTGACGGTATCATCAAGAAGGGTACCGAGGTCAGAGCAGGCGATATTCTCGTAGGTAAGGTCACACCGAAGGGCGAGACCGAGCTTACGGCAGAGGAGAGACTTCTCCGCGCAATCTTCGGCGAGAAGGCTCGCGAGGTCAGAGACACCTCCCTCAAGGTGCCGCACGGCGAGAACGGTATCGTAGTCGACGTTAAGGTATTCTCCCGCGAGAACGGCGACGATCTCTCACCCGGAGTCAACAAGGTCGTTCGCGTTTATATAGCTCAAAAGAGAAAGATATCCGTCGGAGACAAGATGGCGGGACGTCACGGTAACAAGGG
>CAYNHY010000012.1:0-21985 GCA_964397225.1 uncultured Ruminococcus sp.
CGCGCGAGTCGAGCACGCCGCGGAAAATGCCGGGGAAGGCGAGAACATTGTTTATCTGATTCGGAAAATCGCTCCGTCCCGTGCCGACGACCGCAGCTCCCGCCGCGATCGCCTCGTCGGGCATGATCTCGGGGGTGGGGTTCGCGAGAGAGAAGACAATGGGGGAAGTCGCCATTGAGCGGATCATATCGGCTGTGATGAGACCCGGGCGCGAAACTCCGATGACGGCATCCGCTCCGCGAAGCACGTCGGCGAGCGAGCCTGTCTCGCCGTTCGGGTTCGACTTCTCGGCAAGGAGTGCGTGCTCGGAGCTCTCGAAGCTCATGCCGCGAGCGAGCGCACCGACGCGGTCGACATAAATAATATTATTGCAGCCGAGCGATGCTATGTGGCGTCCGATGGCAGTGCCTGCGGCACCTGCGCCGCAGATAACGAGCTTGATGTCGCAAAGACGCTTTTTTACAAGCTTCAGTGCGTTGAGCAGCGCAGCACCGACGATAATAGCCGTTCCATGCTGGTCGTCGTGGAATACGGGAACCTTGCAGCATTCCTTCAGCCTACGCTCAATCTCGAAGCAGCGCGGCGCGGCAATGTCCTCGAGATTGATGCCGCCGAAGGATTCGGAGATGTTTTTGACCGTCGTGACGAATTCGTCGGTATCCTTTGTCGAGACGCAAATGGGGACAGCATCAATATCGGCGAATTCGCGGAACAGCAGACACTTTCCCTCCATGACGGGCATGCCTGCCGTGGGACCTATGTCGCCGAGACCGAGAATTGCCGTGCCGTCGGTGATAACGGCGACGGTGTTCCAGCGGCGTGTGAGCTCATAGGAGAGTGACGGATCCTTTGCGATGGCGAGACAGGGCTCCGCAACTCCCGGAGTGTAGGCGAGAGCGAGCTCCTCTGCATTTGTGGCGCGTGCGACGGGCTCGATGCGTATCTTACCCTTCCATTCTCTGTGCTTTTGAAGCGAAAGCTGTTTTATATCCATAGTTTTCAACATTTTCCTTTGAAAAGTTTTCTTAGTTCCTATATTATATCATTTTTTTGCCGCGACGGGGACTTTAATGTGATAAAAAGTTCTTTTTTTCTTTGCGCGGCGAAAATTTCAGGCTATATTCCTCGCCCTGCGGCAGACAATAAGGAAAGCGAAAACGTGAGCCATGGAGGAAACATGAGAAAAACACTTAATGCGCTGCTTTGTATTGCGCTTTGCGTAAGCATGCTGCTTTGTACGACGCTTCCGCTGCTTGCCGTGCCGTTTACGCGAAGCGAGGGCGACGCTGTGTATTCGTGGCATGCAAACACTCAGATGAAGATAGCGTTGACCTTCGATGACGGACCTCATCCGACCTACACCGAGGAAATACTCGACCTGCTTGATGAGTACGGCGCGAAGGCGACCTTCTTTTGCGTCGGAAGCTGCGTTGAGCAATACCCGTCCGTCACGGCACAGGTCGCCGCACGCGGGCACGAGATAGGCAATCACACCTTTGACCATATCAACCTGAGAGCATCCTCGGGAGACAGCTGCCGCGGGCAGCTGCGCGATACCGAGAGGGCAATATACGATGCGGCGCAGGTCACGCCGAAGCTGCTTCGCCCGCCGGAGGGCAGGTATTCCGATGAGGTGTGCCGAGCAGCTGACGAAATGGGGTACAAGATAGTGCTCTGGACGGTCGACACACGCGATTGGGCGCATACCTCGCCGGAGGCTATTTTCGAAAATGTGAAGAAAAACGTAAAAAGCGGCGACATTATACTGTTTCACGATTATGTTGTAGGCAGCTCGCCGACCTGCGACGCCTTGCGCCTTGTGCTGCCGTACCTCAAGGAGCGCGGCTTTAAGACGGTGAGTGTTTCCGAGCTTATTGAAAGTCCGTAGCGTGCGAAGGTAAAAAAATATCGTTTATTTTCGAAAATACGCACACAAGTGTGACGTTTTGTGTTAAAATAATATATAAGTGCAGTTATGCCTATCAAGCTTTAAGGAGTGGCTATGGTTTTCTCGTCATACGAGTTTATATTTTTGTTCTTCCCCTGCACCCTTATCGGCTTCTGCCTTTTAAGGCTGACGGGCAGGGCTTTGCTGCCGAAGCTTTGGCTGACGGCGGCGTCCCTTGTTTTCTACGGCATGGGACAGCCCGAATACATATCGGTCTTCTGCCTGTCTCTCGTGCTCAACTATCTGCTTGTGCTCGCCCTTGACCGCTTCAAGGAGAGCCGACTGCTTCGGGGAGTGCTGCTCGGCACGGCGTGCGTATGGAATATCGGACTTCTCGTCTATTTCAAATACACGAATTTTATCCTTGAGAATATCGGAAGGCTCGTGTCGCGCGAAATGCCGACGCTTGAGCTGATACTTCCGATAGGAATATCCTTTTTCACCTTCCAGATACTCGCATACACGATAGACTTCGCACGCGGCAGGTGTCGCCTTGCCACACCGCTTGATTACGTGCTGTTCGTGTCGTTCTTCCCGCAGCTTATCGTGGGTCCCGTTGTAATGCATGACGAGCTTATGCCGCAGCTCGAGGGAGAGAGGCTTCTCCACTTTGAGAAAGCAGACATTGCGCGCGGAGTGTACCTTTTCTCGATGGGCTGTGCCAAGAAGACCGTGCTTGCAAATCCGCTCATCACCTTTGCGACGGATTACTATTCGAAAAGCGTTGAGGCTGTCGCGCAGAGCGGACCTGTATACGCATGGGCGGCGGCGCTTGCCTTCACCTTTGCTTATTATTTCGACTTTTCGGGCTACATAGATATGGCTCGCGGTCTCGGCTGTATATTCGGAGTGAAGCTTCCCATCAACTTCGACTCACCCTACAAGGCGCGGAACTTTGCGGATTTCTGGCGCAGGTGGAATATGACCATCTCACGCTTTTTCAACAATACCGTTTTCTCGAATATATTTCACTTTGGCGACCGCATTCCCATGCTTATCGTCGCAACGACGGCGACCTTCCTTGTGTCGGGAATCTGGCACGGCGCGGGCTGGAACTTCATTTTGTGGGGACTTGTCAACGGCGTTTTTGTGTGCATTGCGAATATAATGCTGCTCTACAGGCTTCGCCTGCCGTCGTTTATAGCGTACCCTGCGACCTTTATCGGCTGCGTGCTCGTGCGTGTGCTCTTTGACAGTCCGACGCTCGAGACGGCATGGGCGGTATACCGTGCAATGTTTACGCCGACGGTACCGCTTCGCGAATTTTTGACGGTCACTCTGCCCGGCTTTGTTTCCGCCAACGCGGAGCTCTGCGTGATATGCGTTATCTGCGCCGCGATCTGTTTTTTCTTTCCGAATTCGAACAAGCTCAGCGAGAAGGAGCCGACATGGCGTCATGCTGTGCTCTCGGCGCTGCTGCTTGTTGCGAGCCTTGCCTGCATGGGACGGGTTTCGACCTTCCTTTATTTCAATTTTTGACGTTAAGCGAAAGGCGGAATACCTATGAATATCAAAAGATGGCTTGCGCTTTTTCTCGGCGCGGCGATACTGGCGGCGGCGCTCTATGCGGCGTTCAATATGGCGGTGGATCCGTTCGGCGTGTTCGGCGAGAGACTGCTTGATTACGGCGAATACAGCATGACGGAGAATCCGCGAGTCGCAAAAATGGCGTACCTTGAGAAAAATCACGCGAAATACGATTCATATATTGTCGGCTGCTCGAAGACCTCGTCCTACCCGACGGAGCTTCTGAATGCATATACCGGCGGCTCGTTCTTCAACCTTTTCGCCTACGGCGGAGACATGGCGGACGAGGAGAAGATGGCGAGCTACGTCATTGAAAATTATTCACCGAAGAATATCGTCGTGGCGCTCGGTCCCGAGGCAGCGTACAAATACGATTTTGAAAGCGACAGTTTGAAGGACAACCTTTTCTGGAAGGTAGAGGATTCGAGCGCGTTTCGCTTTTACCTGAAATATGCCTTCCTTCACCCGAGCTATTCGGCAGAGAAGCTGATATCCTATTTTAACCGCTCGTATCTTCCTTCGGCTGACGCCGTTTTCAATACGGAGAGCGGAGCCTACGACAAGACAGTGCGCGACAGCATTCCGATAGGCTCGCTTGCCGATTACGACACGGTCGAGAGCTCGTCATTCGAAATAACTCATTCGCGTCCGCTCGAGTATATCGACGAGTGTGTCGCCTCCGTCAAGCGTATCAAGCAGCTGTGCGAAGAGCGCGGAGTGAATTTTATGCTGATCGCATCTCCGATGTACGCCGCGGAGCAGGCTTGCTACTCGGAATCCGATATGACGCGCCTGATGACAGCTCTTGCCGAGGTGAGCGATTTCTGGGACTTCTGGGGCTATAATGAGCTCGGAAGCGACAGGCGCTACTTCTACGACGGCTACCACTTCCGTAACTGTGTCGGGAAAATGGCGCTTGCGTACATATTCGGCGACAGCGACGTGTATGTGCCGGCGGATTTCGGACATTATACGACTGCCGAAAACGTTAACAGGCGTATAACCGAAGCTCTGACGCACACGGAGGCGGACAGCGCGTCCTACACCTGCCGCGTGCCGATACTCATGTATCACCACTTTGTTGAGGACGGCGGCGACACCTCGTCTGCTCTGTCGGCATCCTCCTTTGAAGAGCAGCTGAGGACACTGTCGGAGGCGGGCTTTACCGCTGTAACCTATAATGAGCTGATTTCCTACGTCGAGCGTGGCGAGGAGCTTCCGGAAAAGCCTGTCGTTATCTCGATAGACGACGGCTATGAGAGCAATCTTACGATCGCCGCGCCGCTTCTCGAAAAATACGGCATGTGCGCTGTGATATCCGTTATCGGCGTCAGCGACGGTCGGACGACCTACAAGGATACGGGCGAGGCGATGACACCTCATTTCTCGCTGACGGAGCCTGCACTGCTTGATTTCATCGAGCGTGGAGTGCTTGATATACAGTCACACAGCTATGATATGCACATGGTCCCGTCGCGCGACGGCGAGGACTGCCGCGTCGGAGTGCTGCCGCTTAAGGGCGAGAGCGAGGAGGAATACATTTCGACGCTCAGCGAGGACTACACACGGGTTGCAGAGCAGATACTTGCGGCAACAGGAAAGAGCCCGTGCGTGTTCACGTATCCCGAGGGAAAATACACGAGCCTTTCGGAGACTGTGCTTCACTCGCTCGGAGCAAAGGTCACGGTAACGACGGAAAGCGGTGTCAGCGAGCTTGTGCGCGGCATACCGCAGAGCCTGTATTTGTTAAAGCGGCTCAATATTTACGAAGGGGTGACGGGAGAGGCGATACTCTCTGCCATCGAAGCAAATTCATAAATACAAAGGAGTGCAGAAAATGAGCACACAGGAACGTATATACAAATTCTTTGTCGAAAAGAATAAGGCGGACGACGCGCTCATGTGGGATACAGACCTTCTCTCGGGCGGCTATGTTAATTCGCTGTTCGCGCTCGAGATCGTGATGTATCTCGAAAAGGAATTCAAGATCCGCATCAAGAGACGCGACATCACCGACGACAATTTCCGCACCATCAACAATATGACAGCTCTCGTAGAGAGGCTTATCTGACGGTATGGAAATCAAAAGAGCAAACGCCGGACGGATAAAATGTCTCATATTCGACCTTGACGACACACTTTGGGAGGGAACTCTCACCGAGGGCGGCGGCACGCGCCTGCGCGACGGAGCCGCGGAGCTGATACGTACACTCGACAGCCGCGGGATACTCATGTCCATCGCGTCAAAGAACGACTTTGACAGTGCAATGAAGGCGCTTGAGACGCTTGACCCGACACTGCCCGACATGTTTCTGTGCCCGCAGATAAGCTGGGGCGCAAAGTCCGCCGCTGTCGGTCGGATAGCGGAGAGACTTAACCTTAAAATGTGCAACATCGCCTTTATCGACGACAGCGCTTTTCAGCGTGATGAGGTTAAATTCGCGCATCCCGATATCACGGTGTATGACGCCGCAGAGCTGAAGGGGCTTGCAGAGCGCCCGGAGCTTACCGTACGCTTTATCACCGAGGACTGTAAGAACAGGCGAAGCATGTATAAGGCGGACATGGCTCGCGAGGGCGCAAAGGTGGAATTCGACGGCACGGACGAGGCGTTCATGCACACGCTCGACATGCATCTTTCGGTAAAGCGCGTTGACGAGAGCAGCCTCAGACGCGTGGAGGAGCTGACGCTTCGTACGCATCAGCTGAACTCCACAGGCTACACGTATTCCTATGAGGAGCTGACAGCCTTCATCGATTCACCGCAACATGAGTTTTTCATCGCGGGACTGACCGATAAATACGGAGACTCCGGTAAGGTCGGACTCGTTCTTATGGAGGATACGGGCGACGCCTATGTGCTGAAGCTTCTAATCGTCTCCTGCCGCGTGATGACGCGCGGCGTGGGTGCTGCGCTCCTTGCCTTTGCGGTAAGGCTTGCCGCCGAGAGGGGAAAGCCGCTTCGTGCGGAGTACCTTGAAACGGAATACAACAGGATAATGTATATTACCTATAAGCTTGCGGGCTTTGAGGAGGTATGCGAGCTCGACGACGACGGCTGTGTTCTTGAATATTCGAGGGACACGCTGCCGGAATATCCGACATATCTTAACGTCGAGACTAAGTAATCATTTGCGCGTTGCGGCACGTGTTATATGCCGTCAGTATATTTTATTTTTTTTGCGAAAGCGAAGGAGGTTCATTATGATGAAGCTTGGAATTATCGGCGCTTCTTTCCCCGACCAGTACGGTCCTAAGACATTTGAAGCTGTCGGTAAGCTCGGCCTCGATTTCATTGAGGTCACATGTAACTTCGATCCCGAATCGGAGAAGTTCATTGCAAGTGCAAAGGACGTAAGACGTCTCGTTGACGAGACCGGTATTCAGATCGGCTCCGTCGGCAGATGGAATCTTGAGAACGTAAACTGCGGCGGCAAGATCGACGAGGCACAGTTCGACAAGAACATCCGTCTTCTTAACGCAACAGCAGAGGTAGGCTGCCCCGTATTCGTTTGCGGCTGCAACTACGACGGAGACGTTTCCATTTACAAGAATTACGGCGTAGCGATCGAGTACTTCAGCCGCCTCGTTGAGGAGGGCAAGAAGCTCGGTGTCAAGATCGCGACCTACAACTGCCACTGGAACAACTTTGTCGTTGAGCCGAAGCAGTGGGATATCGTGATCGACTCCGTTCCCGAGCTCGGTATCAAGTTCGACCCCTCCCACGCACTTACCAGAGACATCCACGGCGGTACATACCTCCGCGAGCTCGACAAGTATCTGCCGCACATTTATCACATCCACATCAAGGGCTCGACCTACCTCGGCACAGAGCACGTCGACTCTCCTCCGGCAGGCATGGATCAGACCGACTGGAATACAATCTTCGTTCTCCTTTACAAGCACGGCTACCAGGGCGGACTCAGCATTGAGCCTCACTCCGGCGTATGGCAGGGTGCTCTCGGCGACGCTGGCGTCAAGTTTACTGTGGATTTCCTTCGCAGATACCTTGTTCAGTATTGATTCCTATTGACAAACGTTGATATTTGTGCTATTATTACTATAGTATTGCACGATCGTATCATCGTAAATCTATTTGGTCAGGAGTTAAACATGGAAACCAAACGCAACCTTAAGTATTATATCGCGCCTCCCGTTTCGATACCCACAATTGTCGGTCTCGTCATCGCACTTGCCGGTATCGTTATGGCAATCATCATGTCGAGCAAGATCCCCGGCATTGCAGTGATCGTTCTCGGACTGCTCGTCGTTATGTTCACGACCGGCGGTAAGTCGAACGATACTGACATCGAGTTCCAGGCAAGAGCACTCACAGCTGATCTTCTGGAGAATTCCATGAAGAAGTTCGAGGTTTACGAGAAGCACTTCCTCAAGATGCTTAAGCCTATCGACCTTACGGGATATGACTTTGAGGCTACGGAAAAGGAATTCTACTTTAAGAAGGGTCATGACGGAACACCCAGAACTAACTACTTCAAGGCATTTAACCTTATCTTCTCCGGCGAAAAGATGTATATCTACGGTCGACGCCTCTCTCTTACAAATGAGGAGATCGACGAGACGATAACAGCTCAGTACAAGTACAGCGAGCTGTCGCATTCCGAGGTTCTTGAGAAGCAGTTTAAGGCACCGAGCGGAGAAAGCTTTACCTATCACGTATTCAAGATCTACGCCACAGACGGCAGTGCGGTTCTCGATACCTGCATTGACTACGGCGCAGACTCCGATAAGGCGGTAGAGAATATCAACCGTGCCATCACGGTTCGCAAGGCCGAGCTCGAAAAGCGCGCTGAGGAGCGTGCGATCAAGCTTCGCGAGTTCCGTGAAAAGGTTATGGCTGGCGAGGTCACAGACCTTCCCCAGGACAGCCTCGACGTTTAATTAAACATTTATCCCCCGACCGGCATGAATCGTGCCGCTGTCGGGGGATTTTGTGCTTTGGCTTTAATATGCGCCGTCACCGTTCGCAGCTGCGACGGAGCTCACAGTCCGAGCAGCGCACGCGCATTCTTCTCGAATATTTTTTCGTATAGGTCGTCCGACAGACCGAAGCTCTCGAGAAAGCGTACGTTTTCGTCCGGTGGACACCACGGACAGTCCGAGGCAAAGAGGATCCGCTCGGGGTCGTGTGAGAGGAGAATGCTGCGAAGTACAGGGCGGTCGTGTGCTTCAACGTAGGCAAGCGAGGTATCTATCCACAGGGGCTGTCCGCACAGCCTTTCAAGCACCTCATTCCACATGCAGTTCGCGCCGAAGTGCGCGCAGACAAGCTTTAATTTCGGATGGCGGCGTATAACGCGAAGTATCATGTCGGGAGTCGCGTGAATGTGCTCGGGCGAGCACACGTCAAGCCCGGCATGGGTTATAACGAACAGTCCGAGCGATGAACACAGCTCGAATATCGTATCAAAATGTGCGTCGTCAAGGTCGAAGCCCATGTAGTCGGGGTGTATCTTGATGCCGGGGCGCCCCGCGCTCTTGAGCCTTGTAAGCCGTCCTTCAAGGTCGTCGCAGAGCGGATGAACGCTGCCGAGCGGCACGATACTTTCGTATTCTGCGGCACTCTCGACGGCAAAGGCGTTTACGTTATCCGTCTGTCGGGCGTTTGTCGCGATATTGCAGACGACCGAAAGGTCAATGCCCCACTTTTTCATCTTTGCCGTGAGGTCGGCGAGCGTGCCGTCGGTTATCGGCTCGCGGTCTATGTGTACCTTGAGACTGTCAACGGCGCGACGCGCGAGACGGTCGGGGAATGCATGCGTGTGAAAATCGATTATCATTGTGCCCTCCGTGCTTTCGAATGTTTATGCTATATTATACCTCATAAAAGTGCTTGCTGTAAATGCTCGGAGACAAAAAATATCTGTGTATTTCGGCAGAGCTTTAAGCGACGGAATTATTTTGAACAATGTGTAAACAATGCGCGTAGCTGTTGCATTTTTCGCGGTTTTGAGGTATTATTACTATAATGGGGGTCAAATGGTTATTCGTAAAAAGAAAACCCTTGCTCTCAGCTGAAATACGGTTCGTTTCGGCGATAAATCCGACAGCGGCGCGGCGCATTTTCGTCTCTTGCATGTTCGATTTCCGGCATGTGCTTTATGCAAAGAAACGCAGAATGCGCGCCGTACTCCACAGCTTAAATTTTTATCATTATATCCGGAGGAATTTCATGGACAAGTTTAACCTCGAAGCCTTTGCCGAGACTCTGCGTGATATCAGCGTCAAGACAGCTTCCGCTCTTCGCGAGCTCCTTGCCGATGGCACTCAGCCGTCAGGCGGAGAGCTTAACGCAAGAGGTCGCCTCGAAGCTCTCTTTGACGAGGGTACATTTTCCGAGCTCGGTACTTATGTAAGAAGACGCGCAGGCGAATTCGATCCCACGGCTAAGGACGAGTTCGAGGGCGTCATCTGCGGATGGGGTGCCGTAAACGGACGCCTCGTATACGCATTCTCGCAGGACATCGCAAGATGCTCCGGCTCCGTCAGCGAGGCTCACGCTCGTAAGATCTGCGACCTTTATCGCCTTGCAGTCGATAACGGCGCACCGGTCATCGGTGTATTTGATTCCGCGGGAGCATATCTTCCCGAGGGTGTGCGCGCGCTTGCGGGCTACGGCAGCATAATGAAGAGCGTTTCGGCAGCGTCCGGAATAATTCCTCAGATTGCCGTTGTTCCCGGCTACGCGTCCGGTCCCGCCGCTGTTATCTGCGGTATGTTTGACCTCGTTATCACGACCGAGAAGGGAAGCGTTTCCGTTAATGCACCTGCTCTCGTTGAGGGAAAGTGCTGCTCTGCCGACACTCTCGGCACACTTCACGCGGCAGACGACGCCGAGGCTATCGCGCTTGCGAAGACTATTCTCGCTTATCTCCCCGCAAACAATGCGGAGGGCAATGTCGACGGTATTTCCCACGACAGCATCAACCGCGAGAGCTCTCTCACAGCATACGAGAGCTCGAAGGACGCGCATGACCTTCTTTCCGCTATCGTCGACGACGGAAAGCTCGTTGAGCTCTACAGCGACTACGCTCCCGAGGCGCTTTGCGCTCTCGCATCGATCGGCGGCACGGCTGTCGGCGTTGTCGCAACCAATAAGGCTGTGAACGGCGGTACACTTACGGCAAAGGCGGCTCGCAAGATATCCCGCGCCGTATCCTTCTTCGACAGCTTCAATATTCCCGTATTCACGGCAGTCGATTCCATGGGTCTCGACCGTTCGGCACAGTCCGAGTGCTCGCCCTACGGCACAGAGCTTGCAAAGCTTGCGTCCGCATACGCGGCTGCAACCTGCCCCAAGGTAACACTTATCGCAGGTGAGGCATACGGCTCGGTATTTACCGTTCTCGGAAGCCGCGCGCTCGGTGCAGACCTTGTGCTCGCTCTCGACAGCGCGAAGATCGCTTCTATGAATGCAGAGAGCGCTGTTGCGTTCCTTTGGAACGACAAGATCACCGCTGACGTAACACGTGCTCAGCTCGAGGAGTGCTGGAACAGCTCCGTTGCAACACCCGTTGAGGCTGCCGCAGCAGGCGAGATTGATGACATTGTTGCGGGAGCAGAGCTTCGCCAGCGCATAGGCGCCGCATTCAATATGCTCTCCTGCAAGAGCACGAGCCACATTTCCCGCAAGCATCTCGTAATGCCGCTTTAAGGAGTCTGCCATGACGCATAATATTATGTTAGGCACACCGATTTTAGCGGAGGTCGATATGAACTCCGTCCTCAACAACGGTATGAGCTGGGGAGAGAAGCTTGCCGATTGCGGTCGTATGATCGCTATCGGTATGGGATGCGTGTTCGGCGTAATCTTCATCATTTGGCTTATGCTCACGTTATTCCGCTTCGTTATATACGATATCCCCAATATGAAGAAAAAGAAGGCGGAGAGCACCGCACCTGCCGAAAGCGTACCGACGGAAGCCGTCGCAGCTTCCGTTACAGAGACCGCTGCCACCGACGACGCTGTCACCGTTGCGATAATTACAGCGGCGATAGAGGCGTACCGCGCCGGTGAATCCTCCGACACCTCGTCACTTCCGTTCCGCGTTGTGTCCTTCAAGAGAAAGAGCTCCGGCTCTCCGTGGAATTCTTAAATCAAATATTCGATATCGAACAGAAAGGTCATAAAAATGAAAAATTATAACGTAACAGTAAACGGCGTAACATACGAAGTAGCAGTTGAGGAGATCGGCGCAGCAGCAGTTGCGGCAGCTCCCGCAGCAGCTCCCGCACCCGTAGCAGCACCTGCTCCCGCGGCAGCTCCCGCAGCTCCCAAGGCAGCAGCTCCCGCAGCAGGCACCGAGAGCGTTAAGGCTCCCATGCCCGGCACCATCCTCAAGATGAATGTCAAGGTTGGCGATAAGATCGAGAAGGATTCTCTTGTCTGCATCCTTGAGGCAATGAAGATGGAGAACGAGATCTTCGCTCCTGTCTCCGGAACCGTTACCGCTATCAATGCTCCTGTCGGCGCGACAGTTGCCACAGGCGACGCTATCGTTTCTCTTGCATAAGCACACCGCTGCATAAGATTGGAGTGCTGTTAAGTGGAATTCATAACAAACTTTTTACAGTCGACGGGTGTTGCCAGACTCGTTGACGACCCGGTCTTCCTTGTGAAGACGCTGATCATGTATGTGATCGTCGGTGTCCTTTTGTATCTGGCAGTTGTAAAGGGCTTTGAGCCACTGCTGCTCATCCCGATAGCCTTCGGTATGTTCCTCGCGAACCTCCCCGGAACCGAGCTTTTCCATATGGAACAGTTCTTCCTGGGAGACCATGTTGACATTGCGGCGGTCATATCGGAGGGCTCGCTTCTCGACTTTCTTTACCTCGGAGTTAAGCTCGGTATCTACCCGTCGCTTATCTTCCTCGGTATCGGTGCGATGACGGACTTCACCTCTCTCATCGCAAATCCGAAGTCGCTCTTCCTCGGTGCTGCGTCGCAGTTCGGCGTTTTCGTCGCATACTCCGGCGCTATCCTCATCGGCTTTGTGCCGAAGGCGGCAGCCGCTATCGGTATTATCGGCGGTGCCGACGGACCGACAGCTATCCTCGTTACGAAAACACTCGCGCCGACACTTCTCGGTGCCATCGCGATCGCGGCGTACAGCTACATGGCGCTGATCCCGATGATCCAGCCTCCCTTCATGAAGCTTCTTACGACAAAGAAGGAGCGCGCCGTCGTTATGACGACACTTCGCCCCGTATCGAAGCTTGAGAAGGTCGCATTCCCCGTTGTCGTAACGCTTATCGTCGTTCTCCTTGTGCCCGACGCCGCTCCCCTGGTAGGCTTCCTTATGCTCGGTAACCTCTTTAATGTTTCCGGCGTTACCGACCGTCTGTCGAAGACCGCACAAAACGAGCTTATCAATATCGTAACGATATTCCTCGGAATCTCCGTCGGAGCTACGGCAAACGCCGAGAGCTTCCTTGCACCGACCACGATATACATCATCCTTCTCGGACTTGCGGCGTTCTGCGTATCCACCATCGGCGGACTCCTCGGCGGTAAGATAATGTATCTTCTTACCGGCGGAAAGATCAACCCCCTTATCGGTTCTGCGGGCGTTTCCGCGGTTCCCATGGCGGCACGTGTTTCCCAGCTTGTCGGACAGAAGGAGAACCCCTCGAACTTCCTTCTCATGCACGCAATGGGACCGAACGTTGCGGGAGTTATCGGCTCTGCCGTTGCGGCGGGCGTATTCCTCACCCTGTTCAAGTAATATCGCCATGCCGACGGCGCGTCGCATGTACGGCACGCCGTTCGGCTTATGAAATGAAAGGAATGGTCTTATAATGGCTAAAGTAAAAATAACCGAAACCGTCCTCAGAGACGCTCATCAGTCCCTTGTTGCTACAAGAATGACTACAGATGAGATGCTTCCCATCCTTTCCGAGATGGATAAGGTCGGATATCATTCTCTCGAGGCATGGGGCGGTGCAACCTTCGACTCCTGCCTTCGCTTCCTCAATGAGGATCCGTGGGAGAGACTTCGCCGCATTCGCGCCGAGGTAAAGAACACCAAGCTCCAGATGCTTTTCCGCGGACAGAATATCCTCGGATACCGTCACTACGCAGATGACGTCGTTTCCTACTTTGTACAGAAGTCCGTTGCTAACGGTATTGACATCATCCGTATCTTCGACGCACTTAACGACGCACGCAACCTCCGTTGTGCCGTTGAAGCGGCACGTCGCGAGGGCGGTCACGTTCAGGCTGCCATCAGCTACACCATTAGCCCCGTACACTCCAACGAGTCCTTCGCAGCTTACGCCAAGGAGCTTGAGGAGATGGGCGCGGACTCCATCTGCATCAAGGATATGTCGGGACTTCTCACACCCTACGCGGCATATGACCTCGTAAAGGCGATAAAGAGCACAGTCTCCATCCCCGTTCAGCTTCACACGCACTACACCACAGGTCTTGCATCAATGACCGTACTCAAGGCTATCGAGGCGGGTGTTGACGTTGTCGATACCGCTATCTCTCCGATGGCAATGGGCACGTCTCAGATGCCCACCGAGTCGCTCGTTGCGACTCTCGCAGGCACCGAGTACGATACGGGACTCAACACCGACGCGCTCAACCGCGTTGCTCAGTACTTCACACCTATCCGCGAGAAGTATCTCAGCTCCGGTCTGCTTGACCCCAAGGTGCTCAAGGTCGACGTCAACGGACTCACCTATCAGGTTCCCGGCGGAATGCTCTCGAACCTCGTTTCCCAGCTCAAGCAGCAGGGTAAGAGCGATAAGTTCGATGAGGTGCTTGCCGAGGTTCCGCGTGTGCGAGAGGATGCAGGCTTCCCGCCGCTCGTAACTCCCACCTCTCAGATCGTCGGCACACAGGCTGTGCTCAACGTTATTACAGGTGAGAGATACAAGATGGTATCGAAGGAATTCAAGGGACTCGTCCGCGGCGAGTACGGAAAGACTCCCGTTGAGATCTCTCCCGAGTTCAGAAAGAAGATAATCGGTGACGAGACACCCATAACAGGTCGCCCCGCAGATGCTCTTTCTCCCGAGATCGACCGTCTCCGCGAAGAGATCAGACCCTACCTTGAGCAGGATGAGGATGTCCTCTCCTATGCGCTCTTCGGACAGGTCGCAGTAAAGTTCTTCGAGTACAGAAAGGCTCAGAAGTACGGCGTTGATGCCGAGCACGCTGACCTTGACGGAAAGGTCCACACAGTTTAATGCAACAAGGGAGTGCCGAGCTCGGTACTCCCTTGTTTTTCGTTTTTTGTGAGCTTCGGTAATTTTCCACCGAAGGTTGAGCTTTTGCTACACGGAGGGCTTATGGTCTGTATTGCAGCAGAAAAGAATGACTCGCGTACGCGTCTTATAAGAAAAACGCTCCACAGCCTGCTTATCCCGTGCGCCGTCGGCTGCTCGGAAAGGCTGCTGCGCTATGCGTCGGTCGTTGTATGCTTTATAGGCGACGACTGCGAAGGCACGGAGCGCGTCGTGATGTGCGACGGAGCAGCGCTGTCCTCTCGCGAGAGGTGCAGTGCGGAGCTCGAGCGCCTTATCGCGCGCATTGAGGACGTATTCTTCGTAAAATACGGCGCAGATCCGTACACAGTCGAGTGCAGTGCATTTTATGACAGCG
The DNA here is from genome assembly GCA_964397225.1 of uncultured Ruminococcus sp. GTDB lineage: Bacteria > Bacillota > Clostridia > Oscillospirales > CAG-272 > RUG11130. Next base: position 15,108 of record CAYNHY010000012.1, read on the forward strand.
ACAGCATAACGCGATATCGCGGAAGAGAATGCCGCTTTACCTTCACGGAGCGCATGATACTGCGCTTTTTGGCAAGTGTCGGTGAAGTGCGCGCGGACGCGCTCACGGTAAGTGAGTATTGCCTTTCCGAGGCGACGTCGCCGCAGGCGGTCAGCGTTCACGTCAATAAGATAAACGGTCGCGCGTATATTATCTCTCCGATAGCGCTCATCAGCACCAAGCGCCATGCTGGCTACAGTCTCAGCTGCTGTTAGATGTGCATCAGCTCGAGCTTGCGCTTTGCGGCATTGTACGCCGCCTCAAACTGACCTATCCTGTACGCGCAAAGCTCAAGGTCGTCGTAAACGTGATATCTCATGTAATACGGAAGCGAGGACAACCCCGCCAGCTCATTGAGCACCGCAAATGCACCCTCGAAGTCGCCGTCGCGCCTTGCCTTAACAGCTGCCGCGTGCCGACGGTGGTGCGTTGAGGTGAGCGGTGCTCCTGTGTCTCCGAGCAGCATCTTTATGTAAAGTATGAGCTCCGCCGGGACGAGGGTCGACGCCTCGTGAATATCCGTAAGCATCAGCGGGAGCTCGCCTGTGCTTGTCGATCTTATCAGCAGCTCATAATACTTTACAGCTGCGGCAAGGTCGCCCGACGTGTAGCAGCTTCGCTTTGCTTCATCGGCGGCAAGGTGCAGGTGATTTATTGCCGGAGAGATTTCAAGCCGCTCCGCGCATTGCAGTGCGGCGGAGAAATGTGAGCGCGCGAGCATGAAGGACAGCTCGTCCCCGCGAAGCGTCTGCGGAAGCTTTTCACAGATCTCGATGCATTTATCAAAATCGGACTCGATAAATGCAACCTTTGCCTCGTCTGCGGCAAACAGATTGATATATTTCGATTCGGACTCACTGTCGCTCGAGAAGAAATATCCGATAGGCACGTCAAGACGTTCGGCAATATAGCAGAGCGTGCCGACAGACGGCAGTGACCTGCCGCTTTCGATAAGACTCAGGTGGTTGCGCGTAATCTCACTTCCGCACAGCTCGCTTTGGGTCATTTTTTTTTCGTTTCTTACGGTCTTTATGCGACGTCCGATCTCATCAGAGGAAAATTTCATATTTTTCCGCCCTTCGAGCGGCTGAATATGCTTTCGCCGCGTGTGTCTATGCCGACAAATAAGGGCAGTCGGCACAGCTCGAGTCGCTTGACGGATTCGCAGCCGAGCTCCTCGAAGGCAATGACCTCGAGCTCCCTCACGCATTCGGCGACGAGCGCTCCCGCGCCTCCGACGGCGCAGAGATAAAGCCCGCCGTTTCTCACGATGGCCTCTCTCACGCTCTCGCTGCGTTCTCCCTTGCCGACAGTCGCGGCAAGACCGAGCTCCATAAGACGAGGAGTGTAAACGTCCATTCTCGAGGAGGTTGTCGGTCCGCATGCGCCCGTTGCAAGTCCGCTGACGGCGGGCGTCGGTCCCGCGTAATAAATAAATGCACCGCTCAGCTCGAAGGGAAGTGTCTCACCCGAGTCGAGCATGGAGAAAATGCGCTTGTGCGCCGCGTCTCGTGCCGTGTACACGCAGCCCGACAGATAAATTCTGTCTCCCGCGCGAACGCTGTCTCGCCACTCGTAAAAATCTTCAACTCTTAAATTCATTGCTTTTCGTTCTCCGATGCTATGGTGCTCTTTATGGTGTTGCACTTTTTGTCGAAATCGCGCATTACGGCCTTGATGCCGTCCTCAAGCTCGTTGCCGAGTGCCTCCATCCTTGCGTTGAGCGCTGCGAATTTCTGCTCGAGCTCTGCACTGAGCCCCTGCGTGCTCTGCGAAATGCTGTCGGAATAAAGCTTGAATTCGCGAATGCAGCAGTCGGCGTTGCGGATGGCATTTTTTTTGAGAGCCGCGACAGTCCGACCCGTAACGACGGAGAGCTGTCTGCGAGCCGCCTCGGCGCGCTCGGCACCGTCGACGGCAATGCCGTCCGCCTGAAGACGCGCGTCGCGGACGATGCGCTCGGCGTTCATGTTGGCGTTTAACAGGATATCGCCGACATTGCGGCTCATTTCGTCGTAGAGACGCACCTTGTCGCAGTCTTCGGGCGAAAGCGTTGTGCTGTCCGCGGAGCCTTCATTTAATGCTGCGGTCTCGTTGTCGGCAGATGAGTTTGTCTTATTCGTTTTACTCAAGGTCTCCTCAAGAGTGCGAAGGCGCTCCGAAAGGCTCTCGTTTTCGACGTTTGCCGCAGACAGCAGTTCCTCTGTCTCGCGAAGCTGTGCCGTCAGGTTGTCTGCACGCGAGCGCGCGTCGGCAAGCTCCTTTTCGGAGTCAGAAAGCCGCTCCTCCGCCTCGCGAAGCCTCTCTTTGAGCTCGGTTGAAGTCTGTGCTTCGTTTTTTGCCTCGTTAAGACGCTCCGCCGATACCGAAAGCTTGCGCTTGAGCGAGGCTATTTCAGCGTTAAGCTTTTCCTCCCGCACGGAGAACTCGTTGCTTGTCGAAACTATATAGCTGTTAACATCTTCTCTGTTGAAGCCTCTTACGGACTTGCGAAACATCCTTGTTCCTTTTACCAATGTCGGACTCCTTTACTGTATGCGAAATATCTCATTAAAATATATATTAGCACAAAACTCCGACAAAATCAACAGTTTATCGCCGAGATGCGTTAATTTGTAAGCGGGACATCGCCAAGTATCACCTTTTCGACTATAGGCTTTTCGAATTCCATGACGAAGCTCTCGCTGCGACCGCTTACCACCAGCTCACAGATGACCGTGACTCGAAGGCTTGCGCGGTAGAGCGTGTGATTGATGCCGACGCTCTCAATTGAGCTTTCGGGAGCAGTCCTTACCGCCGATATCATGCTTGCCGAGAAATAAACGGGAATTCCGTGTCCCGAGAAGGCGGCGATTCCCGACAGCGATCCGGAGGGTATGCCTACCCTGACGCGCGAGCATGCCTTCAGTCGCGCCGACAGCTCCTCCGCAACGGCGCGCTCCGCCTCTGCGAGCACCTCCGACGAGAGCGAGTAGCCGGTAATGCGCCCGCCGTCGAGAACGGGAGCAAAGCAAGTATCCGCGAAGGCGGCGTTTTCCTTCATGTAATTTTCGCACGTCTCGGCGACAGCTCGGGAGACCGCGTCTCGCGCACGTACCGAAAGCACCTCTGCCGCGTGCTCGGAGACAAGGCGTCCGTACAGCGGGATTGCCGCAAGCAAGAGTAAAAGTAAAATGAAAAGCGGCAGCGCCCGGTGGCGCCGTATAACGCGAAGCAGCCTTGCCCTGCCGTGCATGCCGTAATACATAAAAAACCTCGCCTGACAGCAAAAAATGCTCCTCCACAGGAATAATTAAGCATTATTTCTATGGACTTTCATACATAATTATGCTATAATAATTTTGAGTTATTTCTCATGGCAGTAAAGTATATATGCCGTGTTTTTATCCTTTATGAAAGAGTGGTGACGCATTCGGTGAATATTATATCACTGTCGACCGAGGGATACGCCTGCAATACGTATCTGCTCACGTCGGGCACCGAGGCGGCGCTTGTCGATCCTTCCTGCGAGACGGAGGAGCTTGCGACGGCGCTTGACGAGAGCTCGGCAGAGCTTAAATATATTATCCTGACTCACGCGCATTTCGATCACATGCTGACGCTTGACGACATTCGCGCGAAATACAGCGCCCCGCTGTGCGTTCATCGGCTCGATGCGCCGGCGCTCGCCGACAGCACGCGAAGCTTATTTTCAATGATAGGCTATCCGTCGCGCTGCTTCGCTCCCGCAGAGAGGCTGCTTGAGGACGCGGACGAGCTGACGCTGGGAGAGGAGAAGCTTACCGTCGTCCATACACCGGGACACACGCCGGGCTCGATCGTGCTTTCATGTGGTGATATGCTTGTTACCGGAGACACACTTTTCGATATGTCTGTCGGGCGGTGCGACTTCCCCGGCGGCGACGGACGGGCTATAATGAGCTCGATATTTTCGCTCTACGAGCGCTACCCGAGCGCGAGGATATTCCCCGGTCACGGAGCGATGTCAAATATTGAAAAGCAGATAAAATACAATCCTTTTACCAAACGGAGATAAAATAATGGACCTTCATTATCTTTCAGGACTTCTTTTTCCGAACGTGACGATGACCCGAGAGGAGCTTGAGGAAAAGTATCCTCCAAGAGCGCTGCCCGAGGGCGCCGTCGTTTCCAGAATGGCGCCGAGCCCCACGGGCTTTGTTCACCTCGGAAATCTTGTACAGGGCATGACCTCAGAGAGAATGTCTCATCAGACGCACGGCGTGCATTTTCTGCGCGTTGAGGACACGGATGCCAAGCGCGAGGTCGCAGGCGCGGTACCGATACTCATCGAATCGCTGAAGCATTACGGCATTGAGTTTGACGAGGGCGAGACCGCAGACGGTGACGTCGGCTCCTACGGACCCTACAGACAGAGCCGCCGCGCGAATATTTATCACGTATACGCCAAGGAGCTTGTCGAGCGCGGGCTTGCTTACCCCTGCTTCTGCTCCGAGGAGGAGCTTGCCGACATTCATGCACGCCAGGAGGCTGAGAAGGCAAACTTCGGCTACTTCGGCAAGTGGGCGGTGTGGCGCGACAGACCGCTTGAGGACATCAAAGCGGCGCTTGGCGATGGCAAAAAGTGGGTGCTCCGCTTCCGCTCCGAGGGCAATATCGAAAACAAGATAAAGTTCACCGACCTTATCAAGGGTAAGCTCGAGCTGACGGAGAACGACATCGACCATGTGCTTCTCAAGAGCGACGGAATACCGACGTATCACTTTGCACATGCGGTCGACGACCACCTCATGCGTACAACTCACGTCGTGAGGGGTGACGAGTGGCTTCCTTCGCTTCCGTTCCACCTTCAGCTGTTCTCGGCGCTCGGCTTTAAGGCACCGAAGTATCTCCACATCGGTCCGCTTATGAAGATGGACGGCACCTCGAAGCGAAAGCTCTCGAAGAGAAAGGATCCTGAGCTTGCTCTCACCTATTACAAGGAGGAGGGCTTCCCGACGGAGAGCGTTTATGAGTACATCATGACCGTCCTTAACTCGAATTTCGAGGATTGGCGCCGCGCAAACCCCACAGCCGATATCGGCACCTTCCCCTTCTCGCACAAGAAGATGAACCCCGCAGGCTCGCTTTTCGATTACGCAAAGCTGCTCGACGTTTCGAAGAATGTTATCTCCCGAATGACAGCCGACGACGTTTACGAGCGCTTTACCGAGTGGGCGCGTGAGTTTGACGCACCTCTCGCGGAGGCATTCACCTCAGACGCGGATTACGCCAAGAAAATATTCGCAATAGGTCGCGGCGGCAAGAAGCCGAGAAAGGATATCGGACGCTGGTGCGAGGTCAAGGCGTATGCCGGCTTCTTCTACGACGAATACTTCACAGTCCGAGACAGCTATCCCGACACCTTTGCAACGGATGACATAAAAGCAGCTCTTAACGCATTCCTCGAGAGCTTCGATATCGCGGACGACCAGAATACGTGGTTCGATAAGATAAAGGCAGTCGCCGACAGGTGCGGTTTTGCCTCCGACATGAAAGCATACAAGGCAGCCCCCTCGCCGTATAAGGGCAGCGTAGCCGACGTTTCCATGTTCCTGCGCGTCGCGGTCACGGGAAGCGTAAATTCTCCCGATATGTATTCCGTAATGCAGATACTCGGAAAAGAGCGCGTCATCTCACGTATCAGCTCGATGCTCGAGCGCCTTTAATTTATTATAAAAAGGAACGGTAAACAAACATGATCGAAATGAGCTCCAACTTCATTCATGATATAATAGACGCCGACCTTGCCGAGGGCAGGGAAGACCACGTCCACACGCGCTTTCCTCCCGAGCCAAACGGCTATCTTCATATCGGAAGCGCCAAGGCGATATATATAAACTATTTCACCTCCCGCAAGTACGGCGGAAGGTTCAATCTTCGCTATGACGATACGAATCCCTCGAAGGAGGATACAGAGTACGTCGACTCCATCTATGAGGACCTCAATTGGCTCGGAACCGTCCCGGACGGCGGTATATACTACGGCTCCGACTATTTTGACGACTGCTACAAATACGCAGAGCTTCTGATAAAGAAGGGTCTGGCATACGTGTGCGACCTTTCGGCGGAGGAGCTTCGCGAGTATCGCGGCACGCTCACCGAGCCAGGACGCGAGAGCCCCTACAGAAACAGAAGCGTCGAGGAAAACCTTGACCTTTTCCGCAGAATGCGCGACGGCGAGTTCCCCGACGGCTCGAAGACTCTCCGTGCCAAGATCGATATGGCATCTCCCAATATGAACATGCGTGACCCCGCGATATACAGGATTGTTCGCGCGCATCACCACCGTCAGGGCGACAAGTGGTGCATCTATCCGCTCTACGACTACGCACATCCGATACAGGACGCGACAGAGGGCATAACGCATTCACTATGCTCGCTCGAGTTTGAGAATCACCGACCGCTTTACGACTGGGTCGTAAACAATATCGGCTTTGAGCACAAGCCGCATCAGTACGAGTTCGCGCGTCTCAACGTGACCTACACCGTCATGAGCAAGAGATACCTCCGCTACCTCGTTGAAAATGACCTTGTCGACGGCTGGGACGACCCGAGAATGCCCACGCTTTGCGGTATGCGCCGCCGCGGCTATACACCCGACGCCATATTCGAGTTCGTTCGCCGCGCTGGCATCGCGAAGGCGGACAGCCTTGTAGACTATGAGCTGCTTGAGTACTGTATCCGCGAGGAATTAAACCGCACAGCTCCTCGCCGTGTAGCGGTGCTCGAGCCGATTAAGGTCACCGTGACGAACATCCCCGAGGGACAGGTGGACTATTTCGAGCTTCCGAACCATCCGAAGGTTCCCGAGCTGGGAA
>CAYNHY010000013.1:0-6201 GCA_964397225.1 uncultured Ruminococcus sp.
TCAACGGAAACGCTGATTTTCGCGGGCTCAGTGTCAATATCGAGCGTGACGGACTTCGTCGAGACGTTGCCCGCCATGTCGGTTACGGTTACGGTAACCGCAACGCTACAGCTGTTGTTTTCTGCGGCAATGACTGTGATTTTGCCATCGAAGGAATACTTGAGCTCGCCGTATTTGGGGTTTGCGGCATCGGCTACGGTCGTGTCCTCGGTAAACTCATAGAGAGTGCCGGACTGCGTCGGCTTGCCGTTGCTCTCGATCTTGTACTCGACCTTCGCGATACCGGAATATGTGTCGTCTTCATTCTTCTTCTCGTTTACAGTGACCGTTACATCAACGTCGCCGGTGTAGCCGTTGTTGCTGCTGTTGTGTGTGAAGCTCGGCTCGGGAAGCTCAAGCGTAATATCCGAGTTCGTGCTGTCGAAGACTATGCCGTTGGTGTAGGCGTAGGTCGTGTGTCCTGCGTTATCCGTCACGCGAACGTAGAGAACAAAGATTGAGTCCTCGGCGGGGGCGCAGATGGAGTATTCATTGTCTTCCTCTGTTACCTCAATCCACTCTTCCTTTTCAAGTGTCGCTATGTCAAGCTCTGCTTTTTCGGTATCTGCATTAAATGTAGTCTTCAGCTCAGTAGTACCTGAATCTATGAAATACTCGACCTTTGCGATTCCGGAGGTTATGTCATCCGCTATGAAAAAGAACTTACTCAAAGAAGCTTGCTGCGCGTCATCCTTTTCTTCGGCACTGCAAATCAGTGAAATAAAGGTAAGAATTTTATTGACAAACTGGTTTTCAATATCAGTCGGTTTGCGCCTTATTTCTGCCGTCGGAGCTGCGGTGTCTTTGTGGAAGTTCGGGAGAAGCACATTGGACAGTTTTTGGTTGCTCTCATTTTTCAAGAAAAATGAGGGATTTTTATTGTTATTGTCATTGTAAGTACCGTCATTAACAGAAAGCTTAATGCTGTCAGTAAAGTCCCCGTTACTGCTCAAGCTTACCTTATATCCGCTTTCAGCCTTGACCGTCACGTCTCCTGTATACCATCTAATATAAGTGCCAGCGATGGGCTCGTCATGGTAAGGTCCTTCTATCGTGTATCCTGTCGTCGTCTTGGAAGCAATTACCTCAACCGTACAGGTAGCAGTCGCATCCTCATATAAGTCGGAGGCTGCCTTTGCCGTTACGGTCGCCGTTCCCGGATTGCTTGTAAAGCTTACGGACGAGCCGTCTTCGGATACGGTTAAGATACCATTACTGTCGTCCTTTACGCTGTAGGTGACAGTCGCGCCTTCGATATTCGATTTAGCTGTAATTTGGCTGAGGTCGCCGCTCGTTACGGTCATCGAATATGTTTCCGTTTCTTCGTCGTAGCTTGCATTCTCAAACGAAACCGTCTGCGTGCCCTTCGCAACCTTCACTTTAAGCGTTGCCGTGCCCCGGGCGTAGTTGTCGTCGGCTTCTCTTGTTACAGCTACGTCAGCCTCGCCTATGCCCGTGGGGGTGAGCATTCCGTTCTCGCCAACGGTGAAGATGTTTTCGTTGCTCGAGGCGTAGCTGTAAGTCGCTTTTTCGTCCTTATCCTTTATAAGCTTGGATATGTCGAGTGCTGTGCCGTATGCTACGCTTGCAGGTGCGTCCGTGAATTCAACCTTCGCGCGCCCGTATACAGTTACGGGGAGGAAGACGGTGTACTTCGTTTGTGCGCCATGAAGATTACCAATACTTGCTTCAAGCTTGAGCAGCTGCACGCCGGGCTTGGCAAACACCGCCTTGAAACTAAAAGCTTGATCTCGAAGCTTGCTTTCTGCATCTCCAAACTCATCCGGAGGTGTACTCGGCGTAAGCTCTTTATATTGATCGTTCTCAACTGATATATATCTATAAGACACCGTTCCGTCGATCGCGGAAATATTAAAGCTTACGGTATCGCCCTCCGCACCGCTGTAACTGAGCAAAAATTCGTTTTTGACCTCGTTTGTCTCGGTCCGGTCCTCGGTTGCAACGAAGTACGCGTCTTTCTCGAGCACTATGCTGAGCTTGCAGTCGGTCGAGGAGACATGCGCGGTTGCGGTGGTGGCGAGGGTGCTTTTCCAACCGGAGCCAAATATTCCAAGGATCCCTTCTTTCTCCTCCACCGCTACGGTGACCTCGTACTCGCCGGGCGTTTCGAACCTCGCAGAGAATTTCGGCATCGACTTGCTTTTGTCAAACTCGTATGTGGCTTCATCTTCGTCTGTTACAATATTTTTTGTAACGTCATCCTGCTTGCAGTCAAGCGAAGCAAACTCTGTGCCTTTAACGGTAAACTTCAGCCTGACGTCGTGAAGTGTCGTGATACCCGACGTTGTTACGTCGAATTCTGCTGCTGCGCCTGCCTTGAAGGCTGTTGCGCCGAGCGTTGTCGTCACGCTTGCCGACTGCTGCTGCGCCTGCGGGGCTTCACCTGCGGCGAAGCTACCGAGCGGCGCTGCCGTCAGCACCGTGAGGCACGCGAGCAGCATCGCAAGGAAGCGATTGGCTCTCTTTTTCGTAATGAAAGATCTCATTGCTTTTCTCCTGTATGATTTTTTTGAATTTATGTTAATTCCGCGTTCCGCGGGGACTTACGCTATGCACCGACGCGCTCGTCGGTATGGATGAAGGTTATCTCATACTCGACCGTGAACGCGCCGCTGTAGCTCGGGCGCTCGAGGACGGTCGTTTCGCCGCCTGTCGGGTGCGAGGGACCGAGAATCACCGTTTCGTTCGCACCCGCTGCCGCCATTCCCGTACCGAGCGGCACGGTTCCCATGGCAAGAGGCGTCGTGCCCATCGCAAGCGGAGTCGTCTCCTCGGCGAGCGGCTCGAGCTGGCGGGTGATTATCCTGCCCGTCTCTCCGCCTGCCGGCTTCATCGGCGGTCGCTGCTGAATGCGCCCGGAATTCGTTATCCGGTCGGTTATCCGTCCGCGCTCGCGGTTCACTCGGCTCGGCAGGTGCGCCTTCTCGCCGGTGCTCTCGTTTCGGCTTCGAATATCCTCTATCGCGCGGCGTGCGGTGCGTCCCGTGAGGTCACCGACGACTGCCGGTATTCCAAGCAGGAAGAACAGCGTCACAGACAGCGCGAGCATTATGCCGGAGAGGAGTGCGCCGACGATGAATATGTATCTGTATATTTCGTATGTCACGTCGTGCCTCCTTTATTCTCTGCCTCGAGCCTGCTGCGGGTGCTGTCGATCCTTGCGACAAGGGCTTCGCAATCCTCCCTCAGGAGGTTATTGCTTATTATACCGATGCTGCTCCGCATCCTTTCGAGAAGCTCTGTGATGTCCTCCTCGGTAATAAGCTTCTTGCCGTTCTGCTCCGTTTCGAGCAGCAGCTCGAGGTTTCCGCCGTCGTTGATAATATTCACGATCTCGCCGAACACGCGAAGGCGGACGTCGGCGTCAAAGTCCTCCGCGCTTTTCTCAAGGCTGCCGATAAGCTCCCACAGCTTGGTGTAATCGTCTCCGAGCTGTCCCCTGTTGCCGGTATTGTGCTTCATGATGCTCTTGAGGCAGTCGGCAATCTCGCAGTAGACCTGCGCGACGGGGTAGCGCTCACCCGCGTTTCGGAAATATGTCGCGGCGGCGGCGTATTTGTCGCGTGCCACGTTGACGTTATAGTAGTATAAGTACGCCTCGCCGATGGCAAAGCAGACGTCCTCATAGCCCTCCGCGTTGTCCGACTTCAGCTCGTCGAGCACGTTGACGGTGGAGGAGTAGCCGCGGGAGTCCTTCTTTTCGAGTCCCGCTCTGAGGGAGGTGAAGGTCGCCGCCTCCTCGACGGTGAGCCCGTCGTCTGTCAGGTACTCGATGAGTCCCCTGTTGTCGTTATTTCCGAGGTAAGCCTCGGTGCGTGTCGGGTCGGTCACTATTGCCTCGCGGTAATCGTCGACCGAGTCGGCGAGCGCGAGGATGTATTCGTAATTATCGCTCTTTTTCCGCTCGGCGGAGACGTAGCCCCACGCGGACGTCGCGGCAAAGACGATGCTCAGTGCGGCGCAGGTGATGAATTTCGCGAGCTTACCGCGCTGGCGCTTTCTGTAGAGGTCGTCTATCTCCTCGTAATGCTCGAGCGCGTACATGAGCTCCGCCGCCGACTGATAACGGTCGTTCGGGTCGCGCTGCGTACACTTCAATATTATCCGCTCGAGTCCGCTCGACAGCGACGGGTCGATCTCCCTTATCGGGCGGATCTCATACGGCGGCTCGCACGGGTTCATCCCGGTGACGAGGTGGTACAGCGTCGCGCCGAGACAATATATATCCGTTCGCGCGTCGGTCTGTCCCATTCCGCCGAACTGCTCGGGCGCGGCGTAGCCGACGGTGCCGAGGCAGGTGGTATCCGCAAGGTTCTTCTCCTTGAACTCGCGCGCCGTGCCGAAGTCGATGAGCGTTACGTTGCCGTCCGGCTTCAGCATGATATTCGCGGGCTTCATGTCGCGGTAGATTATGGGTGGTGTTCGGGTGTGAAGGTAGCCGAGCACGTCGCACAGCTGCTTTGCCCACGCGATGACGTTCTCCTGCGGCTGCGCGCCGTATTCGTCAAGGGCGAGGTTCAGCGAGTTTCCCTGGATGTAGTCCATTATTATAATGAACGAGTCCGCGGTGTCGATTACGTCGACGATGCTCGGGAGGTTCGGGTGGCTTAATTTCTTCAGGATGTCGGTCTCGGCAACGAGTCCCTGTCTGACGACCTCAAAGTCCTTGATGCCGTCCTTTCTGACCTCCTTGACCGCCCACTGCTTGTTCGCCTTCTCGTTCATTGCGAGATACACGACGCTCATGCCGCCCTGTCCGACCTTATTCAGTATTTTATACTTGCCGTCGACAAGTGATCCTATTTCAAGCACGTCTGCACCTCCTTAAAACGTTCTCACGAGCGCTACGGTGATGTTGTCGCGCTCGAAGCGGCTCTTGTTCAGCGAGATGAGCTCCTCGGCGTGCGAGCGCATTGTCTGCTCGCTGACAAGCAGCTCCGGCGCGAGTGAATTGTATATCTCGCCGGGCGTTATCTCGTGCCGGAAGCCGTCGGAGCACAGCATGTAGACCGCATTCTGCCGCACGTCGCCGAAGAACATGTCGGGGTAGACCTCGTCGGAGGCGCCGACGCACTGGAGCAGGACGTTCCTTCTCTCATCGACTGCCGCCTGCTCGGGGGTCATATTTCCGAGGGCAATCTCGCGGGCGACGAAGGTCTGATCCTGCGTGAGCTGACGGAGCCCTCCGCACAGCTCGTAGGCGCGGGAGTCGCCGACATTCAGTATGTAGTAGCGGCTCTGCGTGAGCAGCATCGCGACGACGGTGGTGCCGAGCTTAACCCCGCGACGCGCGCCGTAGGACTTGATGGCGACGTTCTGCTCACTGATTATGTGCTCCCACTGTGCTCTGACGAGCGAGTCCTCGATAGGACCGGTCACAAGCACCGGCAGCTGCTCGCGAAACCAGCTGTCGAAGGCGCGGATGACCTCGGCGCTGGCGAGCTCTCCCTTTTCGAGTCCGCCCATTCCGTCGCACAGCACGGCAAACACCATTCTGCCCTGAGCGGTGTTGGCGATCCTTACGGAAACGCTGTCCTGATTTGTGGATTTCGTTGTGCCGATATCCGTTGTTGCGCTTACAATGAAATTCATATGTTTCTCCAAGAGAGCAGCATTATCAATAGAGATTCAGCTCGAACTCCTCGTTGGCAAGGCGCAGGCGCGTCTTGTGAGCGAGCTTGGTCTCGACATTGCTGTTTATCATCACGCCGTTAACGTAGGTGTGGTTGGTCGAATTCGTATCGACGATGAAGTACTCCTCGCCCTTTTTGATGATATTGGCGTGCGAGCGGCTGATCGCCGAATTGTCCGCGATGAAGTAATCGACGTAGCTTTTTTCCTTGCCGATGCGGAAGACGGGCTTTGTGATGTTGACCTTCTCGTTATTCTTGAGGCGAACGAGGAAGGGCTGCACCCGGGCTTCGGGAGTCGCGCCGAGGACGGTGGTCTCGCCGATATTGTTGCCCGCACCGAGGACGGTGGTCTCACCGAAATTCGAGGGTCTGCCCTGCGGAACGACCGTGCTCGTGACAGGAGTGAAGCTCGGCGGGCTCGGAGGGGTATTCACGGGAGGTGTATTCGACGTCGTCGGGGGCGTGGGGCGACCTCCGTTATTCATCGGGGGTGTATTCGGTCGGATCG
>CAYNHY010000013.1:6301-20691 GCA_964397225.1 uncultured Ruminococcus sp.
GAGGCTGCGTCGCGGGTGCGCTGCCCTGTCCCGGAATTGCAAAGCCGCCGTTCGCAGGTGCGCCGGGGCGACCTCCGTTGTTCATCGGGGGTGTATTCGGTCGGATCGGAGGCTGCGTCGCGGGTGCGCTGCCCTGTCCCGGAATTGCAAAGCCGCCGTTCGCGGGTGCGCCGGGGCGACCTCCGTTGTTCATCGGAGGTGTATTCGGTCGGATCGGAGACTGCGTCGCGGGAGCACTGCCCTGTCCCGGAATTGCAAAGCCGCCGTTCGCGGGTGCGCCGGGGCGACCTCCGTTGTTCATCGGAGGTGTATTCGGTCGGATCGGAGACTGCGTCGCGGGAGCACTGCCCTGTCCCGGAATTGCAAAGCCGCCGTTCGCGGGTGCTCCGGGGCGACCTCCGTTGTTCATCGGAGGTGTATTCGGTCGGACCGGAGGCTGCGTCGCGGGTGCTCCGGTATTCACGGGGGGCAATCCGTTCTTCTTTCTTTCCTGCTGCTCCTTATATTTTGCTGCGTTTTCTTTATTGTAGTGACTCAGCAGATCGAGCAGCGTCATTTCCTTCTCGCCGTTGCCGTTAGGAGCGCCGCTCGGGACTCCGTTCGGATTCATGCCGGTTCGTGGAATATTCGGATTCATTCCGACGACGGGGACATTCGGAACGGCTCCGCCTGTGTTGCGCGGGGGCATGCCGACGGGCGGCATGCCCGCCGTAGCGGGAGCCTTCGGGGGCGTACCGACGGGCGGCATCGGATTTTGCTCGGGCTTCTCTGCCACGATGCTTCCCCAGCGCATGGGCGGGGATATAGGCTCCTCCTCGGTCGGAGGAGTCTGTGTCGGAGGAGTCTGTGTCACGGGAATATTCGGCGCGAGCGGCGGCTGCGACACCTCGCGGTGGATATTGACCGTGCCGGGAACTGCCTGAACCTTCTGCACGCCCTCTATGCTGCCGTATCCGGAGAACGGCGAGCCTGTCTCGATGCTCTCAAGCACGTTTTTGAAGTCGTAAAGCGAGAACACAGGCGAGCTGTTCAGGTAATTGATGATCTTCGCGACGTGGTCGCAATTCTCGGTCTGGTCAAACTGCGTTGTGAACATTATGTTCTTAAAGAACGAGCCGAGGTCGACTGCCTTCTGTCCGTGCTCCTCGACGGGAATGCACACAAGCACGGTCTCGCAGGTAGTTACGTCCGCGAAGATGTAGTCGAGGTCAAGCAGCACGGAATTGACGTCGAGCATGTACTCCTCCGCCGAAAGCAGCGCGTCGACGATGCCGTTGAACACGCCGAGAAGGCGTTTTTTATTGACCTGCCCGCCGAAAAACTGGCTTACCGATATCTTCGCCGAGACGTCGTACTTGATGTACCGCGTGGAGTCAAGCTGCGTAAACAGCGTCTGCGCCAGTCCCGGTATTCTGTTATTTGTGAGCATTCCGAGGCTCATGGAGTCCATCTGCTCCCCGACCTCCACGGTGTACACAAGATATGTGTGTGTTCCCTGATTTTCAAATGTAAAATTCATGCTTTCTCCTTTTTGCTTTAGGTGGAGTATGAAAACAGCTTGATCATATCCCAGCCTTCTGCCTTTTTTACAAACGCTGTTCCGAGACGGCTGAAGTCTGCTGCATCCGAAAACTGCGTTTCTATCTTCATTTCGTAATCGTCAATGCCGATATATCCCCACTTGTCCTGAAGTGCGACCGCAGCAAAGCCGTTTGAAAATGACTTTGCATCGCCGTATATGTAGTCGGTGACAAGCTCACCTGAGGCATTGACAAAGCCCCATCTGTCGCCGTTGAACACAGCCGCGGGCTGGTCTGAATTGAAGCAGTCTACATCCTCAAATGTCTCATCGCCGAGTCGATTCCCCTCGGCATCTATGAGGAAGTATTTTCCGTCCTTCTTTGCAAAAGCCACTCCGCTGCGGAAGGCTATACTTTTTTCGTCGACCTTGATCTCGTCGTAGGGACCGCATGTCGGATTTCCGTTTGCATCTATGAGATACCACTCGTCGCCGTTCTTTATTGCGGCATATCCGCTGTTGAAGGCACCTGCGTAATCGTATGTGCCGAACAGCTCGTTGAAGTAGAAATCACAATAGTGATATTTCCCGTCATATTTTACGGCTGTTTTTTCTTCGGAAAGATACACGCAGGCTTCGATCTCCCTCTCGGAAGCGTCCTTGCTCTTCTCTCTGCCGGTAATATCTATAAAGACATACTCTTCGTCATCGAGCTGAACCGGCAGATATGCGCCGTTGTATGTACCGGCGGAAAGGTACATGCACCTGAGCTTTGCGCTTCCGTCCGCGGAAACATATCCCCACTGACCGTCCTCGCGCTTGACCGCGCAAATGTCTCCTGAGAATATTCCGACCTCTGAATAGCCGTATTGCAGATAATCGAATTCATATTGCAGCTCGCCGCGAAGCTCCGTCAGTCGCTCTGACGAAATTCCTCGGCGTGCCGCTGTGTTCATTATGCTGAAGCAGGACGCATAGCTGCGCGAATCGCTATAATACTCAGCCATTCTGACATACGGTATTTCGTCGTGAGGATATTCGTTCATTGTCTCCTCACAGAATTCGAGATACTTCTCCGTCATTGCAAGATCCTTATAATACTCCGCGATCTCCTCGCGCAGCTCCATCGAATCTCTCATTTCAAGCGCCGCAGCATAGTAATCGAATGCGTCCTCGCGGAGATCGAGCTCTCTGTTTTTATGTGCAAGCGACAGATATCCGTCGTACTGCGCCTGTTTTCCCGAGGCATCGGAGATCATTGTGTACCAGGACAATACAAGAATCGCGACAAGCGCCACTGCAATAAGTAATTTTGTGCTACCTTTTCCCATGGTGAGACTCCTTTACATTCCCGTCATAAACACAGACACGGCAGTGCCGACAAGCACCGACGGTGCAAAAGCTATCGCGTCCTTGCGTGATTTCTTCCTTGTTATAAGCATAAATATCGCAACAAAGAACGAAACGACAAGCGAGCAAAACAGCGAGCTTACAACGCCGAGCACGCCCTGATAAAGCCCCATAACAAATACGAGCTTAACATCGCCCATACCGATGCCGTTTTTCATAACGAGCACTCCGAGCAAAAACAGCACTAACGCAAGTGATACGGAGATCGCGTCCGATCTCAATATATCGAAATACCCACTTCCGAGCGTTACAAGCTCCGCTATCGCATAGCAGACACGGACAAATATACCCGCAAGGATCACCTTGTTCGGAATGATCTGCTCTCTCATATCCGTCACGGCTACTGTTACAAGCATGCCGATAAGCGTAATTCGCTTCATATTTTCTATGAGGGTGTTGTCGTATATACACTCGAGCGACACTGAGAGGCCGCTCATCAGGAAGGCCGCAAGCGTTAGTGCTATAATAAGGCGGCGGTTTTTCTTCAGCGTCGCCTTCAGCTTATCCGGAGCAGTCTCGCCTTCGGTCTCCTTTACGGAAAGATACGCAGCAGACGCTGTGCAAAGTATAAAAGACAATACGATCAAAATCGCGATATTCATGTTTTCTCCTCCGTATTGCGCGCTTATTTCTCAGATAACGCAAAGCCTGTGCCGTATTTGGCTTCAACTGAAATAATATCAGAGTATCCGCACTCTCCGACGACCTTTTTCACGTAATCCGCAACACCGGCATCCTCCGGCACTATCAGCACGATCTTCTGCCGAAGCTTGGTTTTTGAGCAATCGATCTGCCTTGTCCCGATGCTTCCGTCGCTGTTGTTTTCTTTGACGGTTACCGAGGTCTTGTTGTCTGTTGCGCTTTTTATCTGCGCGACTATTCTCTTTACGTTGTCTTCGACAGATTTCCTATCGATTTCTTCAACGCTGCCGATTCCGTACACAGGATTACACATCGAAATCATGGCAAAGGTATTTGTCGATTCATCGTATGCCTGGATGTATGTCTCGCCGCTTACGCCGACATAGCCGCTGTTTTTAAGCTCTGCAAGCTCAAGGGTCCTTATCGTCTTGTTCCTGTCATTTATGCTTTGGCTGTTCCATACGCTTGAATTAACCTTGGAATCCTCATCGTCCTTATCGTTCTTCAGATTATCGACAATGCCCGCCGCAGAGGCGTCGGTCTTGTCGCCGTGGAGCCAGCCCTTCGTTGCCGCGGACTGCGTTATTGTAAGCTCGACATCTATCGGCAGCAGCTGTAAAAGCTTGACCTTATAGGTTGCAATAAGCGTGATCTCCGAGGAGCCGTATGGGAACAGGGTCGAATTTGAGAAATCGATACCGTTGAAGCAGCTTGTCTGACCGAGATAGGTTCCTTCGACTATACCGACCGATTTGCAAAAGGCCTCGGCTGTGTCGTTTTCGCTTCGCTTCAGGTGCTTTTTTATGAGTGCTCTGGCAACGGGCTCCGCAATAAGGCGCGATTTTGCGACCTCAAGTGTCTCCGAGCCTATCAGCTTCGCCATGCCGAACAGCATCTTTTGCGGATCCTTCGCCATCTCCTCTATCGACTGCTTGATCGCAGTCAGATCGGCGCCTTCTTCCTTCAAGTCGTTGGAGATATTCTCCCAGCTGTTGAGCATCGAGTTGACGTTTGAAATGTCTATCGAGCTTGCATCCTTGCCGAGGGTCTGTATGCCCTCGAAAACATTGATCGTCTGCTTTACAAGACCGTTTACATCGCTCTTGGCATCATTCGCGCTCTCCTGAAAATCCGCGAGCGTGCCGTCAAGATTGGTCATTCCGTATATGTAGCTGTACTGTGAGATCTCCTGCGCGGTATTATTCAGCGCGATCTGCATCTTCGCCTGCGCTCTGCTTATCGTTATGATACTGTATATCATAAGAAAGGCGAAGAGAAACGTTGTCAGGGCAATCGTCGCCTCTACTGTCACCATGCCCTTTTCGTTTTGTCTTTTATCATGCGTTTTCAAGAATAATTGCCCTCCCTTCGGTTTTAATATTCGTTGCGAACCGTTTTTATCATGGCGTCGACCTCTGCGTCGATCGACGCAATAAGGCTCTGCTCCTGATTCTCGGTGAAGACAAAGCCTCCGAGAAAGCAGGGCACGCTGTCCATGATAAAGGTATATCCGTATACATGGCACGCTCTGCCGTTCCTGTCGGTAAGGCTTCCCTTGATACGCACGGTATCAAGCCCGCCTATCTTCACGTTCTGCTCCGCCTGCTTATCTATCTTGAGCTCCATTCCGAGCGGATTTATGCTCGCATCCGAATATTTCCACAGCACGCTGAAAAGAGAGCCGTCATTTAGATAATCGAACACATCGGACAGGGCGCCGTCAAAGGTGTTGACATTATCATACTGAAGCGTCACAAGATCGGAATATGTGTTGTAGAACACTACAGCTGCTGTCTCCTTGACAACGGCGCGTTTTTTCATGTAATTCAGATATATCTCGCTGCCGTTGACCCACGTCAGCTCATCGCATTCGTCGGCACTCTCACCCGTGCTCTCGACTGTAGCAGCCTCCGTGTCGCCTGCTGCCGCAACGCTCTCGGTGCGGCTTCCTTCGCTGCCGCTCTCACCTGCTTTTTCACCCTTTCCGCAGCTGACAATGCCGAGAAGCATTACGAGCGCGAGTATTGCCGATACTGTTTTCTTCATAATTGTTTCCTTTCTTAGTATCCCATGGTGCCTTCGTAGGTCACTTCATACCACTTTGTTCCCGACAGGCTGTTGCTCACCGACGGAGCGATCAGCGGCAGTGTCAGCATTAGAGGCTTGACCTGCACGGTCGCCTTTATGTTGAGATAGGTATAAGAGTTCTTAAGCTTGAAGGCGTCTTGGTTATCTTTATGTGTCGTGCGCTCCTCGGTGTATTTTATAAGTCCGAAGAGTCTGCTCACTTCAACGTTTTCCGTCTCCTCGATGAAGGGCGCATCACCGTTTATCAGCTGCATATTGAGCTGAATGACGTCCGCCGTTCTCAGGAGCACCGACTCCTGGGAGCGGAGAAGCCCCGCGAGAAGGAACAGCTGCAAATAATCGCTGTACTGCCAGGACAGGAGCGATGCAACGACCGACTGCGACGACGAATCGGCAGAAACGGAGCTTGAGCCTCCGGTGCTTCCGAATTTTTGTGCTATGGTATCCTTAAGCTCTTTTCTGAGGCTCTCTACGCCATCCTTGGCGGCAGTCTTGAGCTTGTTCATTGCCTCTTGGCGCAGCTGATTCATCGCTGCGGTACCTGCACCTATGACAGTATCAACCTTGGTATTGATTGCTTTTTGGATTTCTCCCAGCATTTTATAGTATTTATCTGCATAGATTATAATAGCGTCTTTTGCACCCTCGCCTACTTTGTTGATCGCTTCCTGCGGAGCATCTGCCGTTCTTTGGAAGATCTGTCTTATAAAGCCGTTTTCACTGTCGATCAGGACTTCTACCGCGGCTTCCTTTACGCTGTAGATAATGTCGCTGTCGCTCTGCTTTTGTGTCTCGAGCCAATTCTTAAGCTTTGCTTCGGCAGCTGCTATCTTTGCATTCATGATCTCTTCCGCCGGTGCGGTGATCGCATCTGCCTGACTCTGAAACTCGGCAGTGATATTGTTACATATGTTCAACAGCTCATTCAGCGCAAGGTCTCCGTAGCTCTTCAGCTCTTCGACAGCTCCGTCCACCGCCGCTGTCGACAGATTACGCAGATATTCATCGCCGTCCCGTATCATTGCCTCAAGCTCCTCGTCGGTTTTTTCGAGAGCATCGTTTAGGGCTGTGTAAGCATTGCTAAGTGCAGCATCTGCAACAGCACTCGTTATTTCTCCGAAAACAGCACCTGCTATATTTGCCGGCTTCATTTTCCACGTTTGGGTGTCCTTGACGAGCGGGACCTCGTATCCGCATTTCAGCTGATACAGGTCGTATGCCGACTCGGCGAGCGCCAGACCTATTATCATAGCTACCTTCGCCACGGGAACGAGAGGCGTCAGCGGAGGAACTCCGAACAGTGCCATTGCCGCGGACTGCGTTAAGGCGTTTATCTCGCTGTCTGTGAAGGCGTATGCCGTGTTCAGCGCAAAGCGTATCGCATATATCGTACCGTAGGAGGCGGCAAGCGGATTATCTCCGCCGAAAATGATATACTCGACCTCCTTGCCATACAGGTAATTCGTATTCGGCTGGATCGGCACGCGCGTCAGCGTTTTTGCCTTATCGAGCAGCTCCTTCTTCGAATTTTCGCTGTTAAGATAATCGGAATATGTATACTTTCCGTTTTCGTACTTATACCATGACTTAAGCCCATCTGTAATATTCACACTTCCGTCGACCTTTGCCTTTATCTCCTGCTCGTAGGTCGAATAGGAGAACATGTTCATGATATAGCTTGATATATACATATCATCACGAAGCGCCGTTGCCATGCTTCCGATGCTTTTTATAAGGTCGTCGAACAGGCTGAGCGTGGCGTTCGCGGAGCTCAGCATTGCACTTGACTCGTTTGATACCTGAGCGCTGCTCTCGATATTTTTAAGTGTCTCCTGCCATTCTCCGGACGGAAGATAAGAAGTATCGTATTCTCTTTTCGGCTTTTGCTCCTCCGAGTCTCCGCCAATTTCTTTTTCGTTGTAGTATTTTGCCTTTTCCTCGTATTGTTTCTGCTGGTCCTTTGTTTCCTCCTTGTTGTCGTTGAGCTTTCCGCCTGCGTTGCTTTGCGCGGGCACGGTATAGCTCTTCAAGTCACGTGAGCCGTAGCGCGCTGCGGCGTCGCTTTCGTTGTAGAAATTACTGTAGAGCCAGGTATACAGTGCGCTCTGCTGCTTTGTCAGATCGGGGCTTTTGGTATCTCCCGCCTGTGCGTCGCCGAGGTCGTGGCTTCCGGTGACGGATGCCTTCAGCTCATTTATGACCGTGTCGTAATTTCCCGCCTCAAGCGAAGCCTTCTGACTGTCACTCAGCTTATCGATAAGAAGCGCATAATTGTCTGACAGCTGAGCCCATGGAGTGCCGAGCACTGCATAGCTCGCAAGCTGTGTTTTCAGCTTATTCAGAGTTTCCCGGGCACCGTTCAACCTGGCTATGAGCGAGTTGACATTCGCTTCTGTCAGAACATCCTTCAGATTATTTATCTCGCTGAGATCGTTTTCGCCTATTTTTTCTCCCTTGAGGTTGTTAGCGGAGCTCGACCATGCGGAAAGAGCCTTGTTATAGCTGCTTTCGGAGTTTGTGAGCTCTGCCTTAACCTCGTTCAGCAGTCCGATCGCGGTATCGAGCTTGCCTATTTTTTCCGTGAGGAACGAGTCAAGCGAGGACGCGGTCGCGGAGGCTGCTCCGAGTGCGGAGTTCACGATGTCCATCGCGTTCTTTACGGTTTCGTGCGTCTCATTCCAATATCCCTGCACGCGCGTGATGTTATTGTTGTAGACGCTGAGATAGCCGCCGTCCTCGAGTGTCAGGTGAGCGCTCAGCTGACCCTCGATCACGTTCGAAAGGTTGCCGCTTTCCTCGTCGTCTCCTTTTTTGCTTACCGTAAATATCTTTGTACTGCTGTCGAGCTTGGCATTGTAGTCCGCAAGCGAGAGCGGGCTGTCATCCACATTCCATTTATCTCTCAGATTCCAAAGCTTCACAAGGCAGGAGACCAGGGTATTTATGTCCTCGTGATACTCCTGTAGGGAATTGAATGCCGAGACAGCTCTGATCTTGTCAGCCACCGACATATTGGCGTTGCCCTTTGTTATGCGAGCATAGCTCTCGGTCTCTGTGAGCTTTTCAAGTGCATTGACGGCAGCATACACCTCGTTGAGGCAATTCTGCATTTCCGTGACGGCTCTCTTTTTGTCTTTGTCGTTATCTTTATATGCCGTCTGCTTCGAGCCGGCGGTATATTCGTTTTTCGAGGACCGGTTAACCGTCCATTTTTCGGCGTAGCTGTCGCTTTCCGTGCCTTCCTTCTTTGTGACGGCATAGCCGGCGATGCCGCTCTTTTCTACATTGTAATATTCATCCGCGAAGTACAGATACTTCACAAGCGATTCCATGCAGCCCTTTAGTATCGAGGCGCAGGAGCCTACATCACCGAAGGCACTTGAGAGATAATTTCCCGTTGGGAAGGCGCAGGAGACTCCTCCGTACAGCGAGGAAGCATCTCTGTACTGATAATCCTCAAGAGCCGTCCAGACGTTCTCGAGCTTTGTCATCATATCTGTTCGCTTTTCGTAGAAGGTATTCTTCTTCTCGACAAGCTCGCTCTGCTTTTTCATATTCTTTATCGTGCCGAGTGCCTCGAATATGCCGCTTCCGAGGCTGATAGGTCCGCGGTACTTCATAAACTCGACTATCTGCTGCTTGAGTATCGCGGGATTAGCGAGGTCGCCGCCCGTGGGCTTTGTTATCTCGAAGCTTGTCAGATCCATATTTAGTATATCGTCGCTGCCGGTCTCGCTCTTAACGAGCTGCATTATCTGGTCGACGTAATTCTCTGCGTCGGGCTCGGCTACTCCGGCTGACTCTATACACTTTCTGTAGTAATCCTCAAGGTTCTCGAACATCTCGTCCGTGTTCTGCGAGGTCGCGAAAAGTCCGTACATATCCTTGAGCACGGCGTCGTAATTTGTCAGCGCGGTGTTCATCGTGATGACGCCCGAGGACTCGGCTACGGAGCCGGCGAGCTCCACGCGGCTCATATCGACGAATATGCTCGACACGACGAGCATCGGCACAAGGACGATGACGAGAAATACAGATATCGCGCCCTTGTTCTTACACATAAAACCGTACATGGTGTTCTCCTTACACTCTTACGTGAATTTCTTTATAAAGGTATTTATCTTATCAAACATGCTCTGCACCGTTTCGGCGAGCTTTGTGCCGTCGAGGAGGTCTACGACCATATCGATGTTCCGTATGAACTCCGGTGTATCGTTCACGGCGACCTCGGAGCGTGACGAGAGCTTTACTATGGTCGGGGAGGCTTCGCCGAGAAAGCGTATCGGGAACTTTATCTCGTAGTTGACCTGCACGGTGAAGGTGGAGTAGACGATATAGCTTTTGAACTTCGCTATCTTCGCGTTATCGCTTCCGATCACGTTGGCGGAAGAATTGGAGAAGAAGATGAGCCCTCCGCCGATCTCCTCCTTGACCCTTTTCGATATCGTGTCCTCGAGCTGCGCCACGGAGCCGTTGCTCGACAGGCTGCCGAGCACCAGACGGTAGGGCTCCACGTCCGTGTCCTTCACGCTTCTCGGGACGATACCGTTCTCATCCATTTCGTACAGCGAGGGATCGGCTATATACTGTGCTCCCTTTACGGCATAGGTGGCGACTATGTCATCCACCTTTGCCTGCTCAAAATACATGTTTCCGATAAAAATGATGAAAAGCAAAACAAAGAACATAACGGGGAACACTATCGCCGCCTCGACGATAACGAGTCCGCTCTCATTCTTCAGCTTCCTGTTTATATTATTTGTTTTATCCTTCATGCTATTTTCCTCATTATTGTTAAATGTGCAGATAGACCTTTGCCGCGAAAGCACATAATGTGCCTCCGCGGCAGGATTGGTTTATCAAAGATCCAAATCGTTTTTTGCTTTTGTTTCGATTGCACCGACAAGACGAGTAATCAACCCATCAATTGCATTCTTGAACACAATTGCCAATATAACCGCAACTCCGATGAGGACTACCATCGCAACGATGTTTACCTCGCCCCTCTCGTCTCTGAGGAGCTTGTTGAGCTTTGTCCGAAGCCACATCCCCGCCAGCATAAGATTGTTCATTTTCGTTTCACTCCTTTCCTCAGATTTTATCAGAGCCGAGCTTATACACCGAGATTGGTGAAGATCGGAATAATAATCATAATAAGAATACCGACAAACATTATCATTATGGGTATGAGCAGCTTGCTTGCCGCTTTTTCGCCCTGCTGCTTTACGCGATGCCGCTTCGCGTCCCATATCTCGCGGCTTTG
Source organism: uncultured Ruminococcus sp. (assembly GCA_964397225.1). Classification (GTDB taxonomy): domain Bacteria; phylum Bacillota; class Clostridia; order Oscillospirales; family CAG-272; genus RUG11130. Next base: position 17,224 of record CAYNHY010000013.1, read on the forward strand.
CTGCTTTATCATTTCGGAGAGCTCGCGGTTTCCCTTGACGAGTCCCTGAATGATTGTTGAGGTGAACTTCTTTATCTCCGCACTCGTGCATCTGCTGCCGAACTCGGTATACGCGTCGACCTCGGACATTCCGTTCTGCACGTTGATACAAACGAGCTGCATCTCACGGTAGAGCTCGGAGTCACCTGTGTACGCTACCTTCTCCCACGCCTCCTTCATTATCATGCCCGCATTGACAAGCAGGGCAAGCTTCGAGGCAACGTCGGCGAAGTCGTTCAGTATTTGGCTTGTTTTCTTATCCACAGTCGTCTGCGGAAGCGTCGCGACGTAGTAGTACGCCGCAAAGGCAAACATCAAAAAGACGCCGGTTATGAGCACGTCGCTCACAAGACCGTATATCGCAAAGCCCGCAACGATGAGAAGTGTCGCAAGCGTGACGCGCTCTGCGGCGTTCACACGCAGGTAATACTCGGAATGGCGCTCTCCGTAGAGGAGCGCGATATTCTGACGGCGACGTCGCTCGGAGCGCGACGCATAGCTGTGATGCGTGAGCTCGAGCAGCGCAAAGCCGACTCCGTACAGCTCGCACAGCGGAAACGCCTTGCTGTCGAGCGGTGCTATCATATTGGCATATTTCCGTCCTGCGAGCAGCAGAAGCAAAAACACTGCCACGAGCACCGTGGCTATGCACATTATCACCACGGACATTGAGCTTAAAAACATCGTCGCACCTCCTTATATCTTGATCGAGAGGACGATATTTCCGACGAAATACGCCGCAACGAACATGATGACCGCAACGGTCGTCGAAAGGATACCGGTAGGTGTCGTGAAGTTGGCTGCAAACTCGGGGCTCATCAGCTTTATGACGCCGACGAGGGCAACGGGCATGACGGTCATTATCATCTGCTCGTTCTTCGAGCCTGCTACGATAGTCTGGATCTCCTGCTCTATCTCCATCTTCTCAACGATGATCTGCTGTGTATTCTTGATAATATCCTTTATATTACCGCCCTTGCGATAGCAGGTCTCAAAGACGTCGGCAAAGCTGATTATATCGTCAATGCCGCTGCGATAGCCGAAGTCCATGAGCGACTTCTCGATATCGATATTGTTATTGATGCCGTCGAGGAGGATATCGAGCTCTCTCACGATAGGAGTATCCTCGGCATATATGATACGCAGGTCGTCACGCGCCGCCTTAAACGAATCGACGACGTTCTTACCGCTTCCGATGGAGGTGGAGAGCGCATCGAGCAGCTCGCGGAACTGGAGCTTGAGATTCGCGCGTTTTTTGTTGCATATCTGCTTTGTTCTGATGGGAAGGTAAAGAATTCCCGCCGCGATGCCGACGATAGATGATATAATAATATTACACGCCCACGTCGTGGCTGTCGGGTCGCCGAACTCGTCCTTTCCGATGCCGCCGTAGAAGAGATATCCGACAGCTGCCCCGACCGCAAAGGCAAGAACGAAGTAAAGCAGCTTCTCGAGAGAGCTCATGTAATAGACGCGATAGTTATATGTAATTGCGTTGGTCGCAGACACATAATACTGCGGCTCGGCGGGCTTTTTTTGTTTTTTTGACATTGCCTTCGCTCTCCTTATATCTCGCTTCTTATGCCTGCCAGGCGGAGCTTGAAGTCGTTTACCATTTTATTCTCCGTGCGGCACAGCTTGCCCGAGACGTGCTCGAGGGTGCTGTTTTCGTCCTCGCGGAACACGTACAGCGGATTCAGCTTAATCTCGCCGTTCTCGTAGCCGACGACCTCTGTTATCTCCATAGTCTTTCTCGACTTATCGCGCAGTCGCGACAGGTGTATTATTATATCCACCGCCGACGCTATCTGCTGGCGTATTGCCTCAAGCGGAAGACCTGCCGCTCCCTGGAGCACCATGGTCTCCAGTCGGCTGAGCATATCCTCCGTGGAATTGGCGTGTCCCGTGGACAGCGAGCCGTCGTGACCGGTATTCATTGCCTGGAGCATGTCAAGCGCCTCGCCGCCTCTGACCTCTCCGACGACGATGCGCTCGGGGCGCATTCGCAGCGAGGACTTTATCAGGTCGCGAATGGTTATCTGTCCGGCGCCGGAGGCGTTCGCGTTTCGTGTCTCGAGGCTGACGAGGTTGTCGACTCCCGTTATCTGGAGCTCCGCGGAGTCCTCGATGGTTATCACTCGCTCATCCTTCGGAATATAATTTGACAGTGCATTCAGAAAGGTTGTTTTACCCGAGCCTGTACCGCCGCTGATAAATATGTTATACTTAGAGCGAACGAGCAGCTCGAGCTTCTGCGCGATCTCCTCGGTTATGGAGCCGTAGGCGATCAGCTTCTCTATGGTCATCGGAGTCTTCGAGAATTTACGTATCGTGAGCGTCGGACCGCACAGCGCTATGGGGGGCTCGACTGTCCCGGGTGCGGTGTTTCCCGAATGTGCATGGCACTGCTGCGGCTCGACGTGCGCGCGGCGTGGGAGGCAAACTGCGCCCTTTTTATTATTCTGCCGGCGGCACTTGTGTACGGCTGTGTGCGCGCGGTGCTCTACGTCCTTCACGGGGCGACGCCGCTCACGCGGGCGGAGAATGTCGCCTTCCTCGCGACGTCGGCGGCGCTGTGTGTATTCGGTGTCGCGCGAAACCTCGTCTGAGGCGGCAATATTCAAGGAGAATTGACTCATGTTCAGCAACATCGGAGGCAAGATCAAGGGTCTTGCGGTGGCAATATGCATTATCGGCATCGTGATTTCGGTGATCTGTGGGCTCGGCGTTATCGCGGGCACGTCGATGTTCGGCTTTGCCGGGGAGCTTGCCGTGGGCGGCGCCCCTTCCGGGGTCCTTGTAATGCTTGTAGGCTCGTTTTTATCGTGGATCTGCTCGTTTCCGCTGTACGGCTTCGGACAGCTCGTGCAGAATTCAGACCGCATTTCAGCTTCGCTGAAAAAGCTCACCTCGCAGGATAACGGCGGAGCTTGGTGGAGCCGCCAGGAGCTTGATTTCATCCGCGGAGGCATTTCCTCGCGGCCGATGGCATCCGCGAGCCCAACGTGGGAGCACGCGCAAGGTCCGCAGACACCGAGCTCTCCTGCGGGAGCTTCGACAGCTTCGACCGGGGCATACTACGAAACGACGCCGTATGCGTGTGCAGACGTGCCGGGAAATTACGGTGCGGGCGGCAATGCAGGCGCGCAGGATAACGGCGTGCAGAGCAGCGCGTATTACGCAGGCACAGACGGTGCGGCGGCAAATTACGCGGGAGACGTCGAGAGCGGAAGCACCACGATGCTGTAAAGGAGCGGTGTAAGCCGCTTTTTCGGCAGATCGGGCGTGAAAAGAGCAGTTTTTTCGAAAAAATCGAAAATTGCTCTTGACAAAAGCTCGAAGGTGTGGTATTATATATAATGTTCCGAGAGGAACGATGCGCTACTAGCTCAGTGGATAGAGTGCCCGGCTACGAACCGGTAGGTCGCA
>CAYNHY010000014.1:0-20677 GCA_964397225.1 uncultured Ruminococcus sp.
TATGACCTCATCCAGGGTAACCTCATGACCTGCGGACAGGTAATGCTCAATAACGGCTCCCTTGCTCCCGTCGAGGCCGTTGACCCCATAGACCTTTCCCGTTCCTGGTGGCTCAACGATATCGAAGAGCAGTTCGACATCGCAAATCAGCTTTACTTCCTCACAGGTAAGATAGTGCCGATCCACTACCACGACGGCGCGTGCGTGCTCTTCAACAAGGAGGTAGCAGAGAACTTCAATATTCCGGACCTCTACGAGCTCGTTGAGAACGGTGAGTGGACCTTCGACAAGATGGTCGAGGTAGCTTCCGCTATCGAGACAAACTCCGGAGTTTACCGCATGCTCACAAGCGGCGCCTCCGGCGGTCTGACATATTACTACGGCGCCGGCTATACTCTCGCTCAGAGAAACGACGACGGCTCCATCTTCATTAATGCCTCCCTCGGCAATGACGAGGTCGATTATATCGACAAGCTCCAGCAGTTCCTCTCCGATTCTTCTGTAATGAATACAAAGCTCAACGACGCTACCGATTTCTACGGCTATGAGGAGGAGAAGTACGCATTCTTCGAGGATAAGGTGCTCTTCCTTACGGCTACGATGGGTACTGTCGGTGAGTACCGTACAGAGGATGTTGAGTTCGGTATCCTTCCCGTTCCGAAGAAGGACACCGCTCAGACCGACTACATCAGCCTTGCATCCGCATGGATGACAGCAGGCGTTTACATCTCCAAGGTCGCAAAGGACATCGAGATGAGCGCAACGGTAACAGAGGCTATGGCTGCTCTCTCTGAGAAGCTGCTCGAGCCCGCTTACTACGAGAAGGCTCTCCAGGGTCGCGGAACCTACGACAGCGAGTCCAAGAACATGCTTGATATCATCTATAAGACAAAGGTTATCGACCTCGCAGACACGTACCAGTGGGGTAACCTTGTTGACGTTCTCAACGACGGTATCCTCGGTGTAAAGACCGACTACGTCAGCAGCTACAGCTCCGCTACAAAGCTTGCAAACCTCAGCATCCAGAAGCTTGAGAAGAAGATAGCGGCAAGCATAAAGTAATAATCCGCTTATCAGATGAAGGTGAACGGCACGCCGCGCGGCGTGCCGTTTTTTTTTGGCGGTGCGGCGGGACAGCCTGCTTTGTGACGCCGCACCGCGTGCGCCGAAATTCGGAGCGCAGCGGGAGGCTTGGCAAACTGCACAAAAAGATGGACGCAACTTTGTTCAATGCGCCAATTTAGAATTTTATTATAATATGATATAATGATATGACGGAAATCTTCCATATTTCTAATTTCGAAAGGAAATCAGGTATGAACAAAAAGCTGATAGCCATGCTCCTTGCCGCACTTATGACAGTGCCCTTTCTCTCCGCTTGCGGTGATGCGGAAAAGGCAGAGAGCAACACTACATCGGCGGACACCTCTGCGACGGAGGGCGGCGATTATGCCGAGATTGACGACTACGTAAAGTCACTGGCGTCGCAGTACAATTATGACGGCGAGACCTTTACCATTATCGGAAGCCCCGAGACTATCTTCCCGGAGAAGCCCGAGATGCTCGGAAATCTCGCTAACGACTCGCTTTATTCGAGAATTCTCGATATTGAGACGAACTTCGGAGTTGCTGTGGAATTCAGAGAGTCCGTCGGTATCGAGGCGGGCTATGAAAACACCGGTGCCGAGACGACCGACGTCGTTATATCAGACCAGATGAGCGGACTGAGGTCCTATGACCTCATCGAGGGTAACCTCAAGACCTGCGGAGCGCCGCTGCTTAATGCAGGCTGCCTCCAGCCCGTTAATGATTACGACATGCTCGATTTCACGAGATCGTGGTGGCTCAACGACCTTGAGTCGCAGTTCTCCGTCGGCGGAAAGCTTTACTTCCTCACGGGTAAGATCAATCCTTCCCACTACAGCGATGCGTCCTGCGTGCTCTACAATAAGAAGGTCTCTGATAACTTCAACCTTCCCGACATGTATGAGTTCGTTTCCGACGGAAGTTGGACTGTCGACAAGATGAATGAGATTGCCTCAGTTATTCCCGCGGGCGGCGACGTCAGACGCTACATGATCGACGGCTCCGGCGCTCTGTCCATCTACTTCGGTGCCGGCTTTACCCTCAGTGGCAAGGACGAGAATGACGCGCCCACCGTTCCCGTAACACTCAGCCAGTCTCAGGTAGACTATATCGATAAGCTCAACTCCATCTTCGGCGACGAGTCCGTAAAGTACGATAAAGAAAAGCCGAATTTCGCCGATGAGTTCTATGACCGCGAGGTATTCGAGAACGGTCAGGTGCTCTTCTGGTTCGACGGCGTATGGAGAGCTAACGACATGCGTCCCTACGACGTTGAGTTCGGTATTCTTCCCGTTCCGAAGAAGGATGCGTCTCAGAAAAACTACATAAGCCTCTCGAGCGATCGCGCGGTCTATTTCGCAAAGGATCTTAAGGATCCCGAAATGACAGGCGTTATCACCGAGGCTATGGCAGCGCTCTCCGAGAAGCATCTTGAGCCCGCTTACTACGAGAAGGCGCTCAAGGGCAGAAGCACCTACGACTCCGCGTCGAAGGAGGTTCTCGATATTCTCTACAGCTCCAAGGTCGTAGACCTCGAGCTCTCCTACAACTGGGGTAATCTCGGTGAGACTGTCGGAACAGCCTGCGTCGGCTACAATGACGATTACGTTTCAAAGTATGCCTCCAGCACAAGACTTGCGGGAAGATATATCCAGCAGCTTATGAAGAAGGTTTCAAACGACTGATAACAAAGGCATATCAGTGCGGCGCGGCAAGGACGCGCCGCACGCCTTTTGGATTTGAAAGGAGCACATATGAACAGCATTAAAAAGAAGCTTGCACTCGTGCTGGCGATGCTTATGACTCTCTCTCTGCTTGCCGCTTGCGGCAGCTCGAAGGGAGCGGACGACAACTCCCTCGCAGCGACAGTAGCGGGCTCGACGGACCCGGAGACAGAGGAGATCGACAGCTATATCGACAGCCTTGCCGCAGACGCCTCCTTCGACGGCGCCTCGTTCACTTATATCGGACGTCAGGGCGATAACTTCATTGAGACTCAGGAGGAGAACGGCAATCTTCTCAACGACGCCATCTATAAGAGACAGCGTGAGCTCGAGGAGCACTTCGGACTCGCCTGGGAAAACGTTATCACCGAGGACGGCGAAGACACTCAGAATAAGGTTATCGATGACGCCATGGCGGGTGTCGGCTCCTACGACCTCGTTTACGGCGCCGTAATTACGGTAGGTCAGCCTCTTATGACTAACCGCGTGCTCACGAGCGTCAATGATTTCACGACACTCGACCTTTCGCAGGATTGGTGGATATCCACACTCGAGAAGGACTTCTCTGTCTGCGGAAAGCTCTATCTGCTCACCGGAGATATCGTCACAAATCACTTCAGCGACGGCGGCTGCGTGCTCTTTAACAAGCAGGTGGCTGACAACTTCGATATTCCCGACCTTTATCAGATAGTCAAGGACGGCGAGTGGACGGTCGATAAGATGTTCGAGATCGCTCAGGCAGTTCCCGCTGCAAGCGGCGGCGACGGCGTGTACCGCTACGGCTTCACCGATAACCGCGCGGTTGGCTTCGACCTTCTCTTTGCTAACGGAATGTCCATTACATCCTTCGACGACGAGGGCGTCCCGAGCATTCCCGACACTCTCCCCACGGCTCTCTCCGACTTTGCCGATAAGATATCAAAGACCCTCGGCGATGACACGCTCGTCTGCACGTCACGAGTTACCGGTGCCGGCGCCGAGGACTGCGCTGACAAGTACGGTGTCGAGAATGTCATCGACATGTTTATAAACGATCAGGTGCTCTTCTGGTTCGACAGCACGAGCACCGTAGCGAATCTCCGTGAGGAGGATGTGGAATTCGGTGTTCTTCCTGACCCGAAGGGCAACGAAAAGCTCGAGTACAGAACCTACGCTCAGTCCGGAATGGGCGGAGCGGTATTCGTACCGAAGACCGTAAAGGATGTTGAAATGGTCGACGTCGTCGTTGAGGCAATGGGCGCGCTTTCGAGAAAGCACCTGAAGCCTGCATTCTATACCAAGATGCTCCAGGGCAGAAGCACCTACGACAGCGAGTCCAGAGAAATGCTCGACATTATCTCCTCGACCAAGGCATATGACCTTGTGGCGATGTTCGGAGGCGGAAACATGAACACAAAGGGCGAATACGTTAACCTCATCGACCGCGCGATCAAGATGGACAGCTCGTCCTTCTCCTCGCAGTATAAGTCGGTTGCTGTCGTTACCTCGCTCAAGATCAATAAGCTTGTAAAGTCCATAATCAAGGATAACTGAGAATAAAAGCAGTGAAGGACTGCCGATGCGTGATGAGGTGCGCATCGGCAGCTTTTTTTGCTGCATGAGAAAAATGATAGCGAAAGCTCGGTAAAAATGACGTAATTTTATTGACATGCGGTATTATACATGGTATAATATAGTGATACGAACTAATGTTTGACAGGTTTTGCGGGAGGTGCGATATGAAGGACGATTTTCTCTCATTCGACGATTTTGACGAGCTGTTTTTCGGTGTGAATAAGAAAAAAAGCGGCACCGAAAAATGCGTAAAAACGCCAGGACGCGTCGCTTCGCGAAGCCTTGCGGATGAATTCGGCACGGAGGAGATAGAGATGCTCTTCGATGCCGAAGAGACGCCGAGGGAGTACCCGATAAGTGAGCTTTCCGCGCGCGACGCCTTGCGAAGGCAAGCTCGAAATCCGCAGGGGAACGACGCCGAAGGTACACCCGCGGGGAAGCGCGACGGTAGAATTGCGGGCTACGGCATTTCCGCAGGGGACGAGACCATTTCTGCGGGAGGCGACGATATTCCCGCGCGTGGGAATGCGGCGCTCTCCGCACGCCCCGACAGCTCGAGGGAGAGCCGTGGCATGCAGCCTGCCTGCAAGGCGGACAGCGGATATTCGACGGACGGCAGCTTTCTGCGGCAGGTCACCGTGAAGCAGTGGCCGATTCGCGGCGGGCTTTACGACAAATTCAGGCGCGACGCGATAGCGCACCGAGAGCTGCACGGCAGGCGAGCCGCGCATGTGTCGTTCTTCTCGTATCTGCCGAGCTATTCGAATCTAAATTCCGCGCAGTGGGAATATTATCTGTACATGCGCGACAGCGTGGCGCAGGGAATCGGACTCCCCGACGCCGACCTGTCGTATGTGCTGCTGTATATTTACGAAATAATCAACCTCGGTGGCGTCATTACGCCCGAGGCGGGCGCGGAGCGGCTTGCCGCTGTGTGGCTTTTGTACCGACAGATTCATCCGATGCTCGACAAATACATGTCCGAATGGATGGCGGATTACTGCCTGATGTACAAAACAGAGGTGCCCGCCGTGCTCAGAGCGCACCTGCCGCGACTGTCGCTTTCGAGCACGGTCAAGGAGTTTTACGCTGATGCGATAATCAAATACTGCCCGTCGCGCTTCGGTGAATTTTGCCGCACTGCGCTGTCGGATTACAGCATTTCGAAAAGCCGCTACGCCTCGAAATATGAGGATTACGAGGAGAAGGTCTGCCGCGTGTTCGACAGAACCATAGAGGAAAGGCTGAAGACCGGAGGCGTGTTTCCGGCTCGCCTGATGCGTCCCTCGTCGGTCACAAGAGCTGTCTTCTGCGGAGCGATATGCGCCTCGGATATTAAGAAGGAGCTCGAGCTCAAGGTAACGAGCCCGTTCCGCTCGGCGGAGGCGAGGCGTATTGTGACAGAGCTTATAAAGGGTGCGGAGAACGCCGTTCGCGCGGGACTCGGAATTCGCGCGCGGCTCAACGCACCGAAGCTCGAGAGCGCTGCGGCAAACGAGGCGTCCGATACGCGTGAGGAGAGGGAATACCTTGAGCTTTACGACGCGCCGTCGCGAGGGCTTTCGGCTGAGAACGCTTCGGAGCTCGAGCGAGTGTCGTGGCAGAACGCAGCACGGCTGACGGACAGCGCGTTGGAAATTGACCTTGCCCTCGGCGAGCGGTCGCAGGCGGACGAGTCCGGCGCACTGTATACAGAGGAGAATGAGCTGCCCGAGGGCGCACTTGTCGGCGGAGACGAGCCGTGCGAAGCGTACGAAGCGTGTGGGTATGGCGAGGAGTGCGAAGCGCACGGAGAACGCGAAGAGCTTGCGGAATGCGGCGAGAGCACAGATACAGCAGTGGCGACGGCGGGAGTCAATTTGTCGGGCACGGCTGAGTCGTCGAGGCATGCGCCGACTTCGGCTGAATATGCGTCGGAGTCGACGGGGGACGGTGAGGAATCGCTGAAGAGCCGCCTCGGCACGCAGCTGTATTCGCTCGTTCTGAGTGCGGCGTCGGGCGAGTCGTTCGCGGACGCGTGCCGCGCTGTCGGAATGTTCGCTGATGACGCGGCAAGATGCATTAACGAGCACGCCGCTGATGTGATAGGAGACGTGCTCCTCGAAGTAAACGGCACGGATTACAGCTTTGTCGAGGACTACAGAGAGCTGTTGTGAGTGGAGGAATTATGAATACCGAACGTATACCCAAGAGAATACTCGGCTCGCTGTTTTCGGCGCTGTCGGCAGGAGTTGTGCCGCGCGTCGGCGCGCCGTACATTGCTATCGGACGTGTGGACGAAATTGCCTCGCTGACCGAGCAGCTCATGCGAGTTGCCGACGGAGAGGGCGCGACACGGTTCATTGTCGGACGCTACGGCTCCGGTAAGAGCTTTCTCATTCAGCTGCTGCGCGGCTATGCCGCAGAGCACGGCTTTGTAACCGCGGACTGCGACCTGTCACCCGAGCGCCGCCTTGCGGGGGCGGGCGGACTTGCGACGTATCGCGAGCTTATAAAGAATCTTTCGTGCAAGGCGGCGCCCGACGGCGGTGCGCTGTCGGTAATTATCGGCAGATGGTATTCGTCCGTCTGCGAGAAGCTGACCTCGGCGGGCCATTTGCCGACGGAGGAGGGCTTTGCAGGTCTTGTGACCGATGAGATCGTGCGCGACGCAAGAAGCTTCGAGAGTGCGGTCGGCGGCTTCGACTTTGCGCTTGTAGTAAGCGAATATTGCCGCGCCTACGGAGACGGAAATGACGAAAGAATGTCCGCGTGCCTGCGCTGGCTTCGCGGAGAATATCCGAACCGTACGGAGGCGCGACGCGCAACGGGGCTTCGCACGGTCTCGGTAATTGACGACTCAAACTGGTTTGAGCATATCAAGCTTATGTGCGCGCTTGTAAGGCACGTCGGCTACGCGGGGCTTTGCGTATTCATCGACGAGGGCGTTAATCTGTATAAGATCGTACACCGCGTTTCGCGCGAGGCGAATTACGAGAAGCTTCTTTCGATGTATAATGACACAATGCAGGGCAGAGCCGAGGGACTTATGCTCGTATTCGGCGGCACGCCTGCGTTTCTTGAGGACACACGGCGCGGTCTGTTCAGCTATGAGGCGCTGAGAAGCCGACTTTGCGACAGCCGCTTTGCCGCCTCGGCGGACGCCTCGCTTCGCAATTTAACAGGACCCGTGATTCGCCTGCGCCGCCTGTCGGACAATGAGCTTTTGGCGCTCATGATGCGAATAACAGCGCTTCACGCCTCCTTCCGCGCGTGGACGCCCACGGTTGGCGAGGAGCAGATGACGGAATTTCTTTCCTCATCTCTGTCGCGCGCGGGAGCCGACGAGATGATAACGCCGCGAGAAATAATCAGAGATTACATCTCGCTGCTCGAGCTGCTTTTCCAAAATCCCGAAAAGAGCTTCGACGACCTTTTCGCCGACGAAAGACAAAGACTTGCCCGCGGCGAACAGAGCGCAGACGCGACATGTCAAAAGAGCGACGCGACACAGAGCGTCCGCGTTACCGCGGAGGATATAATATTTTGATTTTTACCGAGAAAGGAGTAAAAGGTGGACGCTGCACGGATATTTAATTCCTACTCACCCTTTATACGCGAGTTTATATATAAGCGCGGCTGGGACTCGCTGCACGAGCTACAGCTCGAGGCGGCGCGCGTGATATTCGAAACGGACGACGACCTGCTCCTTTGCTCCGGCACAGCCTCGGGAAAGACGGAGGCGGCACTGTTTCCGATACTTTCCGACCTGTACGAGCGGCCGCCGTGCTCCTTCGGAGTGCTGTATATCGCGCCGCTGAAATCACTTATCAACGACCAGTTCGAGAGAATAACGGAGCTGGTCGACTCGGCGGAAATTTCCGTTTGCCATTGGCACGGAGACGTTTCCGCCGCAGCCAAGACGCGCGCGCTGAAGTCGCCGTCGGGAATACTTCAGATAACGCCGGAATCTCTTGAGGCGATGCTGATTCGCCGCCCGAGCGACATAGCGCGACTTTTCTCTGAGCTCAGATATGTTATAATAGACGAGCTTCACGTGCTGATGGGAGCCGACCGCGGCGGACAGATACTTTGCCAGCTTGCGCGAATAGCACATGCGACGGGGCACGACGCACGGCGCATCGGTCTTTCGGCAACTGTCGGTGATAGCACCGCGGCGGCAAGCTGGCTGTCGGGAGGCAGAGCACGACGCGTAGCCGTTCCGGTATCGCCGAGCGGAGGTATGAGAATACGCCTCGGTGCGGAGCACTTCTTTATTCATTCAAGGGAGGCGGACGTGGCAGCGGAGGACGCACACGCCGCTGAGGGGGCGTGCCTTGCGCCGCCGGAGAGCCCCGAGGAAAGCTCGCAGGGTGAAAGCACGCGCTTTAATACAAATGCCAAAAGTGTCGCGGACCGCACGGCAGTTCAGGCGGAATATTCGACTGCCGAGCGCGGCGTGAACGATGCGTCGCCCGAGAACGACGGAGGTGCAGCCTACCGAACCGACGAGGGCTTTGATTACGTGTACGACTGCGTGCGCGGCAGAAAGGCTCTTGTCTTCTCGAATTCACGTGAGGAGACGGAGTACGTGACCGCAACACTACGACAGATAGCTTCACGGCGCGGCGAGGAGGATAATTTTCTCATCCACCACGGCAATCTGTCAGCCTCGCTTCGCGAGGAGGCGGAGGCACGCCTTCGTGATGACGAAACACGTGCGCTTGCGGTTTGCGCCACGGTAACGCTCGAGCTCGGCGTTGACATCGGCAGGCTCGAGCGCGTCGTGCAGATAGGCGCGCCGAACACGGTCTCGTCGTTTCTTCAAAGACTCGGACGCTCGGGCAGACGCGGCGACGCGCCCGAGATGATGATGGTATTTCGCGAGGAGGAGCCGTTGTCGGGAGCTGTGCTTCCCGCACTTATCCCGTGGGAGCTGCTTCGCGGAATTGCCGTGATACAGCTGTATATCGAGGAGCGCTTTATCGAGCCGCCGTTACGTGTGCGCTGCCCGTACAGCCTAATGTTCCAGCAGATACTTTCGCTCTTGTGCGCGGAGGGGGCAATGCTTCCGTCGCGCCTTGCAGAGAGGCTGTATTCGCTCCCGCCGTTCGCAGAGGTGCCTCGCGACGACTGCAAGGCACTGCTTGTCGACATGATAAATAACGATTTCGTCGAGCTGACGGAGGACGGGGAGCTCCTTGTCGGGCTTCGCGGCGAGCGCCTGACAGACTCGTTTAAGTTCTTTGCCGTGTTCAAGGACACGGAGGACTTTACGGTTCGCTCGGGCTCGGAGGAGATAGGCACGATAAGCACAGCTCCTCCGGTCGGAGACCGCTTTGCGCTTGCGGGACGCGTGTGGGAGGTCGAGGAATGCGACCTTGCACGGAGAATAGTTTACGCGCACCGAGTGAAGGGAAAAATGCAGATATCGTGGCCGGGCGACAGCGGCGAGATACACACACGTGTTCTCGAGCGAATGCGCCGTGTGCTGTGCGAGGACACGGAGTATCCGTATCTCAAGGAAAACGCACGCCGACGGCTCGCATCTGCGCGACGCGTTGCAAGAAGCACCGGCATGACACGGAATAATCTCCTGCCTCTCGGCGGGGACAGCATGGTGTATTTTCCCTGGCTCGGCACACGAGGCATGAGAGCGGCGCGACGCTTCTTCAGGAGTCGCGCGGGAGAGCTTGGGATATCGTCCGTCGAGGCGGAGCAATGCTACATAACCTTCCGCCGCGAGGGCACAAGCGCCGCACGTCTTGCGGAAAGCCTTGCAGCTGCGGCAGCTGACGGCATTGACGCATATTCGCTGCTCGGAGCGTCGGAGTCGCCCGCATATAATAAATATGACGCGTACATCCCGCGCGAGCTGCTGCACAGGGCTTATGTCGAGGACAGACTGTCCGCACTCGAGCTCGAGCACGCCCTGCTTCGTGATTTCGGGAGAAAAAAGTAAAAAAGCTTCCGCCGCTCGGCGGAGAAACGGAGAAAACCATGAGCATAAACGAAATACTTGCCGAGGAGCTCGGCGTTAGAGTAAAGCAGGTTGACGCTGCGGTAGAGCTGCTTGACGGCGGAAATACGGTTCCGTTTATTTCGCGATACCGCAAGGAGGTAACGGGCGGACTCGACGATGATATCCTTCGCCGTCTGTCGGAGAGACTTCAGTATCTTCGCTCCCTTGAGGAAAAGCGCGAGGACATAAAGAAGCTCATCGACGCGCAGGGAAAGCTCACACAGGAGCTCGTCGAGGCAATTTCAGCCGCCGTGACCGTCACGGAGCTCGACGACCTTTACCGTCCCTTCAGACCGAAAAGGCGCACCCGCGCCTCCGTCGCACGCGAGCACGGACTCGAGGGACTTGCGGCACTTATTACCGAGCAAAAGACAGACATCGATATTTCGGCAGCCGCCGAACAGTATGTCAACGCCGAGCTCGGAGTTGACAGCGCGGATGCTGCCGTCGCGGGCGCGTGCGACATTATCGCTGAGGAAATATCGGACAACGCGGACTTCAGACGCGTGATCCGCTCGATGACACGTACCCGCGGAACGATAGAGTCGAAGAAGATAGCCGACGGCGCGACCTATGAGCAGTATTACGAATACAGTGAGCCACTGTCGAAGATACCGCCGCACAGAATTCTCGCCCTGAACCGCGCCGAGAAGGAGGGAGTGCTGAAGGTATCGGTGCTCCCGCCGAGAGATAATATCCTCTCGTACCTTGAGGGCGCGGTCATTACAAATTCCGCGAGCCCCGCAGCTGCGCTCCTACGCGCAACGGTCGAGGACAGCTACGACAGGCTCATCTGCGCCTCGGTAGAGCGCGAGCTGCGCTCGGAGCTGTTCGACGCGGCATCCGAGTCGGCAATATCGCTTTTCTCAAAGAATCTTCGCGGACTTCTCATGCAGGCTCCGCTCAAGGGAAAGACTGTGCTCGGCTACGACCCGGGCTACAGAACCGGCTGCAAGCTTGCCGTCGTCAGCCCGACGGGAAGCGTGCTCGACACGGCTGTCATCTACCCGACAAAGCCGCACGAGAGGCTTGCGGAGTCTCGTCGCACCGTCGAGCGACTTATTAAGAAATACGGCGTCGACGTTATCGCCATCGGCAACGGCACGGCATCGGGCGAGAGCGAGATGTTTATCGCCGAGCTGCTCGGCGACATGAAGTGCGACACGAAATACGTTATCGTGTCGGAGGCGGGAGCCTCCGTTTATTCCGCGTCGAAGACGGGCGCCGAGGAATTCCCCGATTTCGATGTAACGCAGCGAAGCGCGGTGTCAATAGCGCGCCGACTTCAGGATCCGCTCGCGGAGCTTGTCAAGATCGATCCGAAGTCCATCGGCGTCGGACAGTATCAGCACGACATGAAGGAGGCGCGCCTTAACGAAGCGCTCGGCGGCGTTGTCGAAAGCTGCGTAAACTCGGTCGGCGTCGATCTCAATACGGCGTCCTACTCGCTGCTGTCGTACATTGCGGGTATAAATATTACAAGTGCCAAGAATATCGTAAAATACCGCGACGCGAACGGCGCCTTCACGACGCGCGAGGGAGTGCTGCGTGTGCCGCGCTTCGGAGCAAAGGCCTACGAGCAGGCGGCGGGATTTTTGCGCGTTGCCGATTCAGGCGAGGTGCTTGACAATACGGGCGTTCACCCCGAGTCCTACGGCACGGCCCGCGCTCTTCTCGAGCACTTCGGCTACACTGAGGAGGATGTGCGCGAAGGCAGACTTTCAAAGCTCGACGAGAGGGTAAAGAAGGAGGGCGTCGCAAAAATTGCAGAGAGGCTCGGCTGCGGAGTCCCGACACTTAACGATATCGTCGGCGAGCTGATGAAGCCGGGACGCGACGTTCGTGACGCGCTCCCGCCCGTGCAGCTCAAGGAGCGTGTGCTCACCGTCGACGAGCTGACGGAGGGAATGGAGCTTTCGGGTGTCGTTCGCAATGTCATTGACTTCGGTGCATTTGTCGATATCGGAGTGCATCAGGACGGACTTGTTCACATTTCGCAGATATCGGACAAATTTATAAAGCACCCGTCCGAGGTGCTGTCTGTCGGAATGAACGTCAAGGTTCGCGTGCTGAGCGTAGACCGCGCACGTGGCAGGATCAGCCTCACAATGAAGAAAAAGTAAAAAAAGCGCCGTGCCTCGTATTTTGAGGCACGGCGCTTTTTGCATTATGGGAGAGGCTGTGTGAAGCCGCCGAAAGCAGCGAACCGGAAGGACTCAGCGGCACAGGAATATTCCCGTGATGCCGAATATCTCGTCGCCGTCGGCAGACGCGTCGAGCGTCAGACGTGCTTTGTGGTGACCTGACTCAAGGTGCGGCGCAAATAGCGCGTTCTGTATGCGGTGGAAGGAGCGGAGCGCGTGATCCCAGCTTCGCACACGAACAGGCTCGTCGCCGTCGATTGACACTGTCGCGTCACAGCTGATATAGCCGTCTATCCAGGTGAAGCCGAGGCAGCTGCCGTCAAATTCGAATTCAAGCGAGGCGGTGCGGCTGCCGGTCGCCAGGTACTTTGGGAAGCGCTCGCTGCTCGGAGCATCCTTCAGCTCGAAGCCGTCGGAGACAATGCCGTCAAGCTCTGTCACCGGTACGAGCTCCGCTCCCTCACGAACACACGCACATTCGGGTGCGGGCAGCGTATGCGGCACGATGGCGTCGGGAATGTCGCCCGAGAGCAGCGTGTCGAGGTGCGAGATGATGCAGTCCGCCATTGCGCGGTAGCCGCGGTCATTCGGATGGAGCGTGTCGGGGATGAAGTCCGAAATGCTCGAGCCGGAGCAACGAATTGCGGCATGGAGTGCCGCACCGTGGTCTATCGTGTATATATATTATAGTGATGCGCGACGGTGAGCTGTGCGCTGCGAGAATCGTTTTCCTGTCCCGCCTCGATATTTCCGATAAGCTCCTCCGAGGTGGAGAAAAGCATGATAATGTCGGTGGAACAGTCGGCGAGAAGAAGCTTTCTGACTATCGTCTCTGTCTGTGCGCGGATGCTGTCGTAGCTGTCGCCATAGTCATTGACCGCGAATTCAATAAATACAAGGTCGGGGCGTCGCGTCAGAAGATCCGGCACCATGCGGAACATTCCGTAGGAGGTTCCGGTGCCTCCGATCGCGGAATTGATCTCCGTGATCTCGCTTTCGGGATACTTATCCCTCAGATATTGCGTGATGATTGCACGGTAGCAGGTTCGCTCGGAATCCGATGAGCCCGCGCCTGCGGTGATCGAGCCTCCGAAATAGCCTATGCGAAGGCTTTTTTCGTGCTTCAGCTTGTAAAGGGTGTTGTTAAGCATTGTAATTCTCCGTTAATTATGATTCTCGGACGGCGCAGCGTCGCGATGTTTTTTCATGTATTCCTTGGGTGAGCAGCCGACGATTCGCTTGAAGGTCTTGTAAAAGCCTGAGCTGCTTGTAAAGCCGCTGTCGTATGCCGCCTCGATGACACTGCAATCGGTGTCGGAGAGCAGGCGAACGGTCTTTTCGACGCGGCGGTGAAGTATGTATTCGTTGATGGTCATTCCCGTGTGACGACGAAATACCTTGTAGAGCTGGCTTCGGCTCATGTGAGCGCACGCGACAAGCTTCTCCACGGCAATGTCAGTCGAGAGCGAGTCGTCGATAAATCGAAGCACCTCAGCCATTTCCACCGCGTGCTCGCCCGAGGACTTTTCGCGAATGCCGGGAGAGGGAGAGGCGGATAGCTCCGCGTCCGTGATACCCATCGCACGGACAAGCGACGACAGGGAGCACAGCGTCAGAGCTCGCAGCATATCTGCGCGACACGCCTGTGAGCGCTCGCCCTCTGCCTTCAGCGCTGCGATGTAAGCGAAAAAGCTGTCGGAGCTCGGAGCACGGAGACAGCTGTTTTCTGGTGTAGGCTCGAGCGAAAAAATCCCGCAGCACGTGCCGACGTCTGAAAACTCATACAGCTCGCACCGAGCATCCGTGCCGCCGGCGGCGCGAAGGCGCGTTCTGCCCTTTTCGCGGAGAATGAGCACGTCGCGCGGCGCAGCGCGGCAGACGAGCTCTCCGCCGACTGTCGCGACCGACATTTCAAGCTCGCCCTCAAGCACGGCTAAGACAGCAGAGCGTGACGGCGAGGCGACGGCGCAGTCGCTTTTTGGGAAATATACATTTTTGCGGACAAATACGTCCCGAGGACTGATAAGCTCGAAGTCCATAGCGCATCCCGCCTTTCCGTCAGCTTTAATCACATATATTATATCATACTTTGCCACCGCGGAGAATACGTTTTTTTGTTTGTGAGAGTATTTTCGGCGTGTAAAGTCAAATTTTTTGTGTGCGTGCGGGCACAAATCAAAGAATGATACAAAAGTGGAGATAAATAGCACGAAAGTAGAGGAAGCACAAGCCATACGAAGGTACAATATACTTGTATCGTTATGCCCGTCTGTTGAAGCGGACGTAGCGCAGACAGGCCGCGCGAGGCGGCGGAACGGAGAATATTATGTCATTTATCAATGAGGCACCGAAGCAGGTGCCGGTAATTTATGAAGCTGACGTTTGCGTTATCGGAGGCTCCTGCACGGGAGTATTCGCGGCTGTACGTGCCGCACGACTCGGCGCGCGCGTTGTAATAGTAGAGTGCCAGAACAGCTTCGGCGGCGTTGCAACGAACGGACTTGTATGCGTTTGGCACACCTTCAATTCGACCGACGAAAAGCAGCAGGTCATCGCGGGACTCAGTGAAGAGGTGATGTCGCGCTTTGACAGTGTTGACCATATCATCGGAAATGCGGGCTCGCATTTCTTTAACCCCACAGAGCTCAAGTGCGAGCTTGACCGCCTCCTTACAGAGGAGAAGGTCAAGATGTATCTGCACACCTATTACGCGGGCATCTCCTGCGACGGCGATACCATCAACGCGGTGTTCGTCGAGAACAAGGACGGTCGCGGAGCTATCAAGGCGAAGTTCTTCATTGACGCGACGGGAGACGGCGACCTCTGCCGTGACCTCGGCATCGAGAGATTCGAGAACCCGAAGATGCAGCCGCCGTCCTATGTATTCCTCATGCAGGGCGACGACGAGTATGTAAAGCGCTACGTGGACAACGAGGGCTCCGATCCCGTAACACACCTTATGAACCTTCATGTCGATGAGCTCGGAATCGAGCGCGACTGGGGCTGGGCGACGGCTATTCCCGGGATAAACAACATGAAGATGCGCGCGAACACGCATGTCTTCGGCGGAAATTGCGCCAAGGCTGACGACCTGACACGTGCGGAGCTTGTCGGACGCGAGAAGATGGCGAAGATCCGCACGCTTCTCCGCAAGTACGGCGACCCGAACGAGACCTATTCTCTCATCGCCGACTGTTCGTATATCGGAGTTCGCGATACCTATCACTACAAGACGAAGCTTCAGGCAGACAGCATGGAGCTCCTTATGGGCTACGACTATGACGACTGTATCCTTCGCGGTACATACAATGTCGACGCGCACGACTCGAAGGACGGTATATCCTTCATGCAGCTCGACGGAACGCTTATTGTCGAGGACACCTACGGCAATATCCGCCGCAGTAACTGGAGAGCACAGCGCGGTCTTCCGACCGACGGTCCCATGCCGACCTTTTACCGTCTGCCCTTCCGAGTTCTCGTCGGCGAGCGCTACACCAACTTCATTGCGGCAGGTCGTATGATCAACGCAGAGCCCTCCGCCTTCGGCGCGCTTCGCGTAATGGTCAACCTCAACCAGATCGGTGAGGCGTCCGGCGTTGCGGCGGCACTTGCTGTCGAGCAGGGCAAGAGCATTCAGCAGCTCGATCCCGTTGAGGTCGCACGCAAGCTGTCGGCAGGCGGAAGTGCCAACCTCGGCTAATAAAACACATAACGGAGCGCCGCGTACACCGCGCTCACGCAAAAGACGCCCGCAGCCGAGAGGCTGCGGGCGTCTTTTAGTTTGTATCGGTCTCAGTGGGACGCGAGATATTTTTCCTTCACCTTGCGGTAGACCTCGTCGGAAATGTCGGGAGTGCCGCCGACGGGAGAAGGTCAAGATGTATCTGCACACCTATTACGCGGGCATCTCCTGCGACGGCGATACCATCAACGCGGTGTTCGTCGAGAACAAGGACGGTCGCGGAGCTATCAAGGCGAAGTTCTTCATTGACGCGACGGGAGACGGCGACCTCTGCCGTGACCTCGGCATCGAGAGATTCGAGAACCCGAAGATGCAGCCGCCGTCCTATGTATTCCTCATGCAGGGCGACGACGAGTATGTAAAGCGCTACGTGGACAACGAGGGCTCCGATCCCGTAACACACCTTATGAACCTTCATGTCGATGAGCTCGGAATCGAGCGCGACTGGGGCTGGGCGACGGCTATTCCCGGGATAAACAACATGAAGATGCGCGCGAACACGCATGTCTTCGGCGGAAATTGCGCCAAGGCTGACGACCTGACACGTGCGGAGCTTGTCGGACGCGAGAAGATGGCGAAGATCCGCACGCTTCTCCGCAAGTACGGCGACCCGAACGAGACCTATTCTCTCATCGCCGACTGTTCGTATATCGGAGTTCGCGATACCTATCACTACAAGACGAAGCTTCAGGCAGACAGCATGGAGCTCCTTATGGGCTACGACTATGACGACTGTATCCTTCGCGGTACATACAATGTCGACGCGCACGACTCGAAGGACGGTATATCCTTCATGCAGCTCGACGGAACGCTTATTGTCGAGGACACCTACGGCAATATCCGCCGCAGTAACTGGAGAGCACAGCGCGGTCTTCCGACCGACGGTCCCATGCCGACCTTTTACCGTCTGCCCTTCCGAGTTCTCGTCGGCGAGCGCTACACCAACTTCATTGCGGCAGGTCGTATGATCAACGCAGAGCCCTCCGCCTTCGGCGCGCTTCGCGTAATGGTCAACCTCAACCAGATCGGTGAGGCGTCCGGCGTTGCGGCGGCACTTGCTGTCGAGCAGGGCAAGAGCATTCAGCAGCTCGATCCCGTTGAGGTCGCACGCAAGCTGTCGGCAGGCGGAAGTGCCAACCTCGGCTAATAAAACACATAACGGAGCGCCGCGTACACCGCGCTCACGCAAAAGACGCCCGCAGCCGAGAGGCTGCGGGCGTCTTTTAGTTTGTATCGGTCTCAGTGGGACGCGAGATATTTTTCCTTCACCTTGCGGTAGACCTCGTCGGAAATGTCGGGAGTGCCGCCGACGGAGGTTGGCAGGAGCATGTCTCCCGCCTTCTCGGGGGTCACGCAGGAGGTGTCGTTTCTCCACTTCTCGCGCTCCTCGGGGAGTCGGAGATTCGGGATATCCATCGGAATGCCTCCCGCGAGTATCGAGCGGTATGCGAACATTCCGGGTAAGAACATGTCAAGCGCCTCGTACACGTCGATGATATCCGTGTCCTCGTTGCCGAGAATGCGCTCGGTGAAATTGTACATCGAGTAGAAGTCCGAGCTTCCGTGACCGAAGTCGCGGGAGAGATCGTCCTGCGGTCTTTCGGGCATGTAGGTCTCATACTTTTCGCTGTCGCAGTTTGCGTCCTCCTCGTCGCGAAGCACGTAAACTCTTGCCGTGCCGTCGCAGCGTGCGTCCTCGCGGGCGCTCTCAATGCGTCCGAGGCTTCCGTAGACTGTGTACCAGATCGAATTCTTGCAGAGGTCGCCGTGGATGCTCTTGACGATACCGCCGTTCTCGAGCGTTACCATCTCAATGCCGAACAGACCGCCCTTGGCGCCGTTTCTGCGCTTTCTCTCGACCTTTGTCCCCTCAAAGCCCGTAACGCTGACGGGGCGAAGTCCTGTTATGTGGATTATCGGTCCGAGGGAGTGCGTGCAGTAGAAGGTGGAATACATATTGTTGCGCCAGTGGTCGCGCTCGCCGTAGGTGATGTCCGGCCAGATAGACTCGCAGTTGTGGATGTACTCGCCCTCGCCGTACTCGAATTCACCGATGCGACCCTTGCGGTAAAGACGTCTCATCTCGGCTGTCGCGCGCATGTAGCAGTAATTCTCGCCATACGCGTATATCTTTCCGGTACGCTCGACAGCTTCGATAAGCTCGACTGCCTCCTTCATTGTCTCGACGGGAAGCACCTCGGAGAATACGTGGAAGCCCGCGTTCATCGCGCGGATAGCGAAGGGCGCGTGGTCATTCGCGAAGTTTGCGAGAACGACAGCGTCCATGTCGTGCTTCAGAAATTCGTCAAACGAGTCGTAGTAGGTTACGCCGTCATTTGGGTATTTCTTTTGCTGCTTTTCAAGCGCCTCGGGGCAGTTGTCGCATATCGCAACGAGCTCGGAGTTGTTTGCTTTTCTGCAATAATTAATGAGATCCGCTCCGCGCCGTGCTCCGACGACGCCGATCCTGACTTTTTTCATGCTGTTATACCTCCGTGAAAAAAATACGTGTTTATTTCCCGCGCAATGCTGCGCGTACAGTACATGTGGTGTCGAATAATTCAACATTTTCTGTTGAAAACTCGGCAGAAGGTTACTTGCGGCGCTTTTTTTTCACCGAGTAGCCGAAGGAGCCGATTTTTTTGCCGAGTGCGAAGTACGAGCCGTGTGCGTAAGCCGCAAGGGAACATTTTTCAATGTGAAGCTTGCCGCGCTCGTCGATGTATCTCTCGTCAACGTCGACGGCGACTATGTCAGCCATGAACATGTCGTGGCTGCCGAGGGGAATTATGTCCGAGACTTTGCATTCGAGCGAGATGGGGCTCTCTGCGACCGTTGGGCATGCTACCTCGAAGGCCTTCTCGCGCGTCAGGTGACAAAATTCGAACTTGTCAATGTCGCGCCCGCTTCTCACGCCGCAGATGTCTATCGAGCGGATGATGTGCGACGAGGGGAGATTGATAGCGAACTCGCCGGTACTTTTTACGATGTCGTAGGAATAGCGCTCGGGTCTGAGAGAGATATATGTTTTCGGCGGGTCCGAGCAGAGAATTCCCGTCCATGCGACGGTAATAAGATTGTCGCGCTCCCCGTCGCCGACAGATACAAGTGCCGGGGGTAGTGGAGCGGTCAGAGTGCCGCCCTTCCATTTTTGCTTTGCCATTTCGGAAAGATCCTTTCATTACCAAAATTTGCGGAGACATGTCTCCGCAAATTTGAATATCAGTATGTGGGGTCGTCGAGTCGCCAGCCCTCGGGGGTGTACTCGAGAGTGAAGCTTTCCTCACCCGCGGGCACGCCGTCGACAAAGGAGTCGAGCGCGACTACCGCCTTCTTACGGTAGGTCTTAGTGACGCGAATATTCGAGGTGTCGTAGGTGCGGTTCAGCGTGATGCATTCGTCGTCCTCGACATAGCGAACAATGAGCTCGCCCTCGTAGGTGAGGTATCTTGCGGGTATCTGAACGAGCTCGGATACCGTGTCCTCCTTACCGAAGTCGATCTGCTGACCGATAAAAGCTTTTTCAAAGAGAAAGGAGCAATAGTCCTCCGTGTACACCTTCAGCGCCGCCTCGCGTATCTCAAGCTCGCTTTTATACGGACTGTCCTCCGAGAGCGCGGCGTATCTGTCGCCCATGAGCTCATCCGAGCTTTCCTCATCGTAGCCGATGGTGGGCAGACCGTCGCCGAAGAATACGGTGTTTATTTCGTATGACGCCTCGATAAGCTCTGCCGCGGCGGCGGGGAGAGCGTCGACGTCATAGCTCGGCATGCAGCCGTACATTACGCCGATAACACAGAATATCAGTGCGGCAGCCGCAGCGCACGCGATGATAACGGGGCGTCGGTCAAGCGGTGCCTTGTTGCTTTTTTTCTTGTCGTTCATAGCGCCGGGGTGCGGGATCAATAGAGGATGCCGCGGCGGCGTCTGTTGTAGTCGGAGCGCGGGTTGATTATCTCACGCCAGTCAAGGTCGCCTCTCTCGAGAGAGCAGATAAGCACCTCGGCAGTCGCAATATTCGTCGCAACGGGGACGTTGTGAACGTCGCACATGCGGAGAAGGTTATAGTCCGCCTCGCGGATCGCGGGGTCGTTGATGGGAGCCGTGCTGCGGAAATACAAAAGCACGTCTATTTCATTATATGAGATTTTGGAGGTGATCTGCTGCTGACCGCCGTGCTCGCCGGCAAGGAGCTTTTCTATCTCGAGACCCGTAGCCTCAGACACATACTTTCCTGTCGTGCTCGTCGCACAGATATTGTGCTTCGAGAGGATTCCGCAGTACGCGATGCAGAATTGCGTCATAAGTTCCTTTTTCGTATCGTCTGCGATGAGAGCTATGTCCATGTTTTTGTATGTCCTTTCGTATTGTTGTATTACTACAGAATTGCTCTGCGGCGTTCTTTTTTCATTCCGTGGAAAAGCGG
>CAYNHY010000015.1:0-20368 GCA_964397225.1 uncultured Ruminococcus sp.
TTTCTTTTTCAACAAAGGGCTGGCACGAGTGCAGCTTTGAGGATTTTTGCAACACAGCTCACGACCTCAGGTTCGACGGAATCGAGCTGCACAACGTAAGCGGAGCTCTCTTTACCGACCGCGACGGAGCCTTTCACGATTATTCCGCGGCGGCAACGCAGCGTATGCTCTATGACCGCGAGCTTACCGTCCCCTGCATCGATACGATCTGCGATATTTCCGCTGAGGGCACGACCGAGGCGGCTGAGGCGGAGACTGAGAGATGCTTTGAGATAGCACGCTTTTTGCACATTCCGTACATCCGCTTCAGAAGCTGCCGCTGTGATGACGACGAGGGCGGAGTCGCGCGCGTTGAGGCGTTTATCGAGAAGGTGCTCCCGCGCGCCGAGGAGCTTGGTGTTACGCTCCTGCTCGAGACCTCGGGCGTTTACCGCGACAGCGCACGTCTTTGCGAGACGCTTGACCGCTTTGCAAGCGACAGCGTCGGAGCACTGTGGAATGTTTCCGAGGCATATTTTGCCGAGAAGGATCCCGAGGTCATAATAAAGAACCTCGGCGCATACGTCCGACTCGTACACTTCAGTGACATTGACGCTACCGGCGGTGTTGCCGAATATCGCCTTGCGGGCGAGGGCGAGCTGCCCGTTCGCGAGATCGTGTCCGCGCTCAGAAGCGTCAATTACGACGGTTTTGTCTCGCTTGTCTGGGATCCCGCGTGGTGCGAGGAGCTCGATGACATGGAGACAGTGCTCACGCAGTTCCAGAATTACATGAGACAGTTCGGCGACCCCTCGCAGAACGAAAAGAGCTTCTACTACAACGAAACGCACACCGGTCGCTTTGTCTGGAAGAAGGACGACCTTATCGACCTTACCTTCTCCGAGGTGCTTGACCGCATGGTCGAGGATTTCCCTGACCAGTATGCCTTCAAATATACGACGCTCGATTACACCCGCACCTACAGCGAGTTCCGCGACGACGTCGACCGTTTTGCGCGAAGCCTTATCTCTCTCGGCGTCAAGGCGGGAGATCACGTTGCCGTCTGGGCGTCTAACGTGCCGCAGTGGTACATCTCGTTCTGGGCAACGGTAAAGATCGGTGCGGTGCTCGTTACCGTCAATACCGCATACAAGATTCACGAGCTCGAGTATTTGCTCCGACAGTCCGACACGCACACACTTATCATGACTCAGGGCACAAAGGAGACGGACTACGGCGCGATAGTTGCCGAGCTTTGTCCCGAGACGCTTACCACACGCGCGGGTCATCCGCTCCACTGCCGCCGCCTGCCGTTCCTACGCAATATTATTACGGTCGGCTTCAAGCAGAAGGGCTGCCTCACCTGGAAGCAGGCAGAGGAGCGCTACGAGGACGTCCCCGTCTCCGAGCTTCGCCGTATGGCTGCCGCAGTTGACCGCAACGATGTCTGCAATATGCAGTACACGTCTGGTACGACGGGCTTCCCGAAGGGTGTTATGCTCACTCACTACAATGTTGTAAACAACGGCAAGTACATCGGAGACCGCATGGATCTCTCTACGGCTGACCGTATGATGATACAGGTGCCGATGTTCCACTGCTTCGGAATGGTGCTCTCGATGACAGCCTCGATGACGCACGGTGCGACGATGTGCCCTCTGCCGTATTTCTCACCGAAGCCGGCTCTCGCCTGCATAAATCAGGAGAGGATCACGTGCTTCAACGGCGTGCCGACCATGTTTATCGCGATGATGCAGCATCCCGACTTCGAAAAGACGGATTTCTCGCACATTCGCACGGGTATCATGGCGGGCGCAAACTGCCCCGCGGAGCTGATGAAAAAGGCTACGGAGACGATGAACATGAAGCAGATCGTCTCGGTTTACGGTCAGACGGAGGCGAGCCCCGGCTGCACGATGAGCAGCTATTACGAGTCGCTTGACGTTAGAACCGAAACTGTCGGAAGCGCGTTCGCGAATGTCGAGTGCAAGATAGTCGATCCCGAGACGGGCGAGGACTGCCCTGACGGCGTAAACGGCGAGTTCGTTGCACGCGGATACAATATAATGAAGGGCTACTACAAGATGCCCTCCGCCACAGCAGCAGCTATCGACAGCGAGGGCTGGCTCCATACGGGCGACCTTGCCGCACGCGATGCCGACGGCAATTACCGCATCACGGGTCGACTCAAGGACATGATAATCCGCGGAGGCGAGAATATCTATCCGAAGGAGATCGAGGAATTTATCTACACCTGCCCTAAGGTCAAGGACGTTCAGGTAATCGGCGTGCCCGACAAGCAGTACGGCGAGGAGATCATGGCGTGCATTATCCTGAAGGAGGGTAAGGAGATGACCGCCGACGAGATGAAGGAATATATCCGTTCTCACATGGCGCGTCACAAGGTGCCGAGATACGTTGAATTCGTAAAGTCCTTCCCGATGAACGCGGCAGGCAAGATCCTCAAGTATAAGATGCGTGAGGACGCTGCGGAAAGACTCGGACTTAACAGGTAAGACGCGACGCGGAGAGCTTTTAAGGAAGGCTCGGCACGCGCCTGCGCCGAGAACAAAAAAAGGGTATTCGGAGAAATTCCGAGTATCCTTTTTGAGCTATTCAGGCTGCACGCAAAGCGGCAGCTTTACGGAAAGGTGTACTTTTTTGTAAAGTCGCAGTTTTGCTTGATATATACCTATTATATATCTATTGCAGGCTTTTTTCAAGTACTTTTAAGAATAATGCGGCAATTTATTATCGTTTCGGACGAAAGGGGTACCCTTACAAAAAAGTACACATTATTGTAAGGCTGCAAATAAAATGAGGAGTAGGTATAATTATGAAGCTCGGAAGAACAATCGTATCGTGGCTTCTGGTCGGAGCGATGGCGCTGTCCCTTGCCGCTTGCGGCTCTAACGGCTCGGAGAACACGGAAAACTCGGCAAATGCAGGCGACAGCCGACAGACCGAAGCTGTGGAGAACGGCGAGGGCGAGGGCACGGACGAAAAGCCCACGACGTCCGGAACATACATGAAAGGTGCGCTGTTCCAGTTCGGAATCGTTCCGGTGGACCTCAAGGACGGAAGTGCCGGCTACATGAATATGAATGGCGAGTGGTATATCGACCCCGTATACGATGCTGTGAAAAGCTTCGGTCCTGATGGAGTAGCCTTTGTTTTCAAGAAGGGCGAGGGCTGGCGATGCATCGATCTGAACGGAGAGTATGTGACCGCCACCGTTTACAAGGACGTCGGACAGTTTTCCTCAAACGGCTTTGCCACGATAGTGATTGACGGTGCCGACGGCGAGGAGAAAGGCTACTTCTATAAAGGTGAAAACGGCTTTGAGCACGTCATAATCGAGGGCTGCGATGACCTTGGAGCATTCAGCGACGAGGGCTATGCGGTCGCAGGACGCTTCAATAAAGCTTACGGACTGTTGAACAGCGATTTCGAATGGGCCGTTGAGCCGAAGGAGGGCATATTCCTCGGTCAGACTGCGATAACTCACGGACTTTGCGCCATAGAGGACAAGAACGAAAAGAAAGCCGGCTACATCGACGCCGAGGGCAATTGGGTGATAACCATACCCGAATACAACCCGAATAAGTGGTCGAGATACGCCTTCGGCGATAACGGACTCACATATTATGACTGCGCCTTTTACGACACCTCGTGGAACAAGGTCTCTGAAGCGAAAGCCGAGATGCGTATCGACTTCACTGAATCCGTATGGGCGCGCAGCGGCACGAAAAACTTCACATACTATAATGAGTCCGGCGAAAGTGTCTTACAGCAGAAAAACGTTGATCTCAGAGGCTTTGAATGTACCGAGCCTGTCATGATTGCCGACAGAATGTTCTGCGTTTCTCCCGTGTACCTTGATAAGGACGGCAAGGTCGTAGATATTGTGTGGGCGGATATCGGCAGAACGGACTGTGAGCGTAAAGAGTTTGAGAAGGTCGTCATAAACTCGAAGCTCGAGATCGTATTTGTGCTTGCAGACAAAGGACTTTACGATATCTCGAACTACTATGCCGACGGATACGCGTATTCGGAGATCGAGGATAACGTGTTCGCTATCATCGATTCCGAAGGAAATACAGTATGCACGACTCCGAAGGATGCGACAGTTACTTTTGTCGGATATGATATCCGAGCGCTTTCGGATATTCAGTGACGGCGCGGTAATGAGACCGTCATAAAAGTGAATACACGCGAAAAACCGACCTGTTCACACGGGTCGGTTTTTTAAGCTGCGCAAAATTCGGTTTTCACGGGCTGCTTTTGTACAGTGCGCGGTAATCGCTCGGCGACATACCGTAGGTTTTGCGAAACAGCTTGCTGAAATACAGCGAGTCGTCGATGCCGACGGAAAAGCTGATTTCCTTTATACTGCGTGTGCTCTGTATCAGTGCGTCCGCCGCAACGGAAAGACGGTAGCTGTTCAGATATGCTATCGGCGACGTGCCGACGTGCCTTTTGAAGAGCGCGTGGAAATTCGATTCGGACATATTCGACGCCTCGGCGAGAGCCTTCACCGTGATGCGCTCGGCGTAATGCTCGGAAATATACGAAAGCGCCGCTCCGAGCTCACGCCCCGTTTCACAACTTGCTGTCCTGCCGAGCCGTATCAGAAGACCGAGCAGCCGACAGCAGTCAGCGTAATTTTCAAAAACGTCGTCAGTCGCGAATATTCTCTCGAAGACAGAGCTCAGCTCATGCCGTGCCTCGCCGTTTATCACCGTCGGAAAGGTGTAAAGCGAGTCGGGCGAGAATTCGCGGTTTATCCGTGCGTCGATAAACACCCAGCGGCAGCTCATTCTGCCGCTTTTTTCGTTGACGTGGTGCGTTATGGTCTGCTGTACACCTGCCGGAGCAATGAAAAAGCCACCGTCCGTCGTCTGCATTTTCTCCCCTCCGCCGAGCGTGATGTCGTAATGTCCCTCGAGCGACTGTACGACGGAAAGGCATGGCAGCACCTTCACATGAGTGACGCCCTCGTTCGGAACGGAGCAAAAGCTGTCCTTCTTAAAATAGCTTATATTTACGCTGCTTATTTTCAAATGGCTCACCTCAATAGTATTATACATATAATATGCAGGAAAGTCAATTGATTTCAATAGCTTTGTACTGTATAATCATATTAACGGAGGTGATAAGATGGAGTTTTACACTCAAAACGGAGCCAAAAGACCTGTGAGACTGTCAGAGGCGACACGACGCTTTGCACACGATTCGCTCGGCAGAAAATACGGCAAGGACACCTTGAGGTGCAGTGCCGTGAGTCTTGACGGCATACCGAATTTCAACGAGCTTTCACAGGTAGAAAAATACGACCTCGCGATAATGAAGATCGCAGAGGAGGCGCCGCTTCGCATTTGCGAAGGAGAAAGACTGAGCGGAGCTGCGACGCTCGGCAAGGCGATAAAGCATTCCGTACCGGCTGATTATAACGGCTCATGCGTGTTCGGGAGCGTCAGCCACCTCACCGTGGATTTCGAAACGGTATTAAGACACGGCGTCGGATATATAAGGGAAAAGGCGCGCCGCGCCTACGAGAGATACCACGGCAGCGAAAAGGAAGTTTTCGCGAAAAGCTGCCTTAACTGCATCGATGCGTTTGAGCTTTGGCACAATCGCTATCTTGATGCACTGCGCGAGCTGCCGGAATATCGCGCGAATTACGAGAATCTGAAGCGTGTGCCGTTTGAGACGCCCACCTCCTTCTACGAGGCGGTGCAGAGCCTGTGGTTCACGTTTGCTTTCATCCGCCTTACGGGAAACTGGCCGGGCATCGGACGCATTGACTACCTGCTCGGCGATTACCTGAAGCGTGACCTTGAGCAGGGTAAAGTGACGCTCGACGAGGCACGCGAAATTTTGGCGCATTTCTTTATCAAGGGCTGCGAGTGGATAAACGGTGAGGAGATAGGCAGCGGCGACGCGCAGCATTATCAAAATCTCCTGCTTGCGGGCATCGACGAGGACGGTAACGAGATAACAAACGAGGTGACCTACCTTGTCCTTGATATTATCGAGGAGCTCGGCATCAGCGATTTCCCGACGACGGTGCGAATCAATTCAAATACGGATGAAAGGCTCGTGCGGCGCGTGGCGGAGGTCATGCGCTACGGAGGCGGCACGCTTGCCGTGTACAACGAGGAAACTGTCATCCGCGCGCTTGTGCGAGACGGTTACGACGAGCGCGAGGCGAGAAAATTCGCAAACGACGGCTGCTGGGAGGTGCAGATACCCGGTAAGACCTTCTTCAATTACCAGCCCTTCGACTCCTTGCAGGTGCTCCAGCAGAAAACTCTCGGTGGCTACAGCGGTGAGGTGAGCTTTAACAGCTTCGAGGAGCTTTACCTGAAATATGCGGCAGACCTGCGTGCGCGAGTCGATGAAAAGTTTCATATGTACGACGACTTTTTCACCGTTACGGGAGACTGTGCGGAAAACTCAAAATGGGCCGAGCGAACTCCCTGCACGGTGGTCTCGATATTCGAGCAGGGCTGCATCGAAAAGGGACTGTCATACCTTGAGGGAGGACCTGTATACAATCTCATTTCACCTCATCTCGGAGGACTCGCCGACACCGTCAACAGCCTCTACGCGATAAAAAAGCTTGTGTACGATGAGAAGAAGCTGACGCTTCCAGAGCTTTTGAAGATACTTCACAACAACTGGGATGGCGAGGAGGTTCTCAGACAGCACGCGCTCAAAAACTACGACTATTACGGCAACGACAACGACGAGGTCGACGCGATAGCTGTTCGGCTGCTGTCGAATTTCTCCGATATTTGCGAGAGCTTTAACGGAAGATGCGGCTATCGCTTCCCGGCGGGAGTCAGTACCTTCGGTCGTCAGCTTATGTGGTCGCCGCAGCGACTCGCGTGTCCGCACGGACGCCGCGCGGGCGAAATTTTGGCGGCAAACTGCTCTCCGACACCGAATACGGACAAAACGGGCGCAACCGCCGAGATACGTTCGTACTGCAAGATCGAGCTTGAAAAAATAGCAACGGGCGCGGCGCTTGACATAAAGCTTTTGCCGTCGAATGTCGAGGGCGAGGAGGGACTTTCGGCACTGTGTGGACTGATACGCGGCTTTGTCGCGCTCGGAGGCTTTTTCATGCAGCCCGACGTTGTAGACGCGGCAGTGCTCAGAGAGGCGCAGGAGCATCCGGAAAACTACGAAACGCTTTCGGTACGCGTCTCCGGCTGGAATGCGCGCTTTGTGACGCTCGACCGCGGGTGGCAGGAAATGGTGATAGAGCAGAACGAGCATTGATGCACGGTCCGCACTTTCTCAGACGCGCTACATTGAAAGCCGACGCCGCGCGCTTTGGTGCGGTATGGAGGATGGCATAAATTGCGTCGGAAACGGCGTAAATTGAACGGTAAAACAAAAATCGAGCGAAGGCTTACCCGAAGGGGTGAAGCTTCGCTCGATTTTGTTATTCCTTTACAGCGTCGCGCGTCTCAAGGTGCGACATTTGCTTTTTGTAGATAACGGCAAAATAAATTATCTCGGCTGCGGATGTGATGCTCCAGGAGAAGAGGTACAGCAGATAAAGCGACGGGATCGTCTTGAAATGCGCGAACACGGTGTATATCCAGATGATGCGGAAGACGACCGAGCCCATGACGACGATGAAGGTCGGGACGACGCTTTTTCCGAGACCTCGCGAGGCGGCTATCGTGCAGTCCATGAATGCCGATATCCAATACGTGCAGCCCATTATGCGCAGTCGGTAAAGTCCCGCTTCGACAACAGCGGCGTCGGAGGTGAACAGCCCGAGAAAGCCTCGTCCCCAAAGCACGACAACGGCGCCCATGAAAATTCCGAGCGCGGTAGAGTACGCAAGGCTGATAAGGTAGCTTTTCAGCACGCGCCGACGCTTGCCCGCGCCGTAATTCTGTGCCATGAAGCTTGTACATGCGGTGTAGAAGGCTGCCATGATGTCAAACACAAGACCGTCCGAATTTGCCGCCGCGGAATTTCCCTCGACCATGACGTGATCGAAGGTATTGACTCCAGCCTGGATAAAGAGGTTAGCCACCTGGAAGAGCGCGTACTGAAGCGCTGACGGTATTCCGAGTCGGAGTATTTCTCCCGTACTCATACGGTCGGCTCTGAGCCTTGACACATGAAGCGCGTAGATCTCCTTCGAACGGAGCAGGGCTGCGAGAATAAGAATGCACGAAAGGTATTGCGAGATTATCGTAGCGATCGCCACGCCGGCGACGCTCATGTTGCAGCCGAGGACGAAGACAAAATTCAGTATTACGTTCGTAACGCCTGCCGTGAACAGAAAGTAAAGCGGCTTTTTCGTCTGCCCCACCGCGCTGAACACAGCCGAGCCGAAGTTGTAAAGCGCGACTGCGGGCATTCCGAGAAAGTATATTCTCAAATACAGCGCCGCGCCGTCGATGAGCTCCGGCTTTGTGCCGAGAAGCGAGAGAAAAGCATCGGTGAATATCTCGCCGACGGCGAGTATCGAAAGCCCCGTGATAAAGCAGATTATCGCCGCGGAGTGTACCGTTCGGACAACGCCGCGCTCGTCACCCGCGCCGTACCGCCTTGCAACGAGAGCCGAGACCCCGCTTCCGAGCCCGATAAGAAAGCCCGTGAACAGCGACACGAGCGTTGCGGTGGAGCCGACCGAGCCGAGCGCCGTCGAGCCGGAAAAGCGTCCGACCACGGCAATGTCCGCCATATTGAAAAGGACCTGAAGCACGTTCGATATCATCAGCGGAACGCTGAAGAGGAATATTTTTTTCGTAAGGGAACCGCTTGTGAGAGAGGTGACCTTGTTGTTCATTTAGCAATCGCTCCGTATTATTTCAATATTAAATGTCAATGTCCATGATATTGTATCACTAAATGAGACGCTTGTCAATCCTCGGACGGACGCATGTCGGGAACTTTGCCTCGGCGTATTGACAAAACGGCGATAACAAAGTACAATTAATATACGGTAATGCGTGCTTACGTGAGCTCAAGTCTTTCGTGGAGGATGAGCTTGCCGTCGCGCCACGTGTCGCGAAGAATGCGCCGACGGCATGTCAGTTCTCCGTTTATTTCGCGAAGGCGTGCGCTGATGCCGAGCTCGATGCACAGCTCGCCGTCGCTCGCCTTCGAGCGGCAGACGATCCTGTAGCTTCGTAGCCTTTCAACCTCGCTGTCGCAAAATTCGGCGGCGCATTCGCCGAGCTGTGCGTAAAAGCGAGAGAGACGCGAGCTGTCATCACCGTCACTCGGCAGGACGAGCGTTGCGTTTCGGCGACGTATTACTTTATACTCGATAATATTATCCATCATATTACGCTCCTTCCGTAAATGAATTGTATGACGCGGAGAGGACGATTATTTCAGTGAGGTGTCAAGGTTTGAACAGCTACGAAACAAAGCCTGCTGCGGACAGACTGCGTCCGAAAAGCTTCGATGAGATGGCGGGTCAGGAGAGACTTGTCGGAAAAAACGGAATACTCAGAAAAATGGTGCAGGCGGGACGCCTTTCCTCGGTGATATTTTACGGTCCTCCCGGCTGCGGAAAGACGACGGCAGCCTCAATTCTCGCGGAGGGCTCAAACCTTGAGCTCTACCGACTCAATGCAACGACCGCGAGTCTGTCCGACGTTCGCGAGGTTGCCTCGGCGACGCGCGGCATCGGCGGGAGCCGCGGAGTGCTGCTTTACCTTGACGAGATACAGTATTTCAACAAAAAGCAGCAGCAGTCGCTGCTTCAGTATATCGAGGACGGAAGCATAACGCTCATCGCCTCGACGACGGAAAATCCGTACTATTATATATACGACGCGCTGCTCTCGCGCTGTGCCGTGCTCGAATTTAAGCCGGTCTCGCCGCGCGACATCGAAAAGCGCCTTTCGGCGGTGAGCTCGGAGCTCGATTCCTCAGACAGAGTTTCGCCCGAGGCGCTTCGGATGATATCGTCGGTGGCGGCGGGAGATGTACGTCGCGCGCTCAATATGCTCGAGCTTGCCGTAACGGTAAAGAGCGAGGGAGAGATCACGACGGAGGACGTAAGGGAGCTGATGCCTTCTGCTTCGATGGGAAGCTTTGACCGCGACGGAGACACGCACTACGACCTTTTGTCGGGACTTCAAAAGTCGATACGCGGAAGCGACCCGGACGCGGCGGTATTCTACCTTGCGCGGCTGCTCGAGGGCGGAGACCTCATCTCTCCCTGCCGCAGGCTCATGGTAATAGCCTCCGAGGACATCGGAGCTGCGTACCCGATGGCGGCGGTCATAACCCGCGCGTGCGTTGAGAGCGCAAAGGAGCTTGGTCTCCCCGAGGCGAGAATACCGCTTGCAAACGCTGCGGTGATGCTTGCGACCTCGCCGAAGTCGAACACGGCATATGCGGCGATAAACGCGGCGGCAGCCGACATTGCGGCGGGGCTCGGCACCGAGATACCCTTCCACCTGAAGAGCCCTGCCTTCAAGGGCTACAAATATCCGCACGAATATCCGAACAGATATGTAAAGCAGCAATATCTGCCGAGCGATCTAAAGGATCGAAAATACTACAATTACGGCGACAACAAGACCGAGCAGGCTGCGAAGGTATATTGGGAGAAGATAAAGGGGGAAAAGCAGTAAAATAAGGCATTACTCCCTTTTATGTGGAAAAGCCACAAACAAACGAGAAAATTTAGACAAAGAATTTATTAACAAATTGTAAACTCGACGAACGTGTGTTTATTTTTGGCGAAGAATGTGGTATAATAAGTGCGGACGGTAAAATATCTCTGAGGGATATTTTACCGCGAAGGCAGACTTGAGTCCGCCGCGCGGCAGCACCGCGCCCGCACAATTGACGGTCTCGCAAAAATGTCCTTGCAAGCAAACATTTTTGCTTCGTGGTATAATAAGTGCGGACGGTAAAATATCTCTGAGGATATTTTACCGCGAAGGCAGACTTGCTTACCGCCGCTATCGACGGTAAGCAATGCGTAATAATTGAAAGACCGCGCCGTGAGCGCGTAAACACGGAGTTTATATGGCAGCACTCAGCGAAAGAGAACAGCAGATACTTGACTACATAAAGGAAAACATACTGAAGAACGGATATTCTCCCTCCATACGCGATATCAGGCGCGACCTCGATATTAAGAGCACCTCGACAGTACATACGTATCTCGAAAAGCTTGAGAAGAAGGGCTATATCCTCAAGGAAGGCGGAAAGAGCCGCACCCTCCGTGTGGATTCCCTGGTGGCAGGTGCGGATACCGCTCCGCGACCGATGATACCCATCATCGGAAAGGTGACAGCCGGCATGCCGATACTTGCCGTTGAGAATCACGACGGCTACATTGCCTACCCCTTCGATAAGAAGAACGCGGGCGGGCGCTCGATGTTCGCGCTCCGTGTTACAGGCACGAGCATGATAGAGGCGGGCATTCTTGACGGCGACATTGTTATAGTGGAGCAGACGCGCGTCGCAGAGAACGGTGACATTGTCGTTGCGTTGATCGACGACGAGGCAACGGTAAAAACCTTTTACAAGGAAGGCGGCCACTTCAGACTTCAGCCGCAGAACAGCACCATGGCTCCGATAATCGTAGAGAACCTTACGGTTCTCGGACGAGTCATAGGAAGTCTGCGAACCTACGAATGATTATTTGAGAAAGGACGGCACCGAGTGTAAAATGAAGAGCTTCGGAAAGAAAATGTCAAGCGAATTTTATACTGCGGATGCTTTGTGCCTTGCTCGGGCTCTGCTCGGAAAGCTTCTCGTCACCGTGTCGGATGGTGCGGTAACGGCGGGAATTATTGCCGACACGGAGGCGTATATGGGGACGACCGACCGTGCCTGCCACGCCTTCGGCGGACACAGAAGTGCCCGAAACGAGTCAATGTACCTGCCCGGCGGATATGCATATGTTTATATGATATACGGAATGTATTACTGCATGAACGTCACGGCAAATGCGGAGAATATCCCCGAGGCTGTGCTGATAAGGGCAGCTTTGCCCTATTTCGGACGCAAGACTATGCTCGAGCGCCGAGCCTCCCGCGTGGGAGTGACCGCGAATACCCGGCGACATATCGCAGACGGTCCCGGTAAGCTGTGCCGTGCCATGGCTATTGACAGAGACTGCGACTCCTTGCGCCTTGACGGCGAAAGAATTTATATTTGCGATGCCGAGCTTTACCCTACAGGTGAAATTGCGGTGTCGAAGAGGCTCAATATCGATTATGCCGGGGAGGATGCTCTGCGACCGTGGCGCTTTGCGCTGTCGCAGGACGACCCTCTCCGCCGTTATGCGGCGGCACAGTGAATGTGTTGCCGTTTTTTTGCAGCGAAAGTTTTTAAGACGACAGCTTCCGCGTGCTTTTCGGCACGGAGGCGAATATAATTAAAAGTATCAACGGAGACGGCATGAAGAATACAGAATCCGAAAAGCTTCAAGCATACCTGTTTCATCAGGGAACGAATTTTGCATCCTACGAATATCTCGGCTCGCACGAGACCTTCGACGGCGGGAAATATACCTGCACCTTCCGCGTCTGGGCGCCGAATGCGCGAGGCGTGGCTCTCGCGAGCGACATTACCTCCTGGGACGCGCCGCTTGCAATGGAACGCGTGAGTGAGGCGGGCGTTTGGCAGACCTCGCTCGAGGGTACGCACTCCTTTGAGGGAATGTATTACAAATACGCGGTGACGGGCGCCGACGGAGCTACATATCTCAAGGCTGACCCATATGCGTTTTCCGCACAGACGCTCGGCGAGAGTGCGTCCGTGGTTTGCGATACCGATTCCTTTGTCTGGCACGATAGCGCGTGGCTGCGACGCCGCGCCGAGCGCTCGAAGAAGGATGTGCGTGCGGGGCATTATTACGCCTCGCCGATGAACATCTACGAGCTGCACCTCGGCTCGTGGCGCACCAAGGACGGAAAGAGCACGGAGGACGGCGAGAATTATCTGTCATACCGCGAGGCTGCAAGGAAGCTTGCCGCGTATGTAAAGGACATGGGCTATACGCATGTCGAGCTGCTACCGATAGCGGAGCATCCCTTCGACGGCTCGTGGGGCTACCAGGTCACCGGCTACTACGCTCCGAGCGCAAGATACGGAACACCCGAGGATTTCGCGTATTTCGTCGACAGGCTCCACCGCGCAGGTATCGGTGTAATACTCGACTGGGTACCGGCGCATTTTCCGAAGGACAGATACGGGCTTTACGAATTCGACGGCGAGCCGCTGTACGAGTATCAGGGGCAAGACCGAATGGAGCACCGAGGCTGGGGCACGCGCTGCTTTGACGTCGGACGCTGCGAGGTGCAGTCATTCCTTATCTCAAACGCGCTGTTCTGGATGAGGCGCTACCACATTGACGGTCTGCGTGTGGACGCGGTGGCGTCTATGCTTTACCTTGATTACGACCGTGAGCCCGGTGAGTGGGTGCCGAATTCCAACGGAGACAACAAAAATCTCGAGGCGATAGCCTTCTTCAGAAAGCTGAATACGGCGGTGTTCGCCGAATTTCCCGATGCGCTGATGATAGCGGAGGAGTCGACCTCGTGGCCGATGATAACAAAGCCCGTCGACGTCGGCGGACTCGGCTTCAATTTCAAGTGGAACATGGGCTGGGCGAACGACATGTTCGAATATGTTGCGACCGACCCGATATACAGGCAGTACAGCCACACAAAGCTCACCTTCCCACTGATGTACGCCTTTACGGAGAATTACATTCTCCCTGTGTCGCACGACGAGGTCGTCCACGGCAAGCGCTCGCTTGTCGACAAGATGTACGGCTCCTACGATGAGAAGTTCTCGGGAATGCGAGCCTTCCTTGTCAATATGATGACGCTCCCCGGGAAGAAGCTGACCTTTATGGGCTGCGAATTCGCGCAGTTCCGCGAGTGGACGGAGAAGGAGCAGCTTGAGTGGTTTATGCTCGAGTACCCGCGGCACACCGAGATGCAGCGCTTCGTTCGCGAGCTCAATCACGTTTATCTCGCCTCGCCGCAACTGTGGCAGATAGACGACGGCTGGGACGGCTTTGAATGGATATATGCGGACTCTGCGGACATAAACACGGTCGCCTATCGGCGCCTTGACGCCGCGCGAGACGAGCTTATCGCGGTGATAAATTACTCTCCGATATGCCGGGACGGCTTCGTGCTCGAGCTCTCCGATGCCGGCGAATACGAGGTCCTTATAAACTCGGATATGTACATGTACGGTGGAGGAGGAACGGATATCGGCGAGGTGCTGACGTCCTTAGTTCGTGAGGCTGACGGGCGCGACGTGCTCACCTTCAGCTTGCCCGCGCTTTCGGGGATCATCCTTCGAAAAAAGAAGGCTCCGAAGAAGCGCAGCACAAGAAAAACAGCGAATACCCGACGCAAAACGGATTCAAATAACAAAAAATAAAACAGAAAGAGCGGTGCAGACTATGTACAAAAAGCAGCAATGCGTAGCAATGCTCCTTGCCGGCGGACAGGGAAGCAGACTTTATACGCTTACGGAAAAAACAGCAAAGCCCGCAGTACCCTTCGGCGGCAAATACCGTATAATCGACTTTCCGCTTTCAAACTGCGTTAATTCCCACATATACACGGTGGGTGTGCTGACGCAGTACCAGCCCCTCGTGCTCAACGAATATATAGGAAACGGACAGCCGTGGGACCTTGACCGCATGCAGAGCGGAGTTATGGTACTCCCGCCGTATCAGGGAAAGAACGGCGCGGACTGGTATAAGGGAACGGCAAACGCAATCTATCAGAATCTTGACTTCATCAACAGATATGACCCGGATTACGTGCTCATCCTCTCGGGCGACCACATATATAAGATGGATTACAATGCAATGCTTCAGGAGCATATCGCAAAGGGTGCCGACTGCACGATCGCCGTACTCAATGTAAGCCTCGAGGAGGCGAGCCGCTTCGGCATTATGAATACCGATGACGACATGAGAATACTCGAATTCGAGGAGAAGCCGGCGCATCCGAAATCGACAAACGCCTCGATGGGAATCTACATATTCAACCGCGCGCTGCTTGAGAAATATCTGATCGAGGACGAGGCTGATCCCGACTCCTCGAACGACTTCGGCAAAAATATAATTCCGAAGATGCTCGCGGACGGTCGAGAGATGTTCGCTTATCCCTTCCACGGCTATTGGAAGGATGTCGGAACGATATCGTCACTTTGGGAAGCGAATATGGATCTGCTCGGCGAGAGCCCCGTGTTCGATCTCAAGGACAAGAGCTGGCGCATTTATTCGCGCAACACCGCAATGCCGCCTCAGCACGTCGGCGAAAAGGCGAAGATATCGAACTCGCTCATCACAGAGGGCTGTGACATTGAGGGAATCGTCGAAAACTCGATACTCTTCAGCGGAGTAACGGTCGAGCGAGGCGCGTACATTAAGGACTCCGTCATCATGAGCGGCGTTCACATCGGAGCCGGTGCGACGGTAAACTACAGTATAATCGACGAGAACACGAGGATCGGTGCGAATTGCGTCGTCGGACGCACGAAGACCATGAGTGACGCGATAACGGTAGTCGGCTGCTCGCTCGAGCTCGAAGACAATGCAAATATCCCCGGCGGGGCAATGGTAAACGGCGAGTGGCTCGCGCAAAATAAGTAACCCCCCTCGCAAAGCTATCAAAATAAACCGCACAACAGCGGAAGAACGGAGAATCAAATGTCAGCCACAGGAATTATTTTTTCTAATATACACGATTCCAATCTGCCCGAGCTCACTGTCAGACGAACGGTTGCCTCTGTGCCCTTCGGTTGCAGATACAGATTCATAGATTTCGCGCTTTCCAATATGGTAAACTCCAATATTTTCGATATCAGCGTCATCGCGCATTATAATTACCAGTCACTCATGGATCACATCGGCAGCGGTAAGGACTGGGATCTCGCGCGCCGCAGCGGAGGTGTTAAAATTCTGCCGCCGTACATCACGGCATACGCGAATGCGGCAAACTCACTCTACACCTCACGCCTTGAGGCATTAAAGAGCGTCAGCTACATTCTCGGCAGACTGACTGCCGACTATGTCGTCATGTCCGACTGCGACGTTGTGTGCAATGTCGACTTCAACGATATAATCAAGTTCCACAAGGAGAGCGGCGCGGAGATGACAATGGCGGTCAAGAGCGTCGACCTTACCGAAAAGGAGGCGGAGTCGAGCACGATATACTACTCCGACGACAACGGCTTCGTCACCGATGTGCTCGCCTTCCCGAAAAAGTTCTCGGGTCGCGCCGACGTCGGACTCAACATTACCGTTGTGAATACGAGATTTTTGCAGCAAACGGTGCTTGACGCCATCGCGCACGGCTACACGAGCATGACGCGCGATGTTGTGCTGAGAAATCTGAACACACACAAGTTTGCCGTATACAGATACGATGGACACTTCGCCTGCATTCGCTCCTTCGCCGATTACTTCAAGTACAGCATGCAGCTTATCGGTGACGACAGCTTCCGCCGTGCCATATTCGGCGTGAAGAACCGCCCGATCTACACGAAGATCAGAAACTCGGTGCCGACATATTTCAGTAACGACTCCGAAGCGCGCAACTCGCTTATAGCCGACGGCTGTCGCATCGAGGGTACGGTAGAGAATTCGATACTGTTCCGCGGAGTCAAGGTCAGCCGCAACGCGACCGTCCGCAACTCGATAATTATGCAGGACAGCTACATCGGAGAGGGAGCATATATAAATTGCGTCGTCAGCGACAAGAATGCCTTCATCAGAGACGGACGGCTGCTCTCGGGAACCGAGGAGCTTCCGTATTACATATCCAAGGACAGAGTGCTTTGAGACAGCATGAAAGGAAATTAAAATGAAAATATTATACGTAGCCTCGGAGGCATTGCCGTTCGTGTCGACGGGCGGTCTTGCCGATGTTATCGGCTCGCTTCCCGCCGCGGTGCGCCGCGCGACCGGAGGCGAGGCGGATGTCCGCGTCGTTATCCCCATGTACCCCGCGATAAAGGAAAAGATGGATGACAGCTTCGAGCGTGTTTCCGAGGGAGAGCTGAGACTTTCCTGGCGCAGGCTTTACTGCGGAATATGGAAGACGGAGCGCGACGGCGTGACTGTGTACTTCATTGACAACGAGTACTATTTTGCCCGCCGCATGCTCTACGGGCAGTACGACGACGGAGAGCGCTTCGCTTACTTCGGAAAGGCTGTACTGCACCTGATGTCGACAGTAGGTTTTGTCCCGGACGTTATGCATGCCAATGATTGGCAGAGTGCCCTTGCCGTAATTTACCTAAAGCGCCGCCTTGTCGGCATTGAGCCGTATTGCAATGTACGGACGCTGTTTACGATACATAATATCGAATATCAGGGAAAGTACGATCTCAGCATTCTCGGCGACGTATTCGACCTTGACGAAACGGATCGCTCTGTGGTAGAATATGACGGATGCATCAACCTTCTCAAGGGCGCTGTCACCTGCTCTGACATGGTAAGCACGGTCAGCGAGCGCTACGCCTCGGAGATCCTTACGGAATATTATTCGCATGGGCTTTACCACATCCTGCGCGACAGCCGCGACAAGCTTACCGGAATTACGAACGGTATCGATATCGAGTACTACAATCCCGAGCATGACTGCGATATCGCCGAGTGCTACAGCGCAGACAAAATTGCGGGAAAGGCACGCGACAAGGCAGAGCTGTGCGAGATATGCGGACTCGACCCCGACCCGAAAAAGCCGCTCATCGTTATGGTATCGCGACTTGCGGGGCATAAGGGCTTTGAGCTTGTGCGATGCGTGCTTTACGATATTCTCGAGCACACGGATGCCTCCTTTGCCGTGCTCGGCACGGGTGAGTGCGAATATGAGGACTTTTTCCTCCGCGCGGCGGCAGACCATCCGGGTCGTGTTGCGGTGCGCCTCGAGTACAATAAGGCGTTGTCGAAGAAATTCTACGCCGGCGGCGATATATTCCTCATGCCTTCAAAGAGTGAGCCGTGCGGACTGTCTCAGATGATAGCCTCACGCTACGGCACAGTCCCGATCGTTCGCGAAACGGGAGGCCTTTACGACACGATAAAGCCGTACAACGAATTCACGGGCGAGGGCAACGGATTCTCGTTTGCGAATTACAACGCGCATGACATGATGGCAGTCATTGAGTACGCCCTCGAGATATACAGAAAGAAGCAGAAGTGGGCAGCTCTCAGACGGCGCGTTATGAAGGTGGACTTCTCGTGGAATGCATCCGCCGAGAAATACGTTAAGCTGTATAACTCAATGCTTTGAGTGACAAAATAATTTCTGCCGACCTTAACGGAGGCTTTTTCGGAGGGGTCGGCAGGAGTCATTTTATTACAGCGGAAAAATTAAAGCAAGGCTCGCCGAAGGGGCGGCACGGAGAAACAAATGAACAAAGAAGAACAGACAAAAACACAGATAAGACAGTCGGTAGAGGACAAGCTGATAAGATATTTCGGTGTGCATTCCGACGAGGCAGACGCGGAGCAAATATATAAGGCGACCGCCCTCAGCATCAAGGACACGCTCGCGGCAAAGAGAGTTGAATTCAAGCGCCGCCAGAAGAAGACGCGCGGTAAGAAGATATATTATATGTGCATGGAATTCCTCGTCGGAAAAACGATGAAGAACGCCGTGATGAACCTCGGCCTTGAAAATGAGTACCGAGAGGTGCTCTCGGACATGGGCTACAGCCTTGACGACGCCTATGAGATGGATGTCGATCTCGGACTCGGCAACGGCGGACTAGGACGTCTTGCGGCGTGCTTCATGGACTCGCTCACAACGCTCGGATATCCCGCAACGGGCTTTTCGATATGCTACGAGTATGGCTTCTTTAAGCAGAAGCTCGTTGACGGCGAGCAGATAGAGCTTCCCGATTCCTGGATGGACAGAGGCAGCGTTTGGCTCAACCCGAGAACAGACAAGGCATTTACCGTTCGCTTCGGTGGCACGGTACACGAGAACTGGAACGGCGACAAGTGCGACATCACGTATGAAAATTACAGTGAGGTGCGTGCGCTGCCCTATGACCTGCTCATTTCGGGCTACGACAGCGACGCGGTCAACAATCTCCGACTCTGGAAGGCAGTGGACACTACGTCCTTTAATATGAACCTTATCTCGCAGGGCGAGTATGTCCGCGCGATGCAGGAGACCTCGAATGCCGAGATAATTTCAAAGGTGCTCTACCCGTCGGACGCACATGACGAGGGCAAGCTCCTCAGACTGTCGCAGCAGTATTTCCTCGTTTCCGCCTCGCTTCAGAGCATTATAAGCGACCACCTCGCCGCCTACGGCACGCTTGAGAATCTTGCGGACAAGATAGCGATACACATTAACGACACGCACCCCGCGCTCGTCGTCCCGGAGCTTATGCGAATACTCATCGACGTGTACTCCTATTCGTGGGATGAGGCATGGCGAACCGTGACACGCGTCGTTTCCTACACAAATCATACAGTGCTTCCCGAGGCGCTTGAAACGTGGAATGTGGATCTGTTCCGCCTGAAGCTGCCGAGGATCTACATGATAATCGAGGAGATAAACCGCCGCCTTTGCACAGACCTTTGGAATATGTACCCCGGCGACTGGGACCGTATTTCGAGAATGTCCGTCGTCGCGTACTCGCAGATACGCATGGCCAATCTCAGTGTTATCGCTTCGCATACCGTAAACGGAGTTTCGGCTCTTCATTCGGATATCCTGAAGAAGACAGTGTTTCACGATTTCTACAAGGCGTACCCGCAGAAATTTACGAATGTTACGAACGGCATCGCGCACAGGCGTTGGCTTTGCTACTCGAACCGCGGGCTCTCAAGCTTGCTTGACGAGACGATAGGCGACTTCTACCGCAAGGATCCCGAGAGACTAGAAGATTTCCTCAAGTACCGCGACGACGCGGGGGTCCTCGAGCGCCTACGCGATATAAAGGCGGAAAACAAGCTTGCTTTCTCGAAGCATTACTTCAACAAGACAGGCGTCGCACTCGATGCGTCCTCCGTA
The DNA here is from genome assembly GCA_964397225.1 of uncultured Ruminococcus sp. Lineage (GTDB taxonomy): Bacteria > Bacillota > Clostridia > Oscillospirales > CAG-272 > RUG11130. Next base: position 20,001 of record CAYNHY010000015.1, read on the forward strand.
TTCGACACGCAGGTCAAGCGAATTCACGAATACAAGAGGCAGCTGCTCAACGTTCTCAAGGTGCTCTCGCTTTACGCAGAGCTGAAGAATAACCCGAATGCCGACATCACGCCGACGACATTTATCTTCGGCGGTAAGGCGGCAAGCGGATATTACATGGCGAAGAATATAATTCGCCTCATCTGGAGCCTCGGCGAGGAGATAGCGCGCGACCCCGTGGCGCGCGACGTGATCCGTATAGCGTTTGTCGAGGAATATAATGTCACAGAGTCTGAGCTGCTTATGCCCGCGACCGATATCAGCGAACAGATATCGCTTGCCGGCAAGGAGGCGAGCGGCACGGGCTGCATGAAGTTCATGATAAACGG
>CAYNHY010000016.1:0-19929 GCA_964397225.1 uncultured Ruminococcus sp.
TGATAGCGCCCGTGCCGTAGCCCATCATTACGTAATCGGAAATGTAGATCGGTATCTCCTTGCCGCTGACGGGATTTATCGCGGAAAGTCCGTCGATCCGGACGCCGGTCTTATCCTTGACAAGCTGTGTACGCTCGAACTCGGTCTTCTTTCCGCAAAGCTCGCGGTAGGACTCGACCTCGCCGAAGTTCGCGATTTTTTCCTTATACTTATCAAGAATGGGATGCTCGGGAGCAAGCACCATGAAGGTCACACCGTAGAGCGTATCGGGGCGTGTTGTATAAATGCGGAGCTTATCCTCGATGCCGTTGATTCCGAAGCTGACGAACGCACCGCGGGATTTACCGATCCAGTTCACCTGCTGAGTCTTGATATTCGGCAGGTAATCGACCTCGTCAAGACCCTCAAGGAGCTTGTCGGCATACTCGGTTATGCGGAGATACCAAACGTCCTTCGAGCGCTGAACGATATCGCTGTGGCAGATATCGCACTTGCCGCCCTGCGAGTCCTCATTGGAAAGGACGACCTTACAGCTCGGGCAGTAGTTGACGAGCGTCTTGTCGCGGAAGACAAGTCCGTTCTCAAACATTTTAAGGAATATCCACTGTGTCCACTTGTAGTAATTCTCGTCGGTGGTGTCGACGGTTCTCGTCCAGTCGAACGAGAAGCCGACGCGCTTCATCTGCGACGTGAACTTCGCGATATTCATATCGGTAACACGTCTCGGGTGGATACCCGTCTTTATAGCATAATTCTCGGTCGGAAGTCCGAACGCGTCAAAGCCGAGCGGAAAAAGGACATTGTAGCCCTCCATGCGCCTCTTTCTTGAGATCACCTCAAGTCCGGAATACGCCTTTACGTGTCCGACGTGCATTCCCGCACCGCTCGGGTACGGAAACTCGACAAGACCGTAGAACTTCTTCTTGTCGCTGTTATCCTCAGCGTGGAAGATGCCTGCATCCTCCCACCGCTTTTGCCATTTTTCTTCGATGTTTTTGAAATCGTGTCTCATTTCGGATATGCTCTGCCTTTCGGTTATATTCGTCTTGTGAAAATGTCAGTCCTCGACAAGCTCTGCCTCGGTGACCTCATCGGTGCTCTCGTAGAGCTTTTCGAGATTGTAAAAAGCTCTGCTCTGCTCGTTGAAAACATGAAGTATTACCGAGCCGTAGTCCTTCAGCACCCATGTGCCGCTGTCGTAGCCCTCCGTGCGAAGGCAGGAGAGTCCGTGCTTCTCGAGGATATAGTCCGCCTCATCGGCGAGAGCTCTGACCTGCGTGCGCGAGCTACCCGTGCATATCACGAAGTAATCTGTGATCACCGTGTGATCCTCAACGCGAAGGAGCTTTATGTCCTTTGCTTTTTTAGAATCCACCGCGAAGGCGACTGCACGTGCGATGTCAAGGGGTGTCTCAACGCTTGTCACCTCGGTGGGGATGATATTGTTCTTATCCATAATTATTCTCCGTTATTTTCTTGCGAAAGGTATATTGATACCGTCCTGCGCGACGCTGTCGCCGGAATAAACATTTCCGTCGTAGAGGTCGGTCGGCGCGGCGTTGTAGCATGCCATGATATCTGAGGAATCCGCGCTCGCGAACATTCTCGACGAGTCGAATATTCCGTCTCCCACGGCACTGTCGTACACGTTAAAGCTCTCGTTTATCGTCGCAAGCGTTGCCGCGCGGTTCATCACGTAATAATTTCCCGATACGGTGACCTGACCCGGGAGCGTTCGCATCGTGATCCCCGAAAGGTCTGCTGCCATGAGCTTTTTTGCGAAGAAAACGACATCACCGAGCTCAAGGTCGCACGTTACGTTGTCGAAGACCTTCTCTGCTATGCTCGCAGCGTTTGCCACACCGCAGCTTTTGAGCTTTGCGAAGAAGGCTGAGATAAACATCTTCTGCGCGTTCACACGACCGAGGTCTCCCTGATTGTAATCCTCGCGGAAGCGGACGAACTGCTCTGCCTGCTCTCCGTTGAGCGTCTGATGACCCGCGGGAAGATTAATATACAACCCCTGCTCGGGGTCGCTGTAGTACAGTGCATTCGGGAGCTCCATCTCAACTCCGCCGACGGCATCGACTATGCCGCGGAAGCCCTCGAGATCCATAATTACCGAGAAATTGATCCTGATGCACAGGCTCTGCTCGAGAAGAGACGTCACGTCGTCGAGCGCTCCGCCGTAGGCCTTCTCCTCGCTCTCGCCGTTTCTCAGCCTTGCATAGCGGTGATCGGCGAAAAGCTCGTTTATCTTGCCGGAATTGTTGTTCACGCCGTCCGTCGAGCGAACGAAGGTGTCTCGCGGCAGCTGCATCAGCGCAAGCTTACCGCTTCGCGTATCGAAATTGACTATCATGCACACATCGGTAAGCGACGCCTCCTTATCCATACCGAGGACAAGAAAATTGTACGTGCCGTCGACCTGTGTATATTCGTATCTTTTCTCGACCGTATTGCCGAATTCGTCGGTCTCGTATTCGATGAAGGTGTCACGTCCGCCGATATCGGGCTTATAAAGCATAAAGTAGGTTACGGCGGACAGCAATGCCGCGTACAGCACAAGTATCGCCGCGACCGTCACCCGGTACCTTGTCGGCACGCGTCGGCGCCGCCTGCCGACATGAGCGTCGAGCGGGAGGTCATTCATGCGGGGCGGCATATTCCCGCCGCCGTTATAATTTCCGCGATTGGTCGCCAAAATTCAGTTCTCCTTATCGGTCCGGAGCATATCCGAGCCCCTGCCGCCTTATCGGTTATTGTTCCACGGCAGGTGAATTCCCTCGTCCGCGACATCCGCACCGTTGAAGACGGTATTGTCAAATACCTCGTCGGCAGGCATGCTGTACGCATAGCTTATCGCGCCGTCGGAGGTGTTGTTGAATATGCCGATGCTGTCGAAGGCAGCCTCGGGAATATCGCTCTCTCCGAGGTTATAGGAGGTATTTATAACTCCGTAGACCGCCCGACGGTTCATTACGTAATAGCCGGAGGCAAGGTTGCCGGGCATTGTCATCATGTTCATCTCGGAAAGATCGCACTTGAGCAGACTGTTCGCAAAGAAAAGAATATCCGCCGCCGACATGTCTGTATCGATATAGGTGTAAATTGCATCGGCGATATTGGTGAGCTTGTCAACATTCGAGAGCGAAAGTGTGGACTTTGCCTTATTGAACAGCGCCGTCATGAACTGCTTCTGCGCGTTCTGACGTCCGAGGTCTGCGGTAAGATAGCCGTAGCGGTATCTTACAAAGCCCTCTGCCTGCGCACCGTTGAGCGTCTGCTGACCTGCGGGGATATTGATATAAAGTCCCTGCTCGGGGTCGGAGTAATACATCGGCTGCTCGACGTACAGATCAACGCCGCCGAGAATATCAACGATATTCTGGAAACCGTCGAGATCCATGATAAGAGAATAGTCTATATTGATAAACAGATTCTTCTCGAGCACATCGGCAAGCGAAAAGAGTGCTTCCTTGTATGCCTTCGACTCCTCCATGCCCTCCGTATAGCGGTGGTAGCTGTAATATGTGGAAAAGACGGCGTTTATCTTATTTGTGGCAACGTAGTGGAAGTTGCCGTCTGTACCTGTATGGTTCGAGATCCACGTATCGCGCGGAATCTGCATAATTGTGATCGAGCTGTCACGGTTATCGACATTGACAAGCATAAAAACGTCCGTCAGCATAGCCGCGCGGTCGTGTCCGAGCACAAGAATATTGTACGCATCCACGTCCTTGCCGGGGTTGAACTCAACTATCTCCGTTACGGCATTGCCGTGCTCATCGGTTACGACATTTCCGTCGGCGTCAGTCTGAGTCAGAACAGCGGTAAGCGCATCTCTGTTTGCCTGCGGTCTGTAAAAAACGAAAAGAGACGTCGCCGCAAGGACAAGCACATATATGCCGAGTATCACGGCGATCGCAGCCTTTTTTCCGGCAGACAGTCCGAGTCTTCTCTTTTTCTTCCTTACGGGCGTGTTTTCCTTTTCAAGCTTTTTCATTTTTTCGGTTTTCGGCAAATGCCGACTCCTTTTCGGGATAGGACAAAGCGAGGCTCAGTCTGCCTTTGACAGTGAACGAAGGCGACTTATGTAAAAGCTTCTTGCCAGAACGGTATCGGAGTCTATCGGCGCTCCCTCCCCGATAAGACCGCTTACGGTCAGATCGAAGGACTTTATCATCGTGCGGCACAGCAGCTCGTTCTTGTCTTCTCCTGCGGCAAGCCCCGTGTAAAAGTAATCACGCAGCTCCACGCAGTCGGAAAAGCTTCTCGTATCCTCGATATAGTCCGCAAGATAAACTATCGCCTCAAAATCGGTCATATTGTCGTGTCCCGTTGTGTGCCAGCGCACGCCTGAGATAACATCGTGCGTCGCAAGCTCGGGAAAATCCCGTGCCGCGACGGCGGCGGCAGTCCTTGCGTGGAAGGTCTTGGGCGACAGAATATCATAATCGCCTATTATTATATCAAATTCTTCGCAATATTGCAACTGTTTTTCTAAATCGCATTTTTTTGTGATATCGTGAAGAAGCGCGGCACAGCGAAGCTCGGTTGCTTTTTCGGGGAGGTAAAGCTCTCCGAGACGTGCCGCCTCGCGCTCGACCGCGAGCGTGTGAAGATATCTTTTTTCCGTAAGATAGCTCTTTACCGCCTCACGCAGAAAGAGGATCTACGATTCTCCGATCACTTTCATGTTATTCTCCTTACCGCGCCGTGCGCGAATAGATTCCGGTCGCTCGAATATAGCGTGCCGTGCGCTCCTCGAGCAGCTCCGTGCAGCTCTCGCCCGCCGCAAGCCTCTCGCGCACCTGCGAGGAGGACGCGGGAAAGGCGGGAGCGTCGATAAACTCCACACGCGCCGAATATTTTTCGGTATACTCGTCACGTCGGCGGCACAGCTCGGCGCCGTCGGTCAGATAGCGTCGCATGCAGACTATCACAGCGCGTGAGAATATCTCCGAGGCGCAGCGCCACCTGTCGAGCGTGAGGAACATATCGTCTCCGCAAAGCATGAATATCTCCTCTCCGTCGCGCTCAAGTGCGCGGAGCGTATCGACCGTGTAGCTGGCGCCGCCGCGGTCGATCTCAAGGGATGATATCTCGACGCAGTGTATCGCGCCGAAGGTCAGGCGGCACATCTCAAGACGCAGCTCGCCGTCGATATGAAGCGTCTCCGTCTTGTGAGGCGGCGTGCCGGCGGGCATTATAATGAGTCTGTCGAGCTTCAGCTGCTCGGCGAACTCCTCGGCGGCGTGAAGATGACCGAGGTGCGGCGGAGAAAACGTGCCGCCGTACAGCCCGACCCGCTTTAAGGTCCTTTCGCTCATTTCAGCTTGAGCTGAGAGGACACCTTGCGGTTCTCCTCCTTTGAGGAAACGCGGAAGAGAACGATCTTTCTTCCGATAACGGAAACCACATCCGCTCCCGTGCCCTCTGCGACGGCGTCAGCCGCCTCGCGCGTTGTCATTCCGGCGTTCTCGAGCACGCCGAGCTTAATCAGCTCGTGTGCCTCGAGCGCATCGCCGACCGCGCGGCAAAGCTCGTGGGTCACCCCGCCCTTGCCTATTTGTGTCACAGCCTGCATTGTGTTTGCAAGACCGCGAAGATATGCTCTGTTTTTGCTTGTAAGCATAAATTTTTTCCTTCCGTGGCGTCACGCGTCCTCGCGTGAGCCCTTATTTATTGAATATTTCGCAAAGTGCCGCGGAAAACATGCGAAGAGCACGTCCTCTGTGACTGACCCTGCCCTTTTCGTCAGCCGATGCTTCGGCAAATGTCTTTGAAAGCTCGGGGGAGAAAAACAGGCTGTCGTAGCCGAAGCCTCCCTCGCCCGCCTCGCATTCGGTAATCACGCCCCGGCACTCGCCGCGAAGCGTCATACATCTCTCCGGTGAAAGTCCAACAGCGGCAGCGACCTTCGCGTCCGCGCGGTATTTCTCGGGGATTGTCGCAGCGCAGGTCTCGGGGAGCACTGCCGACATTACGCAGACGAATGCTGCGGAACGCGCGTCGCCCTTCACGCCTTCAAGCTCGCGAAGGAGCTTTTCACGGTTTGCTCCGTCGCGGTCGTCACTTTCGACTTCTGCCGAATATCGCGCGGAGTATATTCCCGGTGCTCCGCCGAGCGCATCGACGGTCAGTCCCGAGTCGTCCGCAATTCCGATATATCCGAGACGTGCGGCGGCAGCTGCCTTAATGAGTGAGTTTTCCTCGAAGCTTTTGCCGTTTTCCTCGATCTCGCCGCTGAAGCCGACCTGTGAAAGCGACAGGACCTCTCCGCCGAGCGCGCATTCTCCGAGCAGTGCGCGTATCTCGGCAATTTTCTTTTTATTGTTGGACGCGAGCACGAATTTTGTCATCGTCTCATTCCTCTCCGAGGAGCGCGTCCACGAACATCTGCGCGTCAAAGGGCTCCATGTCGTCTATCTGCTCGCCGACTCCGATGTATTTCACGGGAATTCCGACAGTGCGGCGTATCGAGAATACCGCGCCGCCCTTAGCCGTTCCGTCGAGCTTTGTGAGGATAAGACCGGTAATGTCGGTCGCGTTTTTGAATTCCTTCGCCTGAACGAGCGCGTTCTGTCCCGTTGTCGAGTCAAGCACGAGAAGTGTCTCGCGGGAACAGCCGGGAAGCTCGCGGTCGAGCACGCGTCCGATCTTTGCAAGCTCGTCCATAAGGTTCTTCTTGTTGTGAAGTCTGCCCGCCGTGTCGACTATAAGCACATCGGCGTCGCGACGCTTTGCTGCGGCGACAGCATCGTAGACGACGGCTGCGGGGTCTGAGCCCTCGTTTTGACGGACAAGCTCAACGTCTGCTCTCTCGCACCACACGGCAAGCTGCTCTATTGCAGCCGCGCGGAAGGTATCCGCCGCCGCTACGAGTACACGACGTCCCTGAGCCTTAAGGTTTGCCGCGATCTTTCCGATGGAGGTCGTCTTGCCGACGCCGTTAACTCCGATAACGAGTATTACCGACGGGTGTGTGTCGAGCGCAAGCGGCTCGCCCTCTCCGACAAGCTCGCGGAGGATATCCGCAAGCGCTTCTCTGACGTCATCGGGCTCCTTTATGTTTCCGTCCTTGATACGCGAGCGAAGCTCGTCTATAATGTATTCGGTACACTCCGCGCCGACATCGGCACAGATCAGTACCTCCTCAAGCTCCTCAAGAAGCTCCTCGTCGACCTTTCGGAAGCTTTTTATAACATCGTCAAGCTGACCGAAGACCGCATTTTTTGTTTTTTTGAGTCCGTCTTTGAGCTTATCTAAAAATCCCACTTTGTTTTTTCCTTTCGTTTGCGTCAGGTCTTAAGAAAGCTGTCGTTTCCGTCCGCCGCATTGACATCGAGCGTAAACACCTTTGATATTCCGCGGCGCGGCATCGTGACACCGTAAAGCGTGTCCGCAATGTCCATCGTGCCGCGACGGTGCGTTATCATTATTATCTGCATTTCCGCCGAGAACTTTCGAATATAGCCCGCAACGCGGGATACGTTCACCTCGTCGAGCGCCGCCTCGATCTCGTCGAAGATGCAGAACGGCGACGGGCTGTATTTTATCAGTGCGAACATCAACGCTATCGCGATGAACGCCTGCTCACCGCCCGAAAGCAGACTGAGGCTCTTTACTGTCTTGCCGGGAGGCGCTGCGGAAATTTCGATACCGCTCGTCAGCACGTTTTCGGGGTCGGTGAGCGTGAGCTCAGCGACTCCTCCACCGAACAGCTCCGCGAATACCTCGCCGAAATTGCGGTTAATGACCTCAAAGGCCTCCGTGAACATGCGTCGCATGTCCGTCTCGATCCCGTCAATTACCTCAAGCAGCTCGCGTCTCGACGCCTCGAGATCGTCGAGCTGAGTGCGGATATGGTCGTATCTCTCGCGCGTCTCGGTATATTCGTCAATTGCCGAAACATTGACGTGCCCGAGTGCACGTATCTGACCCTTGAGCTCTGCAAGTCTCGCGTGGCAGCGAGCCCTCGTACCCTCGGCGACCTCCTCGTATCCGTCCTCGCCCAGAAGCTCGGCAGCCCCCGCGTAGGAAAGCTCATACTCGTCCCACAAGCGTGCTGTCATCTTGTCAAGCTCCGCGCTCATGGACTCAAGCTTGCTTGTATTCTTCGTATGTGCCACAAAGCAGAGCTCCTTTTTGCCGACAAGCTCCTTTTCGCGGCGGCGAAGCTCGGAGAGCTTTTCCTCGAGTCTGTCGCCCTCGGCGTCGAGCTCACTCAGCCTTTGCTCAAGCTGCTCAAGGCTTTTCTCCGTCAGCTCTCCCCTTTCGCACATTTCGGCGCGTCGTGACGCCGACAGGCTTATCTCGTCTTCAAGAGAGGCTTGATGCTTTTTGCTGAGCGAAAGCCTTTCCTCGAGAGAGCTTATATTTTCCCTCTCCGCCTCGAGTGCGGCACGCGTGTTTTCAACGTCTCTTTCGACCCCTGCAAGCTTTATACGTATGGAGGAAATCTCAACATTGAGCTCGTCGAGCCCGATATCGAGCTCACCGCGAAGCGCAGCCTCGTTCTCGCGAGAGTCGGAAAGTGCCTTTGCACGCGACTCCCCGTCGGCGATAAGCGCCTCAAGCTGTCGGATATCGTCGGCGCTTCTGCGTGAGCTCTCGTCAAAGCGGGTAATATCTGCCATGAGCTTCTCTATAAGGCTCGAGGTCATGTCACGCTTTGCTTCAAGCTCACCGAGGCTCGAGCGCTCGACTGCCGCAAGCGACTCCGTAAGTCTGCGTCTCTCATCGGCATCCGCACGCGCGGTAATGAGCTGTGCGCTCTTATTCTCGTTTTCGCGAAGGCTCTCGGACAGAACACCTATCCGCTTTTCGCACTCGGCGCGCTGCTTTTTCATTGTCTCGATCTGTGAGCTTCTCGTGAGCATTCCGCTGTCGCGGCGTGCCGAGCCTCCAGTGAAGGAGCCCCCCGCATTGATCTGCTGTCCGTCGAGCGTGACGCATCTTACACGCCAGCCGCGTGCTCTTGCCATATCGGAGGCATTGTCGAGAGTATCGAACACGCACACTCGCCCGACGATGCTCCTTACGATATCTCGGTATGCCGCGTCGCAGTCGACGAGTTCATCTGCAAAGCCGACAAAGCCGCGGCACGAGGCAGCGCTTGAAAGCTCCGCGCTTCTCGACTGTGCCTTGACGGTCGTCATCGGATAAAAGGTAGCCCGTCCCGCGCCCGCTCTCTTGAGCGACGTGATCGCGCTCTTTGCGGACGCCTCATCGGATGTTACAATATTTTGTAATGCCGCTCCGAGTGCAGTCTCAAGCGCTATCGTATATTTCGCGTCAACGCGAATAAGGTGCGACAGCGGTCCGTGTATTCCCGAAAGTCTGCCTGCCGCAGACTCGGACATTACATATTTTATACTGTTATTATATCCGTCGAAATGCTCGAGCATCCTTTCGAGAGCGGATATTCTGCTGGAAAGCGCCTCACTGTCGGCACATGCGGCAGAATGCTCGGCACGAAGACCGTCGGTCTCGCGACGCAGCATCTCAAGACGCGCATCGGCATCGGAAAACCGCTTTTTCTCCTCCTCGAGCACGCGCTCGTAGGTCGCGACGCTCTCGCTCTGCTCGACGATCTCGCTCTCGATTCTCTCAAGCTCGCTTTTATACGACTCAAGCTCGCCCTCGGTGCCGTCGCGGCGCTCGCTTCCCTCGCTGATGCTGTTTTTAAGCACGCTCAATCTTATACGAAGGTCGGACAGCTCCGCGTCCGCGCGGCGTCTTTGCTCAAACAGACTGTCAACGAGCGCGTCCTTCTCGGCGCGCTGTGCCGCGAGCTTTTCCCTTTCGGAATTCACGAGAGAGAGGCTGTGCTCTCCCTCTGAGAGCTCGTTTTTCAGTGACTCAAGGCTCTCGCTGAGCAGCTTTTCCTTCGCGTGTGCCGCTTCGAGCGCCTTTTCCGAAGCTGCCGAAGACCTGCGCTCGCTCTCAAGCAGTTCACGCGCGTGAAGTGCATTGTTGTCAAGGAGCTTCACGTCGCTATCGAGGCGGTTTTTTTCGTTTTTCACTCCGCCGAGCTCGTCGTAAAGACGCTGCGAGCGCTCCTTATTCTCGCTTGATGCGGAATAAAGCCGCTCTATGCCGTCGTTAACGCCCCGCAGGGTGTCCTCCGTCATTTCAAGCTCATGTGCCGACATCTTCGTCTGCGACTCGAGCTTTTCGATGCTCTCGCGAAGTCTGTCGACGTCGTATTTCCACAGAGAAACGTCAAGCTTCTTCTTTTCGTCGTAGAGCTCGAGATATGCTCTCGCCTTTCCCGCCTCGCGCTCAAGAGGTCCTACACGCGCGGCAAGCTCTGCGGCAATATCGCCGACGCGCGTCATATTTCCCTCGGTCTCGGCAAGCTTCTTTTGCGCTTCGTTCTTACGGTAGCGGTACTTCGTAATGCCCGCCGCCTCCTCGAAGATGCTTCGCCGTTCCTCGCTCTTTTTTGATATTATCTCGGCAATTCTGCCCTGACCGACGATTGAATAGCCCTCACGACCGACGCCGGTATTCATGAACAGCTCGTAGATGTCCTTGAGCCTCACGGGCTTTTTGTTTATAAAATATGCGCTGTCGCCGGCTCTGTAGTAGCGACGCGTCACGGTTATCTCATCGTAATCCGAGGGAAGCGTCTTCTCCTCTCCGCTGTTGTCGAAGGTTATCGACACCTCGGCAAAGCCCATCGGGCGAACGCCGTCGGCTCCGGAGAAAACTACGTCCTCCATCTTCGAGCCGCGAAGGCTTTTGGAGGACAACTCCCCGAGCACCCAGCGCATGGCATCCGTGATATTCGATTTTCCGCTTCCGTTCGGGCCTACGATGATCGTATTTCCCGGATTGAAGCTGAGCACGGTTCTGTCTGGAAAGGACTTGAAGCCGTGCAGCTCAAGTGATTTCAGGTACATACCTCGCCTGCCTCCCTGTATTTTTTGCCGTTTATCGCGAATTCGTTTTCGGCAAGTGTCGCGTTTTCGCACATTTTGATTCTTCCGCCGCAAAGCTGCTCGAATTCGGTCTTGTTTTTCCGCTTTTGCCCGACAGCCGCCGAAAGAGCTCCGACCGGCACTGAAAGCTCGGCAGCGCCGCTCACCCGCTCTTCGCGAAGACGAGCGGATATTCTGCGTCGCCACAGCTCTCCTCGCACAAGCTCTCCAAGCGCGGGATGCACGGGACCTGCCGCGCAGTGCTCCGGCGAATGAAGAAGCTCGCTGTCGCAAAGTCCTATACGCAGGCACTCGACGTCGTTTTTCTCGAATATTTCGAGCACGTCGGCGCTTCTTGACACAGCGTCGTCAAGCGTCAGCGGCGTGTATTCTCCGCGTATCATCATCTGCTCGAGGCAGGTGCCGCGCAGCACGAGCGTCGGGTATATTCGCGCAGCCGTGCAGCCGAGTGAGCAAATTTCGCGCGCGCATTCAGTTTCGTCCCCGCGTGTCGAGCTCGGCAGACCTATCATCATCTGACCGACGACCGAAAAGCCGCTCTCGCGAAGCATTCGTACAGCTCGGCGTGTGTCCCGGGCAAGATGTCCGCGGCGCGACGCTTCGAGCACGCGCTTTGACATTGTCTGAATACCGAGCTCCACTGCCGACACGGTGTAGCGCTTCAGCACATCGATTATCTCTTCATCAATGTAGTCCGGGCGCGTGGACATCCGAATGCCGCACACGCCGCGTCCGACATACGACTGCGCAATGTCAAGCAGGTGCGTCATAAGCGCTCGGTCGATCCCCGTAAACGAGCCGCCGAAGAAGGCGATCTCCACCTCACGTCCGCTGCCCCGAAGGCTCTCGAGCGAGTCGCCGATTATTTTCTCGACTGAGGAAATATCGAAGTCGGCGCTTCCCGATATTGTCCGCTGGTCGCAGAACACGCACGAATTCGGGCAGCCGAGGTGCGGTATAAACACGGGAATGTTGGCGTGCTTTTTCAATTTTTTTCTCCGAACAGGCGAAGCGCCTCTGCGGCGGCGCGCTGCTCAGCCTCACGCTTGCTCTTTGCCTTGCCGCGTCCGATAACGTTACTGTTGAGATGCGCCTCTACCTCGAAAATTTTGTTGTGGTCGGGACCGTGCTCAGCCACGAGCACGTATTCAAGGCGCTCGCCCTCGACCTGCTGAACTATCTGCTGAAGCGCGGTCTTGGAGTCTGTAAGCGAGGTGTCGCCGTGAAGGGACTCGACCTCGCTTTTAATATACGGCATAAGGAAGCTCTCCACCGCGGACAGCTCACAGCCCGAGTCAAGATACACAGCTGCGAGCACCGCCTCAAAGGCGTCCGCAAGTATCGACGGACGGGTACGTCCGTGGTTCATGTCCTCACCGTGACCGAGGTATATGTATGCACCGAGATCAATTTCGTGCGCGTATTTCGCAAGCGCCTTCTCGCAGACGGTCGCCGCGCGAAGCTTGGTAAGGTCGCCCTCCTGCCTGTCGGCAAACTCGCCGTACAGATATCGGCTGACCGCTATAGACAGCACCGAGTCGCCGAGAAATTCAAGGCGTTCGTTGCACTCGATAGCGCTTCCGCGCGCTCGGCACTCGTTCGAGTAGGACGAATGCGTCAGCGCCTTTTTCAGAAGCTCCTTATTCTTAAAGCTGTATCCGATTGAGCGCTCAAGACGTTCAAGCGGAAGCTGTTTGTTTTCCATTGCTGACAATTTCCTTTCCACCGCCGTGCGGTATTCCGACGCTCTTACCTTGCGGCAAGCACGGAGGAGAGCTCGTCGATAATTCCGGACGCCGCAAAGCGCTCCGCCTGAAGCACGGCGTTCTTTATCGCCTCTGCGTCCGAGCTTCCGTGCGCCTTGATGACAGGGCGGGATATGCCGAGTATCGGCGCACCTCCGAGCTTCGACGCATCAAATCTTCCCTTGAGGGAGCGAAGACTCGAGCGCATGAGAAGGTAAGCTATCTTTCCGCGAAGTCCGGAGGAGAAGGTGTCCTTCAATATGCCGAGCAGGAACTTTGCCATTCCCTCGGTGAGCTTCAGTGTTATGTTTCCCGTAAAGCCGTCCGTGACGAGCACGTCGCATGCCGCGAAGGGGATCTGCTTGCCCTCGATATTGCCTACAAACTCGATATCCTCGCTCTCGCTGAGAAGCGCATATGCGTCGCGCTGGAGCTGTGTTCCCTTGCAGTCCTCAGTGCCGTTATTGAGAAGCCCGACGCGGGGATGCTCGATGCCGAGCACCTTCTGCATATAAAGGCTGCCGATATGCGCCCACTGAAGGAGGTTTTCGGGCGTGACGGTAATATTCGCTCCGCTGTCCATAAGCAGCGTCGGCTGCTCGAACGGAAGAAGCGTTGCTATCGCCGCGCGGCGAACACCCTTCATATTTCTGACACTGAGCGTAGCTCCCGCATGGAGTGCGCCTGTGCTTCCGGCGCTCACAAAGGCGTCCGCAGACTCCTTGAGAAGGCGAAGCCCGACGCTCATTGAGGAATCCTTCTTTGACTTAACGACCGACATCGGGTCGTCGTCCATTTCGATAACGCTGTCGGCATGAATTGTCTCGAGCGTTTCGGCGTGCGGGTATTTTGCAATATACTCGGACATTATGTCCTCGCGTCCGACGAGCACGAGCTGTGCGTCGGTCTCGAGCGACGCCGCGCATGCGCCCTTGATTATCTCCTCGGGGGCACGGTCGCCGCCCATTGCATCTATTATGATTCTCATTATATCTCCTTATCGGCAGCTGCGGTGCAGTCTGCTCTGAGGCAAGCCAGCCGTTCCGCGTGCTCACGGCACGTCTCGAGCGCACGTGCGGCATATGCCTCGTAGCGCGCACGCTTGCCGCCCTTCACCTTGTGCTCGAGCGGCGCTATAATACCGAAATTCGCGTTCATAGGCTGGAATTTTCCGACAGAGCCCTTCGAGATATACTCTGCCATTGCTCCCGTCATCATGGTAGACTGGAAGACATAAGGCTCGCCGAGGAATGCCTCGCTTGCCGCCGCAATTCCCGCCGCAAAGCCCGATGCAGCCGATTCGATGTAGCCCTCGACTCCGGTCATCTGCCCCGCAAAGCGAAGTCTTCTGTCGCTTCGCAGCGACCAGTCGCGGTCGATATGCTCGGGAGAGTTGATAAACGTGTTTCTGTGCATGACGCCGTAGCGGAGAAATTCCGCGCTCTCAAGCCCGGGTATCATGCCGAACACTCGCTTCTGCTCGGGAAATTTCAGATGAGTCTGGAAGCCGACGAGATTGAACATCTCGCCCTGCTCGTTCTCGCGTCTGAGCTGAACCACAGCGTAATACGTCTCACCGGTCTCGGGATTCGTGATCCCGACAGGCTTCATCGGACCGAAGCGGAGGGTGTCCTCTCCGCGACGCGCCATGACCTCGACCGGCATGCAGCCCTCGAATACCTTAATCTTCAGTCCCGCATCCGCCTCATGGAGTGGGGCGTCCTCAGCCGAGCAAAGCGCCTCCCAAAAGGCAAGGTACTGCTCGCGGGTCATCGGGCAGTTGATATAATCCGCCGAGCCCTTTCCGTAGCGCGAGGCGAAGAACGCCTTTGACATGTCGATCGAGTCAAACGACACGATGGGCGCCGCCGCATCGAAGAAATAAAGGCTGTCGCCGCCGATAAGCTCGCCTATGCGCTCGGCGAGCGCGTCAGAGGTGAGCGGACCGGTTGCGATAATGCACGAGCCGTCTGTCGGAATATCCGTTATCTCCTCGCGCACGACGTCGATTCTCGGGTGAGACTCCAGGCGCTCGGTAATATATTCGGAAAAGCGGGTTCTGTCGACGGCAAGCGCGCCGCCCGCCGAGACGCGGCTGTTATCGCACGCTTCCATTATGAGCGAGCCCATCTGTCTGAGCTCCTCCTTCAAAAGTCCCGAGGCGTTCGTCACGTCGGCGCTTCTGAGTGAATTCGAGCAGACGAGCTCCGCGAGCGTGTCTGCCTTATGCGCGGGGGAACGGCGGTGCGGCTTCATTTCATAGAGCGTTACATGCGCGCCGAGCGAGGCTGCCTGATACGCCGCCTCGCAGCCTGCAAGTCCCGCGCCGATAACTTTTATATTTTTCATCAAAGTCTCCGATTGGGTGAAAATCAGTCGTTGCTGCTCTCATCGGGTGCTTCGGCGGGCGCCTCTGTCTTGTAAGCGCAATCCGCATTTCTGCACGTCAGCTGTCCTCTGCCCTTCTTCTTCATGAGCATGTCTCCGCAAAGCGGGCACTTTTCATTTGTGGGGATATCCCACGACGAGAACTTGCACTCGGGGTATTTTTCGCAGCTGTAGAATACGCTGCGGTTCTTGCCGAACTTTGTCACGATGTCGTGTCCGCAATCGGGGCACTTCACGCCGAGCGGCTTTGTTATCGGCTTTGTATATTTGCACTCGGGGTATGCCGAGCACGCGTAGAAGCTTCCGAAGCGTCCGTTGCGAAGGACAAGATCGGAGCCGCATTTCTCGCACTTCATGCCCTCGGGCACGCTCTGTGTCTCATCGACGCTCGTGCCGTCCCTCGCCAGCGGCTTTGTATTCTTGCACTGCGGGTAATTCGGGCACGCGGCAAACTTACCGAAGCGACCCTCCTTGACTATCATTCTCGCACCGCACTTTTCGCAGATAATATCCGTTTCCTCAACGGGAAGCGCGACATCCTCGCGGGATACGGACTCAAGCGCGTGCTCGAGCTCGACCTTGAAGCCGTCGTAGAAGGAGGAAAGAACCTCATTCATCGTATATTTTCCGTCCTCGATGGCGTCGAGCTTCGACTCCATCATTGCCGTGAACTGATAATCGGCAATATCGGGGAACTTCTCACATATAAGCTTTGTCGTGACCTCTCCGAGTGGCGTGGGATGAAGCGTCTTTCCGACTCTCTTGACATAGCCGCGCGACACGATCAACGTGATTATCGTCGAATACGTGCTCGGTCTGCCGATACCCTTTTCCTCAAGGAACTTAATAAGCGAGGCCTCGGTGTATCTTGCGGGCGGCTCGGTGAAGTGCTGCTCGGGAGTTACCGCCTGCGCCGTAAGGCTCGCGCCGTCGGCGATATGCGGCAGGCGAAGCGACTTTTCGCCGTCGTCCTTCTCGGTCGACTCCTCGTAAAGCGCCATGTAGCCGGAAAATCTTACGGTATAGCCGCTCGAGCGGTAGAGATAGCGACCGCAGGTAATATCGACCTGCACGGTCGCAAGCTCTGCGGACTCCATCTGGCTTGCTATAAAGCGATCCCAGATGAGCTTATACAGTCTGTACTGGTCGGAGCTGAGTCGTGCCTTTATCTTCTGAGGCTCGATCTCGGCGCGTGCGGGTCTGATAGCCTCATGCGCGTCCTGAGCGCCGCTCTTGACCTTATACTCTCTCGGCTTCTCGGGGCAATATCTGTCTCCGAAGCGTCCCTTTATATATTCGCGAGCAGCGTCTCTTGCCTCCGTTGCAACGCGAAGGGAGTCTGTTCTCATGTAGGTAACAAGACCCTGCACTCCGCCGAGCTCGCTTCCGAGGTCGATACCCTCGTAAAGCTCCTGCGCTACCTTCATTGTGCGCTGCGAACGGAAATTCAGCTTGCGCGATGCCTCCTGCTGGAGCGTAGAGGTAATGAAGGGAGGAGCGGGGTTCTTGAATTTCTGACCCTTCTTGACATCGCGAACGGCGAACGGGAAGCGTCCCGCCTCCTCCACGACCGCCGCAGCGTCGCTCTCACAGTTCAGCTCGAGCTTAGACGAATCCTCCGCAAGGCCGTAAAGCTTTGCGGAAAACGGCTTACCCTCGGGTGTGAGGAGCGATGCCTCCACCGTCCAGTACTCGCGCGGCACGAACTCGCGGATCTCGTTCTCGCGCTCGACGATTATGCGAGTCGCGACCGACTGCACGCGTCCCGCGGAAAGACCGCTTCTGACGGTCTTCCAAAGGAAGGGACTGAGCTTATAGCCGACGATGCGGTCGAGAAGACGACGAGCCTGCTGCGAATTGACAAGATCCATGTCGATGCTGCGGGGCTTCTTAATCGCCTCCTTGACGGCGGTCTTTGTCAGCTCGTTGAAGGTGATACGCTTGACCTTCTCGGGGGCAATACCGAGCGCGTTGACAAGATGCCACGAAATTGCCTCGCCCTCTCGGTCGGGGTCCGTTGCAAGGAATACCTTGTCCGCGCCCTTGACCTCCTTTTTCAGCTCGCGGATAAGCTCTCCCTTACCGCGAATGTTTATATAATGCGCTTCAAAATTGTTGTCGACGTCCACGCCGAGCGTTGACTTCGGAAGATCTCTTACGTGACCCTTTGATGCCACTACCTTGTAGCCCGAGCCGAGATATCCTTTGATTGTCGGAGCCTTTGTGGGAGACTCGACGATAACAAGCTTCTGCATTCTTATTTTCCTTTCGTTTAACAGCCGCGCCGTCTTTTATTCCTCTGTGGGAGGTACGATATCTATGTCGTCGGAGGAGCGACGCAGGAAATATCCTCCGGCGCCGGATTCGACCGCTCCCGCAAGCTCAAGCATTGACAGTGAGCTGAGCACGTCGCTGACCGAAATATCCGACGTCACAAGCTCGTCGGGTATCATCGGCACATCCGGCTTCATAAGGTTGTATATTTTAATGCTCAGCTCATCGAGCAGATCAAGCTCAATGCGCTGTGCGGGAATGCTCGCAGCGGCAATGCTCTCCTCAGTCACGCGCCTCTCGCGCGCCGAGTCAGCTGCGCTGTCGCTCTTACCGAAAAAGACTCCGTCTGCGGCGTGGCGTCTGTCGCGCGAGCTGACCCTCGGCGCCCTTTTCTCGGTATTCCGAGCAATTGAGGACGGTTTTTTTGTACTTTTTCCGCCGAAGGAGCCCTTGCCGTACAGTCTGTCTCCGTCGCGTGCGGAAACCCTCAGACGTGCCATCGCGTCCCGTGACGACTCCTCGAGCTCAAGTCCGCGCACCGCCTTGTAATACGCCTTCATGCTGACGGAATGCGGGTAGAGAAATTCATATTCGTTCAGCACGTCCTCCGCCGAGGTCGTCATGACGGCACCGTTTTTTATAAGGCTGTTTGTGCCCTGCGCGCCCGCCGCCGAAACGTCGCCCGGCACGGCGAACACATGTCTGCCCTGATATATCGCGTGCCGCGCGGTAATGAGCGCTCCGCTTTTCATATCGGCTTCAACCACGACGCAGCCTGCGGCAAGTCCGCTGATTATGCGGTTGCGGACGGGAAAGTGACGTCCGACGGGAGGAGTGCCCGGCGGATACTCGGACACTATTGCTCCGCGCTTCAAAATCGTATTGTAAAGTGCCTCATGGTCACGCGGATAGATCACATCCGCACCGCCGCCGAGCACGGCAACGGTCCTTCCGCCAGCGCTGACAGCTCCGCACTGAGCCATACCGTCAATGCCGAGCGCCATTCCGCTCACGACCACGACGCCGCCCGCGGCGAGACCGTAGCCGATGGAATACGCATTGCGCCGACCGCTGTCGCTCATAGTTCGTGTACCGACTACGGCGACCGACAGCATTTCGTTAAGGCGCGGCAAGGCTCCGAGCACATACAGCACCATCGGTGCATCCCGAAGTGCCCGCAGGCTCTGCGGATAATCGGCGTCTGTCGGAACAAGCACGCGCTGTCCGAGCCGTGTCGCACGCTCAAGTATATCCTCCGCCTCGCCGAGCTCCTTGCTTGAAGCAATTCTTTTTGCCGCGGCAAGCTCCGCTTCGTTCATGCCGACGCAGCGCGCCTCAAGCTCTGCTGTGTCCGCAGCATAGATCGCAGCGGCATTTCCGAAGATATTCACGAGGGACGCGGCAGTTTTGCTTGCATAGCCCGCGTTTTGTGCAAGCCATATCCAATAAAGTCTGTAATCCTTCATGAAGTATAACCTCAATCTCTGTTGTTAACACCCGCCGCGCGCGTACTCCCAAAGAATCACGGATGCCGCCGTCGCGGCGTTGAGGCTTTCCGTATTTTCGTTCATCGGGATAATCACAAAGTCGTCGCACAGCTCGCATACGGCGTCCGATATTCCGTGACCCTCGTTTCCGATAACGATAACGTCATCCTCACGGGTGTCGTAGTCACCGAGTGTCAGGCAATCGTCGCAAAGCGCCGCGCCGAGTATTCTCCGTCCGTGCCGCCTGCATTCACCGAGAAAGTCCTCCGGCGAGTCAGGCTTGATAATATTCAGCTTAAAAAGCGCTCCCATTGCCGCGCGTACCGTTCTCGGCGCGTACAGGTCGGCACAGGAATGAAGCGCCACGCTCACGCTGCCGAGAGCACATGCGCTTCTGAGCACCGTTCCGAGGTTTCCGGGGTCGCGCAGAGAATCGAGAAAGAGAATATTGCCCTCAGACGGGATCTCCCGCAGTGTCTCGCGCATTGCCGCGAGCGAAATTATTCCCTGAGGCGCCTTTTCGGTCGATATTTTGTCAAACGCGGCGTCCGAAAGCACGAACGCCTCGCCGCCGACGTCAAGTGCCTCACGTAGTGCACTCTCATGCATGTCGGCGTCGCTCTCGCGTACATACACCTCTCTCAGATAACCGAAAAGCGCCGCCTCATGCGTCAGCTTTGCGCCCTCGCACAGAAACAGTCCGCTTTTCACGCGAAGCTTCTTTTCGTCAAGGCGCGACGCTGCCACGACCCTTGCGTTTTGTCTTGAAGCAATGTACGGCAGCTCGAGCCCATCGGCGAAAACGTATTTTTCCATAGTAAAATCAGTCTCCGATAAAATGCTCAAAGGGATTCGCGCATACGCGCGAATCCCTCGTTATCGAATCTTACAGAGCAGCCTTAGCGAGCTCTACGATATCTGCAAATGCTTCCTTGTCGGATACTGCAAGCTCAGCGAGCATCTTACGGTTGAGATCGATGCCTGCCTTCTTGAGTCCGTGCATCAGCTGAGAATAGTTGATGCCGCATACCTTTGCCTGTGCGGAAATACGTGTGATCCAGAGAGCACGGAAATCTCTCTTCT
>CAYNHY010000017.1:0-19745 GCA_964397225.1 uncultured Ruminococcus sp.
TCCGACGGAATCGTACAGGGCGTTCACAACCTTGACGACTCCATCGCATCCTTCGCTCGCTCCTGCTTTAATTACGCGCTCGACGCCCGCGAGGATCTTTGGTTTGCCTCCAAGGACACCATCTCAAAGGTTTACGACCACCGCTTCAAGGATATTTTCGCCGAGATCTACGAGAACGAGTACAAGGCAAAATTTGAGGAAGCAGGGATTGAGTATTTCTACACGCTCATCGATGACGTTATCGCACGTGTCATCCGCTCCGAGGGCGGCATAATCTGGGCTTGCAAGAACTACGACGGCGACGTTATGTCCGATATGCTCGCGACAGCCTACGGAAGCCTCGGCCTTATGACCTCCGTACTCGTATCTCCCGCGGGAGTTTACGAGTACGAGGCTGCACACGGCACGGTAACACGTCACTACTACAAGCACCTCAAGGGCGAGAAGACCTCCACAAACCCCATTGCGACAATCTTCGCATGGACGGGTGCTCTCCGCAAGAGAGGCGAGCTCGACAGCATTTCAGAGCTTTGCGAATTTGCCGACCGCCTTGAGGCTGCATCGATCAAGACGATGGAGGACGGCGTAATGGACAAGAACCTTTCGCTTATCTCCCGCCTTGAAAACAAGCGTGTTGTCGATACGGAGACCTTCCTCCGTGAAATCGCCGCTCGCATGGCGTAATCACTGATCGAGTAACGACTATATTATAAACCTCAAAGAGCACTCCGAAAGCTTGACGCTTTTGGAGTGCTCTTTCAATATTCTTTAATTTGAGATGAGGTACTATCTTGTCGGCACAGCCTCACTGAGACGCGTCAACAGCTCGAGCTGATCCTCCTCAAATGTTCCGTCATCGTGTATTTTCACGTCGATTGTCACAACACCGCCTGCCTCGTTTACCTTTTTTACGTAATCGATCACGTGCTCCGCGGAGCGCTTACAGCCGGTCTCAGCCCACGAGCACCAGCTGTGCCCGTTTTTTGAAATACCGAGCGGTGCTAAGATATGCGCCTGTGCTCCGTCGATAAAGCGTGACTTCGGAATGTAGAGAAAGTCCTCGAATTCCCCGCAGGTAAATTCTTCTCGGCGAAACCATTTCAGAAGCTCCTGCTTTACGCCATTGTTGCACGCGAGGATAGCGTCGGAATTTCCCGCCTTGACGGCGTCGTAATACGGCTCCAAAAGCTCCTGCGTGTAGCCGAACAGCTCATCGTAGCAGCCGTCAATCCACCAGCCCCTGACAAGCTCACCGTAGCGAACTGCATATTCTTTTAAGACCTCCGCCCACCTTGACACAAAATCCATTGTCACATGACCGCGCGGCTCTGCGAAGCCGAATTTCTGCGCGACCTCGTCATCCATATACGGACCGTCGCCTGTATAGTAGAGGTATAAGTCAATGTCGTACCTTTTCAGCTCATGTGCGAGCTCCAAAACGAGGTCACGCCTCGAGCACGCCTCTCCCGGCTTTGTACCCGCGATTCGGTCAAAGGTCGCGTTCGGGCCGAGCATATATTTTCTTCCCTGCATCAGCGTAATGAAATAATACCCCGCACCGACGCGGTGTAGCGTCTGGGCAAGCTTTTTCACATCCACGCTGTCAACGCGACGATTCCAGTCGTCATCTCCCGACACCGTCTCGGGTAAACTCGGTGTTCCGTAAAGATAATGCGTAAAAACGCCCCATTTTCTGCTGTAAAGTCTGTCCTGTCCGTTCATATAAGACTCCTTCCTGACTTATTTATATTGAATGTGCGTACTATCTTGTCGGCACAGCTTCGCCGAGACGAGTCAACAGCTCGAGCTGCTCCTCCTCAAATGTTCCGTCGTCGTGTATTTTCACGTCGATGGTCACAACACCGCCCGCATCGTTTACTCTTTTAACATAGTCGATCACGTGCTCCGCGGAGCGCTTGCAGCCGCTCTCAGCCCATGCGCGCCAGCTCTCTCCTGTTTTCGATATGCCGAGCGGAGCTAAAATATGCGCCTGTGCTCCGTCGATAAAGCGTGACTTCGGAATGTAGAGAAAGTCCTCGAATTCCCCGCAGGTAAACTCGTCGAGCTGTGACCATTTTTGAAGCTCCGTTTTCACGCCGTTGTTGCAAGCAAGGATCGCATCGGGATTCCCTGCCTTTATCGCATAATAATACGGCTCCAAAAGCTCCTGCGTATAGCCGAACAGCTCATCATAGCAGCCGTCGATCCACCAGCCCTTGACAAGCTCACCGTAGCGAACTGCATATTCCTTGAGAACCTCTGCCCACTTCTTGACAAAATCCATCGTCACGTACTTTGTCTGTTCGTGAAAGCCGAAGCTCCGAGCCTCCTCAACATCATAATACGGCCCGCTTCCTGTATAGTAGAGGTACAAGTCAATGTCGTATTTTTGCAGCTCCTGTGCCAGCTCCAAAACGAGGTCGCGTCTCGAGCACGCCTCTCCGGGCTTTGTTCCCGCGATTCGGTCAAAGGTCTCATTAGGCCCGAGCATATACTTTGTTCCCTGCAACAGGGTGATGAAATAATACCCTGCGCCGACACGGTGAAGCGTCTCTGCGAGCTTTTTCACGTCAACGCTGTCAACGCGACGGTTCCAGTCGACATCTCCCGACACTGTCTCGGCTAAGCTCGGCGTTCCGTAAAGATAATGCGTAAAAACGCCCCATTTTCTGCTGTAAAGTCTGTCCTGTCCGTTCATAAAGAGCTTCCCCCTTTAATTTGTCTTATAAGGTCATTATAGCACATGCCGCCGTAAATTTCAATCCGCTTTTGACAAATTATGCACACATACATCAAATCAGCACATAGAAAAAGCGGCGTAAGCCAAATTCTCGAGGCTACACCGCTTTAAGTGCCTGCAATTCTGTCAGAACAAATTATTCTTCATCTTCAGCCGAAACAGCAGCGTAAATATCAGCCGCGCCGTCGAGATCGAACTTCTCGAGAGGTATCGTTCCCGCGTTTGCATCGTCAATGTACTTCTGATGAATGCGCGTCATAACGCTGTCCCAGATCGTACACGACGGATTTATCGCCCAAGCGCTGAGTGACGAGTTGATATCATAGCCCGTCCACACCGCACCTACAAAATACGGCGTGTATCCGACAAAGTATCTGTCAAAGTCCGCAGTAGTCGTACCGGTCTTGCCCGCGACATCAACGCTGTGTCGGAGAGTTACTGAGGTACCGGTACCGTTCTGCATGACGTCCATCATCACGCGTGTCATAGACTTCGCGGTGCTTTCGCTTATAGCCACCTCCGTGTAATGAGTGTTTTCGAGCACGGTGTTTCCTGCGCTGTCGGTCACGTAGAGGTAGAGGTTCGGCGACTCGTAGAGTCCGTTGTTCGGAAAAATGCTGTAGGCTCCTGCCATCTCAAGCACTGTCATACCGTAGTTGAGCTGACCGAGCGAGAGGGCTGCAAGTCCCTTATCCGTGATCACAGAGCCGTTGGACAGCTCGCGACTTTCGATAAGGCTGTCGCAGTGGAGCGTGTTTTTGAGGAAGTTGAAAGAGGTGTCGAGTCCCATCTGCTGTAAAAGTCTCATCGGCACTGTGTTGACCGATACACGAACAGCCTCGGTGACTGTAATATCTCCGCGGTAATATGCGGGATAGTTCTGCGGGTACGGTACCTCCTCAACCCACTCCCAGCTCGTGCCCGCACCGTGAACGACCTTATTGGTCATAACGGGCGTGTCCTCGACTGTCGACGTCGGTGTTATGAGTCCCATATCCATTGCAGGGGCGTAGACCGATATAGGCTTTATCGATGAGCCGACGGGGCGAACAGCTCCCGACGCGCGGTTGAGTATCAGGTTTCCGAGCTTCTTTCCGCGTCCGCCGACAAGTCCGAGCACATCTCCCGTGTATGGGTCGGTTATTACCATCGCGGATTCGGGCTGAAGTCCCTCTTGAACCTTCGGAAAGTTCTCGTCGTCCTCGTAATATTCTTCAAGAATATCCTGAATCTCGGGATCCATCGGAATATAAATATTGTAGCCCGAGGTGTAGAGCTTCGTGCTTGCGACCGCATATGTCCAGTCGTTCTTCTCCATGAGGTCTTCAATGACCTGCATAATTACGGAGTCAACATACCAGCTGTGGATGGTAAGCGTCTCATCGCCGTCGGTCTCGTCCTCCTCGACCTCGCTCTCCGTAACAAGCACAAGCTCCTCCTCGAGAGCCGCGGTATACTCGGCTTCCGATATATAACCGTAGTCGTACATTGTCATAAGCACGGTGGAGCGGCGCTTTTTGTTACCGTCGATCTCGATATTGCCGTCGGCGTCGGTATACTCCGCCTCATCGTGGTAAAGGGGCTCATATTTCGACGGGTTCTTGACTATCGAAGCAAGAGAAGCGCATTCCACGAGTGTCAGCTCCGACACATCCTTACCGAAATACGTTTCGGCTGCGGTGCGTACTCCGTAGCAGTTGTTGCCGAGGTAGACGATATTGAGGTACATCTCAAGTATCTCCTCCTTACTGAGCTGCTTTTCGAGGTTGAGCGCACGGAAGATCTCCTCGACCTTACGCTGTATCGTGAAATCGTCGTCACCCGTAATATTCTTTACAAGCTGCTGTGTAATGGTCGATGCGCCGCGAAGCTCGTCGAAGCCGATAAAGTAGTTTGCAACCGCCTTTCCGGTACCGAGCCAGTCAACACCGTTGTGCGACATAAAGCGGTGATCCTCGACAGAAATGAATGCGTTGATCAGATTATCAGGGAAAGAATCGTAATCTGCCCAAAGGCTGTTGACCGAGCCGTAGAGTCTTTCCTCCTCGAGCTCGACGGGAGTTCCGTTTCTGATAAGTCTGTCCTCATGCGTCTCGTAGTCCATATAATAGACTCTCGTCGTCGTATCCTTATCAGCCATTATAAGAAGCGACGGGTCGACCTCGAGGTCAAGGTCGTTTTTGATATATATGGCAAATACCGTGCCGATAATCACGCCGCAGATAAGTCCTACAAGGAGCAGCGTCAGCACTATATTTACGACATACGACAGTATGCGAAGCAACACCTTGCCTGTGACCTTAAGCGCACGCACCGTCGCCTCGCGTCCGTCGTTTCCGCTTCCGCCCTGCTTTGACGGAATTCTCTGTTTAGCTGTCATGTGAGCAGATCCTTTCATGCTGTATACAGACTGTGGGTCCTTCTGTATCTATTTTAGTCTTCATATTTGAATACTGTGTTAACACGCGACAAAATATTATCCTGACGTCGCATTTTTTTGCGGCAGCTACCTGCATACGACATTTTCGTCGCCGAGAAGCTCACTAAGCTCACCGAGAACGAATTCGTTCACCGTACAGTGCATACCCTTCATGCATTCGCCGCTTTCGGCGTCGTAAAACACAACAGGGGTGCTGCCCTCGTCGAAAATCGATACAACGCCGCGCGCTCGCTTGAAGCGCTCGTCCTCACGGCTCGGCACCTTAAGGTAGAGCTTAACGCTCCCTGCGCCCGTAGTGCCCGTCGGCTCGCGGTGCAGTCTTTTGTACTCCTCATCGGTCGGCAGCGCCACAGCATTACGCAATATCAGCTTAACGTCACTGTCGTCCTTCAGGCTGACCGTGCCGTCGACAAGCAGCACATTTCCGACAGTGAACAGATAGCCGAGCTTTTCGACCGCTGACGAAAAGCATATAAGCTCAAGCTCGCCTGTCCTGTCCTCAAGTGTTACGAAAGCCATGTGCTCTCCGCTTCGCGTTGCTTTATTCTTCCGAGCGCTGACGATCGCCGCGACACGCACCGCCGAGCGGTCGCGAAGCTGCACTGCTCTCTCGCCGTCGCCGACGTCGGAAAAGGCTGAGACGATAGCTCCTATATTCAATGCCCCCGCCGCGCCGACCGCAAGCGTATAATCGTCAAGTATATGTCCCGACAGATATACACCCGAGCACTCCTTTTCAAGGAGAAGCTTCTCTCTTGCGCTGAATTCCGGAATATCTGGAAATACAGTTGCGGCATTTTCAACCGGTGAAATATCGGAAGTGGAAAACATGTCGAGCTGCGTCTCGTCCGCCGCTCGCACGTCCCTGTCCATTACCTCCTCATAAACGGCTGCAAGCTGGCTGCGCCGCACGCCAAGGCTGTCGAGAGCACCCGACTTTATCAGCGTCTCAAGCTGTTTTTTATTCATATCGTGTCGGCGCATGCGACTGACAAAATCGTCGAAATCGTGAAAGAGTCCGTTTTTCTCCCGTTCACGAACGAGGCAATCCACGAACGCCGCGCCAACATTGCGGAGCGCGAGAAGTCCGTAGCGTATATCACCGTCGCACACACAGAAATCCGACATGCTTGAATTAACGTCCGGAGGCAGCACGCGCACCGACAATCGCTTGCATTCCGCGGTATATTCCGCGATCTTCGCCGCCGAACCGAAGACCGAGCTCAGCAGCGCGGCATAATACTCGCGCGGATAGTGCGCCTTAAGATACGCTGTTCTGAAGGAGAGCAGCGCATAGGAGGCGGCATGAGATTTATTGAAAGCATAATTCGCGAAGCTTACGATCTCGTCGAATAGCTCATCTGCGTCCTCACGCTCGATACCGCGTGAAACGGCACCGTCCAAGAACGCATCATGCTCGCTGAGGAGCACATCCGCCTTCTTTTTTGAAATTGCACGGCGCACGACGTCGGCATGACCGTAGGAGTAGCCCGCAATGCTTCTGAATATCTGCATTACCTGCTCCTGATAAACGATACAGCCGAAGGTAACGTCCAGGATATCGGCAAGCGCGGGTATTTTGTAGCTGATCCGACCTTTACCGTGGCGAGAGGCGATGTATTTCGGTATCGAATCCATCGGACCCGGTCTGTAGAGCGCTATCGCGGCGATAATGTCGTTTATATTCTCAGGCTTCAGCTGCGTCAGCATCTGCTTCATTCCGCGAGACTCCAGCTGAAATACTCCGTCGGTCCTTCCCTGAGCTATCAGCTCATACGTAGCTTTGTCGTCCGTCGGCACCGCCGACAGGTCAAAGCTCGGCATACTCCGCTTTATCTCATTCTGCGCGCTGTGGATTATCGTCAGGTATCGCAGCGCAAGAAAATCGAATTTCAGCAGTCCGAGCGCCGCTACCGTATCCATATCGTACTGTGTTACCGCAACTCCGCCGTTTACGGATATCGGAACATATTCCGTTATCGGCTTGTCGGTAATTACAACACCCGCCGCGTGTGTTGACGCGTGGCGCGGCATGCCCTCGAGAGCGGATGCAGTGTCTATGAGCTTTTTTACCTTCGCGTCGCTCCTATATAGCTCGGACAACTCCTCTGAGGAGCTCATTGCACGCTCGAGCGTCATGCCCGGCTCCTGCGGGATCTCACGCGCAACTCTGTCTACCTCGCTGTACGGCATTCCGAGTGCGCGGCCGACATCGCGAACGGCAGCACGCGCGGCAAGCGTACCGAAGGTGATTATCTGAACAACGTGGTCGTCGCCGTATTTTCCCTTGACATATGAGATGACCTCGTCACGCCTGTCGTAGCAAAAATCAATATCGAAGTCGGGCATGCTGACTCTCTCGGGATTCAGAAATCTCTCAAACAGCAGCTCAAAACGTATTGAATCGACGTCTGTTATCCCGATAAGATATGCCACAAGGCTTCCCGCTCCCGAGCCTCTTCCGGGACCGACGGGAATATCGCAGCTCTTCGCGTAATTCACAAAGTCCCACACGATGAGGTAGTACTGCGAATAGCCCATGCTGCAAATTACAGACAGCTCGTACTCGAGCCGCTGCGTATATTCGCTCTCGGGATGCTTTTCATCAAATACGATATGCCCCCGACGCACCCTGTCCGCCAGACCGCACAGAGCAAGCTGTCTGAGATAGTCATCCGGCGCCATTCCGTTCTCGGGAACAAAGCGCGGCAGCTTCGTATTGCCGAATTCGAAATCGAAGTCGCACATATCGGCGATCTTCACCGTGTTTTCGACAGCGCTCTCGTATGCCGAAAACAGCGTCTTCATCTCCTCGGTGCTCTTGTAATAAAATTCGTCACTTTCAAAGCCCACGGGGCGTCCGTCGGATATTACATTGTTTGTCTGTATGCAAAGAAGTATTGCCTGATTTTCGGCATCCTCTTTTTTTATATAATGCACGTCATTCGTCGCGACCATAGGAATGCCGGTCTCGCGTGACAGCTCGGCTATTGCCGAATTTACGCTTGCCTGCTCCGCAATTCCGTGGTCCTGGAGCTCGAGGTAGAAGTTCCCCTCACCGAAAATATCGTTCATCAGCCGCGCATGCTCGAGCGCCGCATCGTACTCACCGGCAATAATTGCTCGCGGAATATATCCCGCAAGGCACGCCGAAAGCGCAATAAGCCCGTCGGAATGCTCGCGCAGCAGCTCGATGTCGATCCTCGGCTTCGAATAGAAGCCATCCGTAAACGCACGCGAGCTGAGCGTAACAAGATTTCTGTAGCCCACCTCATTTTTTGCAAGGAGGACAAGATGATAGCTGTGCGAGTCAAGATATCTGTCGCGGTCGTTCATCGTTCGTCGGGCAAGGTACACCTCGCAGCCGATTATCGGCTTTATACCCTCTCGGCGACACGCTTTATAAAAATTCACGGCACCGTACATAACGCCGTGGTCTGTGAGCGCGACCGCAGTATGACCCGCCGCCGCTGCCGCGCGTGGGATATCATCGACGCGACACGCGCCGTCAAGCAAGCTGTATTCGGAGTGAAGATGTAGGTGTACGAATTCACCGCTCATGACGGCACCGCCCTTCTTTAAGGTATTATCAAAGACGCCCTCTCAGCTCCTCCGCTGCCGCAAGCAGCTTTTCGAGTCTGTGCTTCATACCCGATTTCGTGATTGGAGGACTGCATTTCGAAGCAAGCTCTCCGAGAGACGCCTGCGGGAAATCAAGCCTCAGCTTTGCAGCCTCGCAAAGCTCGCGCGGCAGAGATTCTGTCCCGCCGTGCTCCTTTATAAAGTTCACCGCGTCAACGTACCTGCGCGATGCGTTTAGCGCCTTCTCAATATTTGCCGTGTCGCAATTGACTAGGCGATTTGTATTGTTGCGTATATCGTTTACTATCTTCGCGTTCATCACGTCAAAAGCGGCACGTGTCGCACCAAGATATGCAAGCACATCCCCAATCGTGTCGTTGTCCTTAAAATAAACGACCGCACGAGAGCGGCGCATTGTCCGCTTCGGGTCAAAGCCCGCGCGGCACAGCGCATCAAAAACGACATCGCTCTCTGCGTCCTCGGAAAAAGAAAAATCAAGGTGATTTCGCTTTTCAGGGTCTGTCATGCTGCCGCGTGTGACAAAGCACGCTGCAAGAAAATGTCTGAGGCAGCCGTCGCATTTCTCTGCTCTTTCAAGGAGAGCCTTCAGCTTCTCAGCCGTGTTTTCCTCCGATTCGAACGCAGCTGCCGTGTCCGAAAACATGTGACGGCAGCATTTTTTTTTGATCTCCGCCTCGGCAAGACTCTGCTTTACCGAAGCGCTGTATGAGCGTGACATATTATTTAACTTCAATTATCTCGGTCTCGATGTCAAAGCCGTGCTTTTCACGTATGACCGACTTGATACGCGAGATCAGCTCGCGAACATCAGCCGCGCTTGCACCGCCGACATTCACGATAAAGCCCGCGTGCTTGTCGGACACACGTGCTCCGCCGACCTGGGCACCCTTGAGCCCCGCCTCATCAATGAGCTGTGCCGTGTATGTACCCGGGTAACGCTTAAACACGCTGCCTGCGCTCGGGTACTCAAGCGGCTGCTTTTCGATACGGCGTCGCTTGTAATCAGCCATTCTTTCGGAAATAGCCTCCCGGCTGTCCGCCTTTAGCGACAGTCTTGTCGAAAGAACGATACCGCCGTTTTCTCTGAATATGCTCGTTCTGTAGCCGAAGAGGTGCTCCGCGCCGCGAACTGTTTTGAGCTCGAGGCTTTCCGTGTCAAGGTACACGCTTTCCGCGACGATATCGCTCATCTCACCGCCGTACGCCCCCGCATTCATAAAAACGGCGCCGCCGATGCTTCCTGGAATACCGTAAAGGCATTCCATGCCGGACAGCGAGGCGTTCTGTGCGATAACGGCGCAGCTTGTCAAAAGCGCACCGCACTGTGCGACGATGTCGCAGCCCTCAAGGCGCACGCTGTTCATTTTTTCCGTTGATATGATAAGCCCGCGGTAGCCGTCATCATCGAAAAGCACATTGCTTCCGTGACCGAGCACGGTGTAGCTGACAGACAGCTCCCGCGCAGCCTGTATGAGAAAAGCAAGCTCGTCTGCATTGCTTGGCTCTGCGTAAAGGTCGGCAGCGCCGCCTATGCGAAAGGTGCAATGCGTTGCAAGTCCTTCGTTTTGTCTGAATTTTAATGTATTATCGCCGAGCCGCCAAGCGGCTATGCGCTCGGCAAGCACGGCTGTTGCATTCGTCATTTATATTACCTCTCGTCGTCGAGTGTTATAATACCGAAAAGCTCCGACAGGCTTTGTACCGTGTAGGTCGGCTGCCTTCCGTCGGCGCCCGTGCCGTTTCGGTCGAAAAATACCGAATCAATCCCGGCAGCGGCGGCGCCGTCTATATCGGAGCTGAGTGAATCTCCGACAATTATGTATGAGGCACGCTCACCGTCTCCGACTGCGTTGAACACGTATTCGAAGAAGCGCTCGCTCGGCTTCTCGTAGCCGATTTTCTCGGAAACGAACAGCTCACGTACATATTCGGAAACAGGCGACGCCGCAAGACGTGCGGTCTGCACGTCGCACAGACCGTTGGTCACGATAAAAATTCCGTACTGTGCCGAAAGCCGACGCACCGTGTCAAGCGCACCTTCGATAAGGAAGGTCCCGCGCGAGAGCTGCCTTGGATATTCGCTGACAACAGCGTCAACAAGTGCATCGTCAACAGGAAGCGACAGCGCTTCGTAAAGCTCCGAGAAGCGAAGCCTCTTGAGAATGGGCTTTGTTATCTCGCGCCTCTCAAGGCGCTTCCATGCCGAGTCGTTTATCCTGTGATACAGCCCGTAATTCTCCTCACGGAATACCCTTCGGTCGAGCTTACCGAGCGAAAGAAAGGCCTCCCTTTCAGCCGCGTCGAAATCGAACAGAGTATTGTCCGCGTCAAACAGTATGTATTTGTATTTTTTATTCATTGGCACGCTTTCCCTCTGCAATCATCTCGCGAGCCGCCGCTCTCTGCTTATCGGTAACATTGATACCGCCGATGATCCTCGACAGCTCGTCAACACGCTCCGCGTCACTGAGGCACTTGATATAGCTTTGCGCTCTGCCGTCCACTTCGGTCTTTCCGATAAGGTAATGCACATCGGCAAGCGCCGCGATCTGCGGCGAATGCGTCACGCACAGCACTTGCGCCGATGACGACAGTCGCTTTAATAGACGTCCGATCTTCTCCGAGGTGCTGCCGGACACTCCGGCGTCTATCTCATCGAAAACCACGGTCTCCGATGCGGATTTTTTGTTGAGCGAGGAGCGCAGCGCGAGCATGACACGCGACAGCTCTCCGCCCGAGGCAACCTTTGAAAGGCTCGCTGCTGGCTCTCCCGGATTTACGGAGATCTTAAAGTCGATGCTATCTGCTCCCTTCGCAGTGAAAACGGGCTTGCCGTCGCGAAGGTCGGGCAGCACCTCAATGAAGAACTTCACCTTCGGCATGTCAAGATAGCGAAGCGTCGAAATAATCTCCTCGGACAAGGTGCGCGCCGCGCGGCGTCGGCTCTCGCGAAGCTTATCCGCACAGGTGGCAGTCTCACCGGCAAGACGGGTAAGCTTCTCCTCAAGCTCCGCAGAAGCCGTATCAAAGTCCGAATACCTTCTCAGCTTCGCGGCAGCCTCTTCTCTGAATGCCTTGATCTCCGCAATGCTTGCGCCGTATTTCTTTTTCAGTCTGTCAAGATGTGCAAGCCTTGTTTCGACCTGGTCGAGCTTTTCTGTCACGTCGCCGTCAAGCCCGATGTCGAGTGCACGGTCCACCGTATCCGCGATATCTATGATATCGTAGCGGTATTCCTCAAGTCTTCGAAGCATATCGGGTGCGCCCTCGACAATATCCGCAACCTGCTCGAGCGCACTTGACGCACGCTCCAGGAGATACGCTGCAGAATAGCCCTTTTCGTTTGTCGAAAGCGCGCGGCGAACGATCCTTCTGCACTTTTCGCTTCGTTCAGCCGATTTTATTCTTGTACGAAGTCGCTCAAGCTTTTCGTATTCGTCATCCAGGTTCAGCCGTGCAGCGTCGATCTCTTTTATCTGATAGGTGAGAATGTCAACCATCATTCCCTTTTCGCTCGCCTCACGCTTGAGCGCTTCAAGCTCGTTTTCAACCGTCCTCAGCCTAGAATAGCTCTCACGGTAAGCCTCAAGCAGCTCCGGCGTGTCGGCATAGTCGTCAAGAACGGCCACATATTCGCCCTTGTCGGAAAGAAACGCCTTTTCGTCCTGCGTATTAATTCCGATAAGTCTCTCGGACACGCCGCGCAGCGCGGACAGCGTAATGCTTCTGCCGTTTGCCTTGACGGTGCTCCTTCCGTCGTCGGTTATACTTCGTGTGATCAGAAGCTCCCCGTTTTCGTCACGCTCGATACCGAGCGCGTCGAAAATCGACATGTCACCCTCGGAAATATCGAACAGCGCCGAAACTGAAGCACGTGTCTCACCGCTTCTTACGATATCACGCGACAGCTTGCTTCCGCAAACCATACCGAGGCAGTCGATAAGAACGGATTTTCCCGAGCCCGTCTCCCCGGTAATTACGGAAAAGCCTCTTGTTATGTCGATATCAAGACTCTTTGCGACAGCCGCGTTCGATATATTAAGGTTCTTTAGCATTTCAGACACGCCCCCTTCTTCGGTTATCTCGGCACAGACTTAAGTCAAGAGCCTATCATATCGCGAAACTTCTCGCAAAGATGAACTGCGCTCTCCCCGGAGCGTGCGACCATGATTATGCAGTCGTCGCCCGCCACGCTTCCGAGAATATCACTCTCATGAAAGGAATCGATGCGCGCGGCAACGGCGTTTGCCATACCGGGGTATGTTCTGATAACGATATTGTTAAGCGAGCACTCGACGCTCTTGATCGAGCCGTCTATCGCCTTGCTGTAAATATGCTTGCTGTCGCCACTGCCACCGGGCACAACATACTTGTAGCCGCCCATATCCGACATTACCTTGAGCAGCTTAAGCTCGCGAATATCTCTTGAAACCGTCGCCTGCGTCACATCAAAGCCGGCAAGCCTGAGCTTGTCGATAAGCTCCTCCTGCGTTTCGATATTATAGCTTTCTATGATCTCAAGTATCTTGTTATGGCGTTTGATTTTCATTATATGCTCCTTGTAACAGGTTATAATTTATTATTAAGAATGCTCAAAAAGCTGTTTTTTTCGAATCTGATTATCTTGGCTCCGACAGCGGCGCGCTCCACTGCCAGTCGGTCTCCGGCGATAAGCCGCTCGGCATTGGTACCGTCAAGAGTTGCATAGACGGAGTTTTCATCTACGGCTCCTATATTGCATACCTCGACTGTCGATTCTCCCGGAAGGATGACCGGTCTGTTTGCAAGCGAATGCGGACATATCGGCGTTATGCAGAATGCATCAAGCCCGGGTGCAAGTATCGGTCCGCCCGCAGACATCGAATATGCCGTGGAGCCGGTCGGGGTCGCAATTATAAGGCCGTCCGCTCTGCTGTGCTGTATTACAACGCCGTCGCAGAGGATATCGAAGGTCAAAAGACGTGCGACCGGACCGTTTGAAAGCACAATATCGTTAAGTGCCGGAGGCATGTAGGTCACGCCTCCGTCGGTGTGGATTATGCGTCCACTCAGCATCATGCGCTGCTCGACTGTGAAATCCCCGTCCAGAAGTCTTCCGATACGCTCCGTGTCCGTCGCCTCAATATCGGCAAGAAAGCCGACATGACCGAAATTTATTCCGAGCAGCGGCACGCCGTAAGAGCCGATCTGACGCGCGGCACGGATTATCGAGCCGTCGCCGCCGAGAACTATCGCAACATCAATTCTCTCAAGCGAGCTGTCAAGTGCCGTCACGGAAAGCGCAAGGCTCGGACAAAGCACTGACAGGCGTGCCGCAGTATCGGAAGTCACGAATACCTCGGCAGACGCCGAGCGCAGTCTTTCGCACAGCGCACTGATGTAATCTCCTGGTACATTTTTATCGAAATTTACGATGAGAAGTACGTTTTTTATCTCATGCATACTAAGGCTCCGAGGTTGAAATAATTATCTTCTTCGAGTAAGACCGATAAGCTCGGCTCGACTCGGCTCGCAGACGGCAGTTCCCGATGTCTTTTCCGCATAAAGCAGAAATTCACGGTTTCCGTCGCCGCCGAGGATGGGTGAATCGGCAACTGCCTTAACGCTCATACCGCACTCAATTGCCGCGGTAATAACCTTCTCCACGGCATACAAGTGGTGCGCCGCACCTTTGACAAGTCCTCCTTTACCGACGGCTTCCCTGCCGCACTCGAACTGCGGCTTGATAAGACCAATGTATTCGCCGCCGTCGCACAGCACCGAGGAAACAGCACCGAGGACGAGCGTCTGCGAAATAAACGAAAGGTCGGCAACCGCGAGCGAGCATAGCTCACCGAAGGTATCCCCTGTCAGCTCTCGGGCATTAAAATGCTCAAGCGAAACGACACGCTCATCGCGTCTCAGCACTTCGGCAAGCTGCTCGCTTCCCGAATCTACGGCATAAACACGCCGTGCGCCGTTTTGCAAAAGGCAGTCGGTAAAGCCACCTGTTGACGCTCCGATATCGGCGCACACGCGCCCCTTCGGCGACACGCAGAAGCACTCAAGCGCACCGCGAAGCTTAAGCCCGCCTCTGCTGACGTAGGGCAATGCACCATTGTCGATCTCGAGCGCAGGCACAGCTCCGTCTTCAATATCGAAGGCAGGCTTTGTTATGCATCTTCCGTCAAGACGAACACAGCCCTGCTCGATGAGAGCCTTGGCACGGCTTCGGGACATTTTCCGCTCCTCGGCAATATACAAATCAAGTCTCATCTCTCAGTTATTCCGCGACATCAGCCATTCCGCAAGAGCTCTCGCGGGCTCCGAATTCGGAAGACAGGACAGCGCGTCGGTCGCGCGGCAGGTTGCTTCCCGCTCGCGGAGTACGGCTTCTTCAAGCGTCATGTACGACACTGCCGTCTTTTTGTCGTTGGCGGCATCGCTTCCGACAGGCTTACCGAGAGCGGCACTGTCTCCTACGACATCCAAAATATCGTCGTGTATCTGGAACGCGAGTCCGAGCCCCTCGGCGTATTCGCTGACGGCCCTCAGCGTTTTCTCGTCGGGGTCGTCGCAGGCTGCATAAACGCCAAGCAGACATGAAGCCTTAATGAGCGCCGCCGTCTTCAGCGAATGAAGGTGACACAGCTGTTCAAAGCTGCTCACGCTGTCCGAAAGGTCGATCTGCTGACCGCCGCACATTCCGAGATAGCCCGCAAGGTGCGCTGTGGACGCGACCGCAAGCCTTACCGAGCGATCCGACACATGTGTATTTGAAGCGCAAAGCTCAAATGCAAGCGTAAGAAGCGAATCTCCCGCAAGCAGAGCGCACGCCTCTCCGTATTTCTTATGGCAGGAAGGCTTTCCTCGGCGGAAATCGTCGTTGTCCATCGCGGGAAGATCATCATGTATAAGCGAATATGCATGCACCGCCTCTATCGCGCATGCATATGGCATTGCCGCCTCCTTATCGGCGCCGAACATTTCGGCAAAGGTCAGCGTCAGATAGGCACGAATGCGCTTTCCGCCGCCGAGCAGAGAATACTGCATCGCATCGGAAAGCTCACCGTGTGAATCCTTAAAATATTCGCAAAGCGCCTTCTCCACGGCTTGTGCCGCAGAGTGCAGCCGGCTTAAAACATCAATACTCACCGAAAGTCTCCTCCGTCAGTTCATTTCTTCCTCGTCGACCGAGCCGTCAGGTCCGAGACGAAGCTTCACAACCTTCTGCTCCGCCGCGTCAAGCTTGCCGTTGCACAGCTTAACGAGCGCGATTCCCTCCTCGAACAGCTCAAGAGAGCGGTCGAGCGGAACATTTCCCGCTTCAAGCAGGCGAACGCTTTCCTCAAGGCGCGTCATTGCCTCCTCGAACGAGAGCTTTGCTATCTCTTCTTTTGTCATGATATTCTCCGTTAATTGTCAATATTTATGCTTTCAATCACCGCGCTCGCCGTGCCGTCCGACATTTTCACTTCGATATGCTCACCGACACTCAGACCCACAACCGAACCGACAAGCTGACCGTCCTCGGAATAAACGGCGCTGTAGCCGCGTGATATTACCGCAAGCGGATCGAGCGCATCAAGCTTTCCGACTGTAATTCCGAGCCGGAGCTTCGCGCGGCTTATCTCACTCTGCTCGGCTGCGCTGAGTCTCTCTGCGAGCATAACGGCAGCCATTCGTCTGTCGTCTATCATCGTTTTCGGGGCACTCAGGGCACGCGACGCCGAAAGAAACGACAGCCGCTCGCGCCTGCGCGAAACAATTTTTTCGACCGACGCCGCCTCATGCTTGATTACATTGATAAATTTTGTCTTCAGCTCGCGCGTATCCGGAACCGCAAGCTCTGCCGCAGCAGAGGGCGTCGGCGCGCGTCTATCCGCGACAAAGTCGCAAATCGTGAAATCGGTCTCATGTCCGACCGCGGAAATCACCGGGATTCGCGAGGCAGCAACGGCACGCGCAAGCCGCTCATCGTTAAATGCCCAAAGATCCTCTATCGAGCCGCCGCCGCGTCCGATAATTATAACGTCGGCGCCCTCGCTTTTGTTGAAATATTCGACTCCCGCGATAAGCTCTGCGGGAGCGTCGGGTCCCTGAACGAGCGACGGATAAAGTATCACCTTGGCATACGGGAAGCGTCTTCCCGTAACGTTAATCATGTCGCGAATAGCCGCGCCCGTCGGCGAGGTTATGATCCCGATGCGAGACGGTATTTTCGGCAGCGGCTTCTTTCTTTCCGTAGCGAAA
This sequence comes from uncultured Ruminococcus sp., assembly GCA_964397225.1. GTDB lineage: Bacteria > Bacillota > Clostridia > Oscillospirales > CAG-272 > RUG11130. Next base: position 17,016 of record CAYNHY010000017.1, read on the forward strand.
AGCCCCTCCGTCGCAAGGCGTCGCTTCAACTGCTCAAAGGCAATGTACAGCGCACCGACGCCGTCGGGCTCCATCGATTCTGCGTACAGCTGATACTGCCCGTCACGAACAAAGGAGGAAACACGCCCGCGGGCTGTGACCTTCATTCCATTTTCGGGAGCAAACGGAAGGCGCGAGGCGCTTGCGCGAAACATTACAGCGCGAAGGACTCCGCCCTCATCCTTGAGCGAAAAATAGAGATGCCCTGTCGAGTGACACTTAAAATTCGATATTTCGCCCTTGACGGTGACCGCCGAGAGAGTTCTGTCGCCGTCGAGCACCTTTTTAATATATTCGTTAAGCTCCGTTACGCTTAACGCGGTACTTGTATTTTCATTCATCATCGGGTATATCCTCACGCATCGCTGTAAAGGCGTGCGGCAATAAGAGCTATGCCCGCAGCATTATCGGAGGAAAATTCCGCGTCCGCGAAATATCCCATGCCACCTATAAGGCGGCGGATATAGCGCGAGCTCATAACGCCTCCCGCGAATACCGTGGGAAGCCTTCCGCAGCGCTCATATGCGTTTTTGACGATGGTTTCAAGTGAGCGGGCAATGTACGTAAGCACGTATGCGGAAACATACGCCGCTCTCTCCCCGCGTTCAAGCATGGCTGCCGCCTTGTTTTCAAGTCCCGAAAGATTGAACGTAAGCTCATTTACGGGAAGCTTGCCGACAGAGATACGCTTCTCATATTCGAGCGCCGTGCTGTCAAGCATGGCACCGCACGGAAAGCGATAGCCCATACGAACGCCTATCCTGTCGATTATCTGCCCCGCGTTCGCATCGGCGCTTCCGCCTATGTGCTCAACGGCGAATATTTTTTCGCTGTCGGGACGCACATAAAGCAGCTCTGTCGTGCCTCCCGAAACGTGGAGCGCAATATGCTCCTTTGATATTATGCTGTCAAGGGGCAGCTTCGCATTTCTGCATGCGGATGCAGCCGCTGCCATAATATGACCGTTCTGATGCGAGCTTTCGTACAGCGGGACGCCGAGCACGGCGCACACGTTCTCCGCAATCGCGCGTCCGACAAGAAAGCACGGCATATATGAGCCCTCAACGCTTCTCGGAGCGGCGGAAACTGCGCCTGCGCGCAAAACGTAGCCCTCGTCCCTCAGACGCGGCAGAGTTTCGCCGAGTCGTCTCGCGATTTCCGGCGCATTCTTCACATGGGCAAAGACCGCCTCACTCTGACGCAGACCCCGTTCGCCCTCGCCGACCGGCAGCGGACACTTGAAATTGCATATCACACTTCCCTCTCCGTCGCACAGCGCCGCAGAGGTGGTGTAATTGCTGGTATCGAAGCCTAAAAACAGATCCTTCATGATGCTGTCAGATCTTTCCGTTTTCCTTTGCGATCCTGTTGAGGATGCCGTTAACGAAAGCAGGCTCGTTCTCGTCACCGTATTTCTTTGCAAGCTCAACGCCCTCACTGATCGCCACTCTAGGCGGCAGAGGCGTACACAGGAGCTCATATATGGAGAGCCTGAGAACCGTGCGTGTAACTGAGGACATTCTCGAAATGCTCCAGTTCTTCGAATCCTTCTCGATCATGGCATCAGCCTCGGGAGCGAAGTCATGCGCTCCGTTAAAGGTCGAGCGTATGTAGCCGTCGCTCGGCACGCTGTCACCCTCGTCGAAAAACGAAAGGAATGTCTCGTCCTGCGAGCGTTCCTTATTGAAGTCAAGGGAAAAAAGCATCTGAAATACACGGTCACGTCTGTCGTTCTTATTGGTTTCGAATTGGGTCATAGCCGCAAGCCTTCCTTTTATATTTATGATAGAGATGTGTCTTATAATAACGCAAATCGGGTGCGGACATATTGCACCTTTATAATTATACATCCTTTTTCCGTATTTGTCAATGGAATAGGCAAATATGCACTATACATTAGGAAAATGAAAAAAAGCCCCGGCGGGAGCTTTTTATAAAGGCGCGCTCACCACATCGCAAGGCTGAAAAGGGAGCCGAGCGAGAGCAGTCCGAGCATGAAATTCATGATTCTTGCTATAAGTGACAGTGCAACACGGATACCGAAGCCGATGAGCGCACCCTTAAGAGCCGCCTTGGCGCGTCGCGGGCGCTTTGCTTCGTATACGAAATAAAGCACAAAGCCGAGCAACGGAAGAATTCCTCCCGCAATTGCATAGCACAGCTCCGTGTCACCGTCGTCCGGACGTGACGCCGCAAGCGGCGCACCGCAGCCGATGCAAAAATTCTCATTATCGCGGACAGCTCGTCCGCAGTTCGGACAGTACATAATATTTCTCCTCTGTATTATAATATCTCACATGTCGCAAGCATACGCAAAGCGCAGCACTACGGCTTTATTTTACCATATTGAGCTTTGGTTTTCAAGCAGGATGTGCCATGGGCTTTGTTTTTAGACTTCCAGCTCTTTGGTAATGCTATTATAGCACAAACAACGAGCACATTCAACCTTGATTTGCCAAAAAAAGCAAAAACATCGGGCAAGCTGCGCCGAAGCGGCACTGCTTGCCCGATATCACAATTCATTGTATGCGTAGCAATCTACAGATTACTTGGTAGCCTCTTCGACAGCAACGGCGCAAGCAACTGTTGCACCAACCATCGGGTTGTTACCCATACCGATAAGTCCCATCATCTCAACGTGCGCGGGAACGGAGGACGAGCCTGCGAACTGCGCGTCGGAGTGCATACGAC
>CAYNHY010000018.1:0-19576 GCA_964397225.1 uncultured Ruminococcus sp.
TCTCTAAGAAGACGAAGGTCGACATCATCGTCACTCCCTTTGTTACGATATTCGTCGGCGGCGGTCTGTCGCTTCTTATTGCGCCCTATATTGGAACGCTCGTCGGTCACATCAGTGACTTCATCGGCTGGGCTTCCCTCCAGACTCCGTTTGTAATGGGAATTCTCGTCTCAGTCGTTATCGGCATCTGCCTGACGCTCCCGATCTCGAGCGCGGCAATATGTGCGGGACTCGTCCTCACGGGAAGCGCTGCGGCTGTCGGCGCGTCCGAGGGACTTGCTATCGCGGGTGCTGCGGCTGTTGCGGGCTGCTGTGCTCAGATGGTCGGCTTTGCGGTAATCAGCTTCCGTGAAAACGGCGTCGGCGGACTGCTCTCGCAGGGAATCGGTACGAGCATGCTTCAAATGCCGAATATTATCCGTCATCCGCAGATATGGATAGCGCCGACACTCGCGTCCGCTGTCACAGGCCCCCTCGCGGTATGCGTGTTTGACCTTAAGATGTACGGTGCTGCGATAAACTCCGGAATGGGAACGTGCGGTCTGCTCGGTCCTATCGGTCTTATCCTCGGCTGGCTCTCCCCCGAGAACGCATATCCCTACGAGGTAACGGCACTCAACTGGGTTGGACTTTTCCTCATCTGCTTCATCCTTCCCGCAGTTCTCTCGCTTATATTCAACGAAATCCTCCGCAAGACAGGAGTCGTCAAGGACGGCTACATGAAGCTTCCGGAGTGAGCATAAGCATGAAAAAATCACTGCCGCCGTGCAGTGATTTTTTTGTGTCATCGCCAAGGCGAACGTCCGTTGGTGCCGCCCGATTTCTCCATTTTACTCCGCCTGCGCGGTTTTTTCCACAGCTTCTGTTGAAAAGTCTTTGTATTCCGCAATTACTGTAGCTGCTCTGCCATTCCATCAAAAAAATTCCCGCAGCCGTTTTTTGACTGCGGGATCTTTCTTATGCCTTGTCGCCGGGGGCTTCATTTTTTTCGGCGGGCGGGTATTTTTCGGCGGTGAGGTGCTCGAGCGTCTTTGTCATGCGACAAATATATTCGGGGACGCGGTCGGTCGCTCCCGTCTCGGCAATGCAGCCTGCGGCACACGCCGTGCATCTGTCCTTCAGCGAGCAGGAGGCGCATTTCGGCGGCATTCTGATGCTGTCGCACGACTCATGAACTGCCCTCCACGCGCTCTCAAAGCCCAGCTCACGAACGGAAAAGCCGTCCCACGGGAACATTCCGCACGGAAGCATTCTTCCGTCGTGCGTTATCCAGAACGAGCTCTGCCCGGCGCGGCAGCGGATCTTATCTCCCGAGCCGTCGGTGCAGTCGTCAAGCTCGCTCGGGATTACACTCGAGCTTGAAAGCTGCTCGGCTGTAAGGTACTGCTCGCGGCACAACAGCTGTATCTCAGCCGCACGCTCGGGTGAAAAGCGGTGCGGCGCCTCTCCGTAGCCCTCGCAATTTACCCGCACAGGCGGGAACATGTACGACGTCGCCTTCAGCGTGACTCCAAGCTGCTCCGCTATTCGGTACAGCCCGGGAATATCGTCGGAATTATACGGCGTCAGCGAGCCGTTCAGCCTTACCTGAACTCCCACCTCACGCAGGCGCCTGATATTCTCGCGCACGCGCTCAAAGCCGCGGACGCCGCACAGGCGGAAATACGTATCCTCCGAGGTGCCGTAGAGCGTAATATTCAGCCGCAGCGGCGGCTCCCTGCGGAACAGCTCAAGTATTGCATCGTCTATCAGATACCCGTTAGTATTAACAGAAACGAGCAGTCCGAGGCGGCGCAGCGACGAATATATTTCGGCGAAGTCATCGCGTATCAGCGGCTCGCCGCCCGTCAGCAGGAGAAATACCATGCCGCAGCGCGAAGCCTCCTCACCGAGCCTTATCCAGTCAGCCGCCGAAAGGCTGTCCGCGCGCGACGTGCGGTGAACGTAGCACATCCTACACGAAAAATTACATCTTTCGGTGAGCTCGAATATTCCTGCGGTCGGGATGGCGCGCGAGGCGCTCTTTGTGTGGAAATATTTGCTCCAGACAGGCTCGCCGTCGCTGTATATCATATCTCTTCGAATCATATATACCTCTCAAGCTCATCGACCGAGCTTATGTTATTAACGCACGCGAGCTCCGCTATTTTCACCCTGCCGATCATGCCCGACACGAGGTCAATTATCCGTCGGCTGCTCTCGGCGTCCTTCTCGTTAAAGCTGCACTCGGGGAGAACTCGGCGCAGCACCTCATTCGGAGACAGCTGGCGCACGCGGTTTTCGCTCGCCTGCGAAAGTAAGACGAGCGCACGAATGCTCTCAGTCACGTTAAGGCAGGACTCGCCGCTTCCCTTCGTCCAACAGCCGCACGCGAGATAATCGCCGTCGACGCGGCGTATCAGAGCTCTGTCCTCGTTGACGGTGACAGCTCCTCGGGCAGCCCTCCAAAAGCTCGCCTGCGTTGATTTTCCCGTGCCGCTCGGCGCACAGAACAGTATCGCCCCACGGGGCGTCTGCACGTGCGACGAATGCAGGACGAATGCGTCCTTCGACAGCACGTGGTGCGCCGCGCGGACGTCTGTCAGCAGTGTGCCGAGCGAATTCTGCGGGATATATCCGCAATCCATCAGCACGTCGGTCACGTCGCCGTTTTTTCTCAGCTCAATTGAGCTCCTGCCATTCGGCTGCCTGTCGTGAAAGACATATGTCAGGTCCGGCACGGCGCCGTCGGTCGCCTCGAAGGAGTGAAAAATCGGGTTGTCCTTCGGCGGCACAGGCGTCACGACGCGAATTACGATGCCGCCGAAGCTGTAGCGCTTGTCAACTGTCATACTGTGCAAACATTATAACGCTCTCACCGCCTACAGCGTGCGAGGCACGCAGGCTCACGCTCGCGCCGGGCTCGAGCCCGTCCGTGATTCTCGCGCGGTAGGTGATGCCGCCGTTGTAAACGCCGTCAGCGTAATTCTTAAAGAACACCGAAACGTCACGCGTCAGCGCTTCATGCGAAACGTTCGTGACAATTATCTCGCCGTTCTTCACCTCGAAGGAAAGCACGTCCTCAAGGCAGGTCGGCTCTTCGTCGAAGTACACCTCATGCGCGACAAATGTCGAAATTACATCCGAGAAGGGCTTTACGCGCGACATGCCGCCCGTTGCCATAACGCGGACTGTCTCGCCCGCAGGTACCGTAGACAGCTCGAAGGAGTACCTTCCGTTGCTGTCGGACAGGGTGAAGCTCGCGTACTGAAGCGTATGCGGACTCATATTGCGTACCGTCGCGGTAACGACGTTCTTCATCACGCGACCGCTGCCATCCTCGACGTAGCTGCCGTCAACGCAGGACAGCGCGGTTATAACCATTCCCTGTCCAAGCTTAATGTTGCCGTCGGCGTTGCTCCAGAGCTCCTTTTCGTCGGCGTCCGGGTCGTCGGCAGACGACGTGTTCTCCGTCTGCTCCTCGCCGCTCGTCGCTGCACCCGGCACCTCGCCTGTCTCGGGAGCTGTTTCGTCGGGTATCTCGGTCGCTTCGCCTGTCGTAATGTCCGCGCTGTCCGTCGCGTCGGCGGAGCCTACACTCTCGAGTGCTGTGTCGCCCTGCATGCTGTCGGTGGCTCCGCTGCCTTCGTTATTATTCCGTGATGCGAGCAGCACTGCTGCAATCAGTGCCGCCGCGAGCACGAGCACACCTGCCGCAGTAATTATGATTTTTTTCTTTTTTGTCATAGTCTTTCCTCAATGCTTTGAAAAAATGCCCGCCCTTTCGGGCGGGCATTTCCGCGTTGCCTGTCAGGAAGCAAATACCTTTGTGTCGTCAGTCGGCACGTGATAGCATATTCCTGCCTCGTCTTTGTTTCCGAGCTTGACCTCGCAAGCTTCGATTTCGCTTGTGAAGTAAACCAAGCCATTAAAGGTATAGGTTTTATCGGAGTCCACGCTAAGCGTACAGCTTGACGCGATGCTTGACGAAAGTGAGAAATCGACCAAGGTTATATCTGCCTTAACGTAAGGCTTTTTTGTTACTGTGTTCATTCAAATACTTCCTTTCTTGTCTCACTTGGCAAAGCCGGCGATCTCGACATCTGCGTCGATCGGGAGGCTTGCCTTGCCGTTTTCGTCGTATGCCGTGATCTCAAAGCTGTGCTCATCTGCGTCGAGACGCGCGGTGTAGATCCATGCCCTGAGGCATGTGATACGAAGTCTTCCGTTCTTGAAGGAAACGGAGGGAACGAGCACGCTCTTCAACTCTGTGCCGTTGACCGTGACACGTGCGACGTCCGTCGAGGTCTTGACCGTGAGCACCGAGGTCTTGCCGACTGCCCAAAAGCTCTCAAGGGTCTCGGGAACGAACGGGTCTGTGTTATCAACAGGTGCGTACATGCTCATCACGGAAACAGCACGGGATACGACCTCGCTGTTGATGACAGCCTCAAGAGTTGCAGCTGTCTCAGTCTCTGCAAAGGTGTACTTGATGTTCGTGACCGAGATGACAGCGTCGGAGTCTGTCGCGTTCGAGAGAACTATCGTGCCTGTGGTGTAGCCGCCGTTATCGGGATCCTCGTACCACGTGAGATACTGACCGAGGTCATAGAACATGTCGGACGCCGTTGCGAACTCACGTGTCTTGTTTGTCGTGAGCTTGCCGTCGGAGCCTGCCACAGTGTAGTTGACCGATGCCTTCGTACCCTTGGCAAGCTTAACGCCGAGGTGTACGGACGCGGGAACTGTCGTGCTGTGAAGCTTAAATGCTACGCCCTGACCGTATGCGAGGTAGGTCTCGTTGTTCGGACCGGGGTTCTTGTAGTCATCAATTTTGTCAGTCGCAGCCTTACCGTCGATGAATACGACGCCCGGCTTAGTCTCGTCGCCTGATGTGATCTCGCCGAGGCTTCCCGCATTGACAAGCACGTCGCGAAGCGTGATGTAGCTCGGAGCGAGCTCGCCGTCCGCAATGTATGCGTCCTTGGCTGTTTCGTCGCTGTCGGTGTCAACGGGGTCGTAGATGCGGATAGCATCGAGCCAGAAGCTGTAGCTATGATCGCCCGTAAGGTCAAAGGTCTCAGAGTAAAGCACCTTGATCTCGACCTCGTAGGTCGCGTATTCAAGACCATCGAACTTGAGCACGGGAACCTGCCAGATGCAGTCCTCGCCGGGTGTTGCGACCCAACCGTTCGTCTCATCGTAGGTGTAGCCGTAGTAGTTGCAGACGCTGAGACCCGTCTTGTAGGTTCTTGTGCCGTCGGAATTCTTCTTGTAGACGCTTGCTGTGATGAGTCCGGAGTCGCTGTTTGTCAGCGAAATGATGTCAAAGCCTGTTCCGGTGAAGGTAAAGCTTGCCTTCGGAGCGTTCTTGCCGCTGCCGGTGTTAGCGTCGACGGTTACCTTCATCGCGCCGCCGAGGCTGTACTCGGTGAAGGCAGAATACGTCGCGTCGTAGCCGTAGAGGTTGTTAGCGTCGTTTATCGAGAACTTGCCGGGGCGATCCTCGTCCTGCGAAGCGCCTGTCTGAGTATCGGCTACGCCGACCTGAGTCCACTTGCCGAGCTCGCTGTCCGTGTTGGTGCTGTCGGTGTAGGTTACGAAGGACTCCTCGAAGTATACGGTGCTTGCGGGGACTACATTGACCTCGCCGTAGTAATACTGCTTCACACTGTTGTCGCCGGTGTAGGCAACCTCGTAGGCGAAGGTGTCGGTGGAGGCGCAGGTCATGCTCGTCAGCTGATACTTAACGTTGCTGCCGGCTATGACAGCCATGCCGTTTTTGGTTTCGAGCTGCGGCTTGAAGGTGGTGTTGCTTGTTGCGGAATATTCGCCGTCGGGCTTGCTTTTACCGAGAGCGTTGAGCTTGCCGTTATCGCCGAACATATCGTTGTCGAGAACACTGATGTTCACAGGCAGACCGAAGTCGACGACTACCGTGTCATCGATCGCGCCGACAGTCCATACTACCGCGAACCAAACGGTGGTGTGCGTATAGTCGCGCTCGCCGCCGCTGCTCTCTGCTGCATTTGTAAACTCGTTACCGTTGTAGCCGGTGACGTAGGTCGACTGAGTCGTCTGTTTGCTATCAATCTCCCAATACGAGCCCTCGTCGGAGCTGACGTGGATGGTGTACTTCGCGTCTTTGTCGTAGAGCGTGTAGCCTGTCGGGAGATAATTTTTCGCGAGGAGCGATGCCTCGAGGTGGTCGCCGGAGTTTAAGTTAATAGTCTCGGCGACTACGGGGTTCGTGACAGCTATCCTGTTTGCAAAGGAGCCTGTTTCGCCCGAGGTACGGTTGACTATGATCTCACCTTCCCCGTTGACAAGGTAGAACGCGTAGCGTACATGTGCCTCACCCCAGGGCATGACAGGGGAGACCGTGTCCTTCTTGCAGGGGTTTTCGAGGTAGTTGTCGTAGTAGAGAACAGCCGCGGTGTTCGTGGGGTAGGAGCCGGACGCACAGGAGCCTTCCATGGAGCCCTCGAGGTAAACGTAGTAGCTGAGTGCGAGCTCCGCCGACTTGACCGTGCCGAGATTCCAGTAGAAGGTCTCAGCGGGGAGGAGGTTCGTCGAGCCTGTTGTAAGGTTGCCAGCCGTCGTGCCAGTCGGGATGCTGATGCCGTCAATGGCAACCGCGGTGGAGTTAGTGTTGTAGTAGAAGTACTTCGCGCGAATGACACCGTCCGTGCCGTAGATATCGGGAACCCCGCCGTTTATCTGGTCGGAGTACGCCTTCGTGCCGTCCTTGTCGAAGGTGACCCTCTCGATGACTGTGAAGGTACCCTTACGTGTGCCGATGAGGTTCACGTCGCTGATGGTGCAGTTTTCATAGTCGCTTCTCGTGTAGATGTCGTAGGAAATGACCTCGATGGTCGGGACAATGCTGTCTGTCAGAGTATTGCCGGACGCGCCTTTCTCCACGGTCGCTGTCTGAAGCTTGAAGTGTTCGCCCATCGTGTCGACGAAGCGAGCATTCTGCGCCGCGTAGAGGATATCCGTCGTGATAGCCGTGAACGCGGTGTCAAGCGCGTCTGCGTCATCCGCACGCCAGTAGTACTCGCTGCTCGAGGCGATGTTTCGGATAACGGTGTCCATCGCTTCGAGCGTGATCGTATCATCTATCGCAAGGCAGAAGCCGATGGAATACATCTTCGCACCGAGACCGTTTACCTCAATCCAGTTGTTACCGTCTGTGTCGCGGTCATCGTTCTTGCGGATAACGGGGTACATGGTATCGGTGTCGCCCTTGATAGCCTCAGCCATCCAGTGCTTACCGTCGGTATTGTAGTAATCTTTGCGTGCACCAGCGCCGTACATATCTTCTTTCATCGTACCGTCGAGCCAATTGTTCCAGGAGCTTACACTTGAGTGAGACGAAAAGTAGTTGTACTGGAAGGGAGCTCCGTCGGACATGAAGACGACGAAGAGGTCGCGCGTTGCGCCGTCCTTCTCGTTCTGTTCGGTTATTGCCTCGCCGAGCTGATATACAGTGTCGAACGCATAGTCGTAGTTTGTACCGCTATGCGTATTGCCTGTTATGCTCGAAAAATCAGTTTTGTTTACATCCTTAATATTGACAAACGCGCCGGCAGTCAAATCTCCGGTTCCTGTATATATGAGATTTTCATGTGTTCCGTTACTCTCCATATGCCTATCGGCACCACTTGTAATCACTCTATCTTTTTCTTCGATATAGTACGGACTGTCCGAACCGTAATATCTGTTGAAGTCTGCGACCGCTATGCGAATATCCGGTATTGAGCCGTCTTCATTAGGAGTCTTAAAATCTTCAATCATATTCTGAAGCGATGCTTCGAGTATTTCAACACGTCTTTTACCGTTTACGCTGTTGGTGTACATCGAGCTTGACAGGTCAAGCATAACGATAACGTCTGCGCCCTTTTTGGTGGGGATTCCGGAGGCGGAGAGCTCTACCTTGGCTACGCCTGTGGAGGTGAACTGCTGGCCGGTTGCGGTCTTGTTTACCTTGACCGCGCCCTCGTTCGGGTACTCGGGGTAATTATTGCCGAGCTTGCCGACGACGTAGAGTGTGAAGCTGTCTTCCGCCTTCTTGTCGCGGTAGAGGACAGTCAGATTCTCAAGGGTCGCGATGCTCTCTGTGGAGGGCATGTCGTCGTTTGAATTTCTGAGCATGTCGACCGTGACCGCGATGTAGTCGGGGTCACCACCGTCGTCGTAGGTCACGCGAAGCTTCGCTCCGGTGCTCGTAGAGGCTGCCGCGCCGCGCTGCACCGTGCCCTCGAGATTGATAAGCTGAACGGAGGAGATGTCGCGCTCGGGGATAACGACCTTCGCTACGGCAAGCGTCTTGCCGCCGTAGGAAACGGTAACCGCGTACTCGCCCGCGATGTCGCCGTTGAAGTTCTCGGCGAGCGTAAAGGTGACCTCACTGTCGGGAACGGGAGTCTTCGTCGCCTTTTCGTTGGTCGAGCTGTAAACCGAAATGCCGTTCTTTACTGCGGCTATTGCGTCGTCTCCAGTCGCGCCGCGCGTGAGCGTATACTCAAGCTTGCCTTCCGCTATCGCGTATTCGGCGGGGGAGAGTATAGTTGTTTCGGTTGTGCTGTATTTGTAGAGACGGACGGTTACCGTGGAATCGTTTTCATTATTGTTGGACCATGATGAATTTTTGTAGCCGAAGTAATTCGTTCTTCTAGAACTTAACTTATATGCAATACGATATTCGTTAGAATTGTTATAAGTAGTTTTTGAAAAACTCAGCGATGTACTTTTGCTGTCTAATTTAAAAGTACTGCTACTGCATCGGAGATAATGGTTGCCGTTCTTGACTGTGCCGCTGCTGCTACCACTGAACGTCCACAAATCAAGCTCAGTATCGGAATAAAGCTTGCTATCCTTTATCTCAAGCCCGCTTGTAACGTCGGCGAAGCTTCCGTTGTTATTCTTCAGCGCGACAGTCTCGCTGCCCGAGAGGATAACGTAGGAGTCCCCTGCATTTATCGACGTTACAGGCTCGTATACATACTTCGTCTGAGTAACCTTATCCTTTACCGTCACCCAAACGTTACCGGTGGTTGTAACCATCGAGCCGCCTGCGCTGCCGCCGAGGTCGGGCAAGCCGGGATTGCCGCCGTTCGTGATACCGCCGAGCTTAACGAGAGCTACAGTCGCGGGTGAAGCCGTCGTCGAGGTGTCGGCAGGATAATAGTTCTTTGCCTTCTCGTCATATTCCTCCGAGTAGTTGTCGCCAGAGTTCTTCAGTCCGTAGCCGCAGCCGTAAGCGCCTGCCGATTCAAGGAGATGCTTGCCGTTTGCGTCGTAGCGTCTGATCTCGACCTCGTCATCCGAAATGGCGAAGGTCGTCATGGTAAGCGTGGAATCCACGCCGCTGCCGGTCTCGCCGTAGTAGCCGACATAGCCCGCGTTCATGTATGTGAAGTAAAGTGTTTCTTCCTTAAAATCGGTCCGGCTTGCCTGCGCGATGTTGATCTTATCATCCTTGGTAAGGAAGATAGACGAGCCGCCGAGGTAGTCGTCCCAGCCGTGCGAGTGGTTGTGACCGAACAGGAAGATGATGTTCAGTCCCTTAAGACCCGCGTCGTTCAGCACGTCGAAGATGTAGTTTGCATACATTCCGTCGCTATCCTTACGCGTTCTCATGCTGTAGTGGAGAGGCAGATGAGACATGACGAAGATAGGCTTCGAATAGCCCTCCTCAAGCTTCGCGTCGAGGTAGGACTCCAGATTTGCCGCGGTCGCCTTGACGGTCGACTCTTCATTTTTCTGGGTAGACCACATGTAGTCCTTCTCGTTGATAACGAAAACACCGTATGCGCCGCTGTCGGGGTCATTTGCACCGCTCGGAGAGCAGATCGAGCCCGCCATGCTGTCGTTATCATGGTTGCCCTGAACATAGACCTCGTCCATGGATGTACCGTAAACGCCCTGAACGGTCTGCCGGAGCTTAGCCTTACCGCCCTCGGTGTCAGACTTTACCGAGGAATCACCATAGACGGTCATCTTATAGTCGTAATCTCCCGCGAACAGGAAGCCGTCCATTTCGGCGTAATCCTTCTTGACCTGTGTCAGGATATTGCTGACTATCGTCTGCCCTTCCGAATGACCGCTTTCAGCCTGAAAATCGCTTGCAGCGAGGACGTAGGTGACGTCCGACTGTGTCGCGGTGAGCTCAGCCGCGAGCAGCTGCATCGGCAGCACGCCGACGAGCATGCACAGCGTCATGAGCAGCGCAAAGAGCTTGGTCGCATTTCTTCTCATCTTATACCTCCCGAAAAAGCACTCGCGGCATGCCGAACAGTCGCAGAATTTGTCCGACGCAAAAGCTCCGCTGCGCTTTTTGAATTACTTGTTAAATTTCCGAGCAGTAGCTCAGTTTATGTATTTATACGGATATATTATATCGCAAAGTCGCCCCTGTGTCAATAAAAAAACAGGAAAAAATGAGGGGAATTATCAACAAAAAAATCGTTGTGCCTAACGCGCCGCGTCAGCCGCCGAGGTGATTATCCTCTCCTCCTCGGCGAGCACCGCCGAAACGGAGTATTTCTCCGCGTCACGACGTGCCGCCTCGGCAAATTCCGCGCGCCTGTCCGGTGACACGCACAGCTCGCGAAGGCATCGCGCCATCGCCGACGCGTCGTTCTTCTCGGTGAGATATCCGTTCACTCCGTCGCATATCAGCTGCGCATGACCGCGATTTCGCGCGGCGACCACGGGCAGCGAGCTTGCCATGGCTTCAAGGACGTTAATCGGGAGTCCCTCCGACAGGCTCGAGGCGGCGTAGAGGTCGGACGCCGCAAGCAGCGCGGGTACGTCCGAGCGCCAGCCCGCGAAGATGACGCAGTGCGTCAGCCCGAGCTTTTCCGCGAGGCGGCGTGTTCTTCCGCCGTCGTGCTCCGGTCCGATAAGCAGCAGCCGCGCGTTCGGCACGTCGGTGATAAGCTGCTTCATCGCGCGCAGGAGCAGCTGCTGATTCTTATTTCGGTTAAGCTCCGCGGTGTAGGCGATAACGGTGCCTGTCTCGGGTATGCCGAGCTCGTGTCGAAGCTCACGCTTCTCGCTCTCGCCAAGCCTGTGCGAGCTGAAGCGCTCAAGGTCGACGCCGATGCCGTTCAGCTTTTCGAGGCGACGCGGATGCAGCGTGCGGCGCGCCATTTCGTAATCGGCGTCGTTGATCGTAATGAGCACGTCACAGAACGGCACGAGTGCGCGCTCGGTCGGAAAGCCGAGCAGCCAGCGGTGGAGCGGCGCGCCCGCGAAATAATGAAGTCCGTGATTGATATACACGATAGGCGGAGGCGTCGGGAGCGTGCGTCCCAGCCTTCGGCGCGCTATTCGCGTAATTATGGAGCCGACGAGCGTATTGCACACGACAACGTCGTATTCGCCGTGCTCGATAATGTCGCGAAGGAGGCGTGCGCTGCGGAAGGTCTTGCCGCGAAAGGGATTGCGGTCGCACGGCAGGTCGAAGGCGCGGTCGCATTCGGGTATCGGCTCGTCGAGTCGGCACGCGACCTCCACACGCCACGAGCGGGAGCGCATATATTTAATGAAGGGGATGTGAAACTTCCGTATGTGCTCCTTCGACACGTTCGCGACGAGGAGCAGCCTTCGCTGTTTTGTTTCTTTCACTGTTCTCTCTCCTTTATAATGCCGTACTCGCGCAGAAGGGTGAGCCGCTGCCCGCCGATGTGCGCGGCACGTGTCGGGTTTCTTCCGTGGCGGCGCAGGTACGAAAATATTCTCGCGCCGTACGCCGTCGGAAGCAGATACGGATGCCTTGTAAGATACGGATATTTCGCGCGCATCTGCCCGAGGGACGGGAAGATAACGCGAAGTCGCGAGCCGGCGCGGCTTTTTCCGCCGTTCTGCGCCTCGAGCGCGCCGAGAGTTATTCCCGCGCTGTGGACGCGGCTTCTCTCCGCGCTGCCGTACACGCCCGAGTCGAGAATATCCGAAAGAAGTGGCTCTGTCTGCGGTCGCTCGCCGAGCGCGTCGGTGAAGCGGACGGCAATTTCGCGCGGCAGCTCAAGATGCTCCTCGGCAAGCGCAAACAGCGCGGCGGCAAAGCGTGAGGCGTCGGCGCGGCGGCAGCCTTCCGCGAAGCGCGGGACGTCTATCTGCCCGTCGAAGGCAGAAGCCTCGCGCGCGAGGTCGCAGACCTGGCGTATTCCGAAGCCGCTGTGCGCGAAGTGCTTGTAGGCGTGGAGCACAAGGTACAATAGGTGCTCCGTCGGCTCGAGGGTGTATATTTCGCGCCCGCCGACGTCGAGCGGCTGTGCGTGCTCCGCAGCACGGGCGAAAAATTCGTTGAAGTGTGCGAAGGCGGGCGAGCTCGGCTCGAACAGGGACGTGTGAAGCTCGATACGAAGCGTGCTCACGTCGGAGGTAAAGGTCTGCTCGAAGGCGTCGGCGCTGTCGTGCGTTGTGAAGCTCGCGGACAGCAGCACCTCGCGGCAGGCAGCAAGCGAGTCGACGGCGACGAGAATATCCTCGTCGGCAGACGGACGCATATCGCCGTTCGCATAAAGTGTGCGAAGCGCAAGTCCCTTAACGACGACTGCGCGAACACCCGCGCCCGCAAGGCGCCCGTAAAGGCGAAGAAATTCCTCCGTTTTCACGGTCTGCTCGATCACCTGACTTCGAACGAGCGGACGCGCGGAGTCGACCGCTGCGCCCGATAGCGAGCCGCACAGCGCGTCGAAAACAAGAGGCAGAACCTTATGCTGCGAGGCAAGCGTCAGCACGTCTCGCGCGTCGTCGTCGGACAGCGCGTCGACCGAGCACCGCCGCCCGACAGCCCCCGCCGCAAGCGCCCGCAAAAGCAGCTGTTTATCCTGTGTCATCTTCCGCCTCCGTGTGTGGATTTATGGGGTAGTGTGTGTCTTTTCAAGCTCTTTATCCTCGCGCATGTCTTTTAAGCAGCGAAGCAACAAATATCTTTAGCTTTGCGAATTCGTCGGTTCTGTGAAGTCCGAGAATAAATACTGCATTCGCAGTAAGGCTACATACAAATATTTTCAGCAAAACCCAGCCTATTCCCTCCGCAGGAATAATGCCAAACAAAATACAGCATATAGCTCCCGCAAAACAGAGAAGCAACAAATAGAAGGCGTATCGCCTCCAATATGAGACGACACTTTTCTTGAATCCGTAGCGGAACACCGCATACGGTGTATACCAAAGGTGAGTACACATGCGCGATATCACCGTTGCCGCAAAGATTCCGAATACGCCCCAGATTTTGCCCAAAACTATTGAGAGCACTATGTTTAGCATTCCGGTGATGAGCTGTATATATCTGCCGTAGTGGAACAATCCGAGCGTATCTTTATATGTTCCGATCACACTGACTACGCCAAACGTGTAAAAATTCAGTGCCATAATAAACGGTATCTCTGCCGCCAAGACATAGCTCTCTCCGAAAAGAAGTCTCACAAGATCCGATGAGCAAAAAAAGATACCGAGAGCCGCCCAACCGAAAAACCAAAAATTCATCATATTCAAAAAGCTGAACATTTCATACTGCTTTTCGGTTGACTCGCTTGCATTGTGATTGCCTATGCTTGCCGTAAGCCCGCTGAATATCTGATTTAATATCGAATTCAGCGTATTCACAAGAAGTGTGTAATTCGAGGCAATTCCGGTTGTGGCAAGTCCGTTAAAAAATGTAATCAGAATATTGTCCGTGCAATTCACCAAGGCTCCGGAAAGCTTATAAAACATGAGATCACGAACGTTTGAAAACAGCTTGCGCTTTTCCTCTTTTTCAAGAGGCTTTACGGCTTTATTACCGATAAACGGAAACTGCTTTACCGCCACCCTTGTTACTATCAGATTATATATGAGCGTTCCTACCGTTTGTATGAGCAAATAACCGACATAATTTCGAAACACGAGCAGGAATACCATCTGAATGCCGCTTTGAATTATTGTCACAATGTAGCTTATTCCGCTTACTATGTAGTTTCTCTGTGCGGCAACAAGAAGCGATATTCTGTAGCTGAAGAAATAGCTGCTTGCTGTATTGAAAAGGTTAATTACATAAAGCAGGTATATGCTTTCGCTGATATTCGGCTGTTCTTTGACAATAAGACCTATAAACGGCATAAGGAGAAGACCTACCGCCGCTATCAGCGTACCGATAGCCCTATATGCCTTTGAATACAGCTTCATCAGCGACGCGATCTTTTCCTCGTCGTTTTCGGCGAGCGGCTTGTATAGCGCGAATACTATGGCACTTCCGACGCCGAGCTCGGCGAGTGAAAGCATGGACAATATATTTGTAAAAAGTCCGTTTACGCCGAGATAATCCGCCGACAGGCATCGAACGAATATAATTCGGCAAACAAAGCCGAGTATTGTATTTAGAACAAATCCGCCTATACCGGTCATTATATTTAATATAGAATATTGTGTTCTGGTTTTGCTATTCATGAAAAGCTCCGTTTCAGACGCCGTTTTATGCTCGGCTCAACAGCATTTTTCTCATTTATCAAGCAATCTCAAATCAAAGTCACACACGCGAAATAATTTGCTTTAGGTATTCTTCATCTAAGCTTTCAGCCACAACGTTTCCACCGTCAGCTTCGTTTGTGAATTTTCCGTCGATCTTGTCATGTCCTCTCGCACCGGACAAAAACCACTCATATTCAATATCCACGTGACCGACATCGATTGCACGTATTCCCGCCTCTGACAAATCCGAAGCAAGCACGGTGGCACACGGACCGAGAGCTAGTAAAGCAAGCTCGCCGTTCCATAGATTTTTTACTTCTTCGAGGATTTTGTCATACGAAGAAAAGGCATTTGTCGCAGGGGCTATTATACGTTTTATCGAGCGCGCATTGGCAAATAGGTCATTCCCAACGCCAAGGCGCGTCTGCTCTCCCTCCACGAACAGCAAATCCTTATCCTGCCACAAGAGCTTGAGCTTTGCAAAAATACGCTTCGCATGGCGTGACGCATTTTTGTATGCTATATACGGTCTGGTGATCTGCGTATCTCCGAATACCCGTCCGTCTGTCCGAGAAGCATTGATCATATCAAACGTAAGCTTGTACTTGTCATCGCCTCTTCCCCAGCTATACCAAAACAGGCGTGAATGCTTCGTTCTTCCGTATATCGAATTGAAAGCATAAGGAAGACAGATCAAGCAATTTCCATTTTTTTCAAAAGCACCTCTTCAAGCCGTTTTGAAAGCTCACTGTCATGCTTTTGGAAGCCCAAATCGCGGTCCTCCTGCAATATCAGCTCGAGCTCACCCTCGCCGAAACGCGAAACCGAGACTTCATTTTTGATTATGAAATCGAGCGTTTTGTCGGAATTCATTATACTCAGTCTGCTGTGTCGGTTTTTGAAACGGTACAAGGTGCCCATTACAGGACCGGTGCTGTAAATACTATCATACAGCCTTACAAGGTACTTTTTGGCTTTCATTGATTATCCTCTTCCGTAGTCGAGCCCGTCAAGGAACCTCTTAATATTGTCCCACGGCAACGCGAGCTCTGTAATTATTTCGCCGTATATTTTTTCTCGCAGCAAATCGGTGACAGCATCACGCGAAAGCGTCGGCAAGCCTGTGTCAGCAGAGATGCATTCGGCACGATTGTCAACTGATATCACAAGTGCGCGGTGACCCTTTGAAAGAGCATAGATGCCCGCGTGAAGGCGTGTTCCGACATAGTCAAGGTCATGCTCTTGAAGGAGCTTTTTGTATTCATCGAGTGACGAGTCAACGAACATGACCTTATCGACAAAGCCAAGGCTCTCAACATATTCCCTGTCTCCCCGTCCCTGAAGCCAGAGATAAACCTTATCATAGCTTTCAGCAAGAATAGAGAGCATATCCGCATCGCGCTTTTCGTCACGGCAGTAATCGGTCACGGTACAGACGACATTATTTCCTTTCGTCCTCGGCAACGCCGCGCAGTGCGCGGGCGTAAGGCACCACATCGTGGGACAGCCCGTGTTAAGCACATTTTCGACACCCATTTTTTTCAGCATTTTTTCCGAGAAGCTGTCTCTCACCGAATGATATCCGTTTTTGCACAGCATCGCTCTCATGAGGTGCTTTGTATAAAAATCAAAGCTTTCGCTTTTGGAATTAAATCCGACTCCGAAAAGTCTCGTATTGCGATAGCAGGACACCTCGGAATTCAGCTTCCACAATCCATAGCTTCTGATATATCCCGACAGTATGTTTGTTCCGCAAAGTAGCTTTTCGGATGCCTGACGCAAAAGCGTTCGTTCCTCTTCAGTCGGAAAAACGTGTGTGGGTACGTGGGGCATCCGGTCAGCTCCGTTCAGGTAAGCCGTGCATCTTTCCATGATTATATAGTCGCCGGAGTTATCGCTTTCAAGCGATGTATCTAAAACCACCTCGGTATTTTTTCCTTTTCGCACAGCACCGAGCTTCAAAAGCCCGACATAAAACGGCAAGGCATCCTTAATGCGTATGGCACGCCTCTTTGCAGCGCGCAGAAGTCTTCCTATCAGCTGGCGCAACGTATATTTTTGAAAAACGCTTTCAACATACAGGAAAAATGCTCCAAGGTGCTCACCGAATATTTTTTTCGTCTTTTGGCAGTGCACCATATCGCATTTGATCTTCTCATCTACCCACGATGCTTCAAAGTGGTGTATCGACAATGTGCGGTGGCTTTTTCGTGTTTTTCCTGTGCGAAAGCATTTGGGGCACAGCACATCCGAAGCATATATCGCAATTTTTCCGAGATCTTGATCTCTGTTTTCTCTGACAAGTCCGAAGCTGTCAAGGCATTTTGTGGTGTAATGGGGTGATGCCAACAATGCAACCGTGCCGTCAGAATTTATAAACGACATATCATCATACATATCTCGGGCGCATTTGATTACATCGTTTTTCGCGACAGCTCCGAAGCCCTGTCCGAAATTCACGAAATACTCCCCGTCGCCTGTATTTTCAAATCCAGCGAAAGCTTCATTTTCGAGAATAGAGTCAATAGGTCTAAGCAGCTCGACGTCAGTGTCGAGATAAATTCCTCCGTGCTCGTATATGATATCAAGTCGAGCATAATCGGGAACAAAGCCCCATTTTTCGGCATCGTATGCCTCTTTCATGTATCTGTTTTTTGTAAAATCGTAATTTGTTTCATTCCACTCAACTATCTCATAGTCGGGGCAAACACGTCTCCAGCTGTCTATGCAATACTGCACTGAGCTCGGTTTCGGCTTTCCGCCCACCCAACAGTAGTGGATCACTTTCGGTATCGGCATCTCACACCTCCTCAACGGGCGTTCAAAAACGACACATAATCAAAGGCGTCGGTATATCTGCGAATGCGATAAGCATCGATAAAATCCGTAGCTCGCACGATCTCGCCTTTTTCTTCAAAACCCGGCAGATAAAATGCCGACTTTATCTCGGGATACGGTTTATGTGTAAATATAACCTTATGCTCATACGGAAGCGCATCAAATGACAAAAGGGTATCGTATGTGCAGTTGTCTCCGTCAACGCCGATTACATAGAGATTCCCGAGGTTGACCCTGCGTTTACGCTCCTCCCACTTTGCGACAGCTTCATCAAAAGTAGCGTAGTGATTAAATCTCACCTCAACATCGTCTATCATGGCACATGGATACGTAAACCTTTTATCGTCCGTCTGAATCGGAGTCTGTTCCAAATAATACGGCAAGCGTTCCAAAAATCGCACGTAATCATTCATATCGAAGCTCAAATTTATCGTCGGAGAATTAAAGCGGAGCTTCATATCGTAATATATAAATGTTCCGATACAGTTCGAGGCAATTATCGTCGGAGTGCGATTTCGGAGTTTCGCTCGCCGCGCCTCCTTGTAAAGTCTCCACTCTATGCGTCTGAATAAATCCATCGTTCATTCTCCGATAAGAAATTTAAGCTTCGTTCTTCGCACAAGCTCTGTAAGCAAATACGCAACAGCCCCGAATATTATAAGGTTTATAAACACCACAAGAAGTGGTGACGCATTCGGGATAAGAGAATATGTAATGTAAACGAGCGGTGAGTGAAACAGATATACGCCGAAGCTGTTTTGATCCGCCTTTTCGAGAAGCGTACAGCTCTTATCAGGCATAAGCTTGAATATATTAAGGATCGTCAAGAGCTTAAGCAAAAGCTCCAATGTAACCGACGGTCGTTCGGACGCAACAAATATTACCGCCGCGATAATATTCACTGCAAGCATGCAAAGCTTTAACGATCTCACGGCATACAGCTTTTCAAAAAGTGATTTTTTCGAGCACACAAAGTAACCTCCGGCAAAATACAGCATATAATGAAAAGCATTGAGAAGCGGCGCATAGCCGAATGCGATACGGTAGCCTTCAAGATAAAGGAGAAACGCAACTACGGCAAAGCATATATCGGGGATCTTCTTGCAAAGCGGAAGCCGCTCGAATATTCCGAGTAGCACCTCCGAGATCATAAATGTCAGGAAAATCGCGGGAAGAAACCACAGGTGTCCGACATCTCCTGTCGTTGCAAGCTTTTGCAGCAAGTATAGTGGATTCATGCTTCTGTAATCCCAAAAGCCGACCAAAAGCCGTATCGGCAGAAGATATAAAAGTGCGATGCCAAGGTATGGCAAAAGAAGCCGCCTTGCCTTGTCAGATACAAGTCTCAAAAAGCCTCTGTGCTTGCCGTGAGTGAAAAAGAACAGATATCCCGCAAGAAAGAAAAACAAATACATTTGCAGAAAGTCCACAGCTTTTTTCAGTTCATTAAGCAAGCTGACCTCACGGACAGTCTCGTAAAGCGTCCATGCGTCGGAATATATTATTATGCTGTGTCCGAGCACGACCAAAAATATTGCAAGGGCGCGTGTGTTTCCGACATTTGATAATCTTCGAGTCTCAGCCATTTAACTTAAATCCTTTAATAAATCGCTCTATGGATACACGGCGCGTATCTTAATATTGCGAGTCTTATTTTTTGCTTGATTCCGACATCCGAGAGCTTCAAATGCCTATACGCCTCACGGTACTGCCGCTTCATCAAACAAAGCTTATCGGTGTTTTTCGGAGTTTTTTTGATATTCTTCTCGGCGTTTGCCACCGCGGCATACATACTCAGCGCAGCTTGTCTGCCGTAGAAATCGACTCCGTTTTCAAACAGAAACGTCATTCTCGTATAAACGGCATCGATCATATCAAAATACCTGTCGCAGTATCTCTCACCGCCGAGGATGCTCCCGCGGCGCATGAGATAATAATAGCCGTCGTGACCGTTCAATGCAAGCCTTTGTGCTCGAAAAACGAGCTCGTGATAAACATACGTGTCCTCGTAGTATTTCCCAACAGGAAAACGCACCGTGTCAAAAAGGTTTACACTGAAAAGCTTGTTGCAAACCGACGGTTGCAGCAGTGTGTCAAAGCGACGCTCACCCGAAAGCACCTCGCACTCTGTGACAGGTCTGTAGAAGGGCTCTGTCCCTCCGTCATCGAACACACGTATAATATTGCACACGGAAATATCACAGTGGTTTTCTTCGGCAGCGGCAAGCAGTTTTTCCGCCGTATCACAGGCGATACTGTCGTCGCCGTCCACGAACATGATCCACTTACCGTGCGC
>CAYNHY010000019.1:0-19504 GCA_964397225.1 uncultured Ruminococcus sp.
CTCGTCTACAGCTCTCCTCGGGCAAGAGGTGTCTGTCGCGGCCGCGGAAGGCGCCCGAGCGAATGCCGCTCGGCTCTCCGAACAGCTCGCACAGGCGCGCTGCCGTCTGCTCGCTGTCGTAGGTCTGATAACGGACGTGTATTACATCACACTCGCCGAGGCGTGTCGAAAAGCTCTCGCCCTCGGGGTGTCTGACCGAAATTATCACGCAAGACGGAGGCAGCATGAGGTCGCGCGACTCGCGTCCGACGGCAAAGCTGCCGCGCTTTATCTCGTAGAGCTCGTCGATTATCTCGCAGGTCTTGCCCGCACGGTCGGCGGCGAGCTTTTTCTCAATTACCGTATCGCTGAAGGCGCACTCGCCCGACAGCTCGACGGTGAGGAAGGCAAGCACCGCCACGACCACAGCCGACAGAAGCGACGAGGGGTCAAGCAGGCACTCCGCCGCGAAGCTTATCGCCATTACGGGCGTGCGTGAGGCTGCGCTCATATAGGCTATCATGCCGAGCACTACCGCGCGGGAATAATATTCCGCGGGCAGCAGCGACAGACCGATGAACACCTCGGCAACAAGCGAGCCGATAACGGCGCCGACGGCGAGCGTCGGAAGGAAGAGTCCTCCGGTGACGCCGACCTGATTTGTAAGAACAAGCAGTCCCACGCGCACCGCAAGCACCGCAAGCAGTGTATACCACGGCTCGGGGTGTTCAAGCAGCTCCTCGACGAGGCCGTGACCCGAGCCCGTGACGCTCGGGCTGAAAAAGCCGGCAAGGGCGCACAGGGCAAACACAGCGGCGCATTTCACGCCGAGCGGAATTCTCGCCACGCGCGGAGACGACAGCGCATTGCCTATCACGCGATATAGCTTGGTGAACACTATTGCAAACGCCCCGCAGAGTACGCCGGGGAGCAGGTCATACCATATTCCGTCAAGAGGCGCACTGAGCACAAGGTCAAAGTGAAACAGTGCCGCGTCGGTCCCGGTAAGGCGCGAAGCAATGCCCGAGACGACCGTCGACGCCGCAACGCTGACCGACGAGGTCAGAAACAGCATCGGCGAATATTTTCTGTGCGCCTCCTCGATGGCGAAGATTATTCCGCTGAGTGGCGCGCCGGTCGCCGCCGCAAAGCCCGCGCACGCGCCGCCCGTCATGAGATACCTGTCGAGCGCAAGATAGCGCTTCCCGAACAGAGCGTGCGGGAGGCGTCCGACTGCCGTACCCATCTGCACGCTCGGTCCCTCGTTCCCGAGGGGAACGCCGCCGAGATAGGTAAGCATTGCCGAGGGGAATATCGTAAGGATGCTGCGGAGCCAGCGGAAGTCGATGAGCCCGCGAACGATGGCTACCGCCGTCGGTATTCCGCCGCCGCGCGAGCTCGGTTCGAGGTGCAGCAGCACGCTTGAGACAAGCCCGACCGCAGCCGCTCCGAAAACGAGCAGCGGGAGGAGTCGCGCGTCCGCGCGCACCGCCGCAAATATTTGTCCCGAAAACGCGATCACGCGGTTCGAGAGAAGCTTAAAGAGGAAAATAAGCGCCCCGGCGAGCGCGCCGCAAAGCGCGGACAGACCGATGGCGGGAAGCAGGGAGGCGCCCTGCCTTGTGCCTTGTTTTTTCATGATTATCACCGTAATGCGAAGCCTTTCGCAGGTCTTGATTTTTTCTGGGGGAGCTCAGCCGAGCCGACCGCTTCCCGACGCTCTCGCGCACAGCGGCAGACGCCCGATGTGCGAGACAGTATTGACAAATCCGTACCCGTATGTTAAAATACACACATAATGCGCCGCGTCAGTGCGGCTCACGGAGGACTGAACAATGAATAAAATATTACTCTTTTCCGCAGCGCTCGTGCTGTCGCTGTCTCTCGTTTCCTGCAATAATGCAGGCGCTCCCGCAGAGAGTGCTGCCGAAGACTCGCCCCACGGCGCGCTCGGCGAAATGTCACTCGAGGAGGTCGTCGCCGTCGACAACGACGACTGCCGCATCACCGTAACGGGCATCGGGCAGCGCGAGGTCGACGGCAGCGACGCTATGGCGCACGAGATATTCCTGCGGCTCGAAAACAAAAACGCCGACAGCGAGCTTGTGTTCTACGTTGACAAAGCTGTGGTCAACGGTCTTGAGTGGAATAGCTTCTACTCGGAATTCGTTGCCGCGGGCGACAAGGTCGACTCGTCGATATATTTCGGCACAAGCGACTTTGACACCGCTGTCGGTCCGTTCACGGACGTGGAGCTCGTGCTTTGCGCCTACGATAACGGTGAGAACGGCGGCTCCGTCGTCGGCGAGGGCACGGTTCGTCTTTACCCCTATGGCGAGGACGGCGCAGAGCTTTACAAAAACGTGCTGTCAAGCGCTGCTGTCTCCGACACCGACACGCCGTCAGAATAAACCCCGACTCAAAGCATCCGCCGCAGAGGTAATTCTCTGCGGCGGATTTTTTCAGTCAAGATCTCCGTCAAGATCGAGCAGACGGATATCAAGCTCCTCATCCTCGTCGAGCTCGTCGGGCTCTTCCCCGCCGTCCGCGCTTTCGAGAAGCTTTGCCTTTATCTTCTCCTCAAGCTCCGCCATAAGCGCGGGGTCGCTCTCGATAAACGCTCTTGCGTTGTCGCGACCCTGACCGAGGCGTGTGCCCTCGTAGGATATCCATGCTCCGCTCTTTTCGATTATTCCCTTTGATATACCGACCTCAAGTATCTCGCTCGCCTTCGAAATTCCGTGACCGTAAAGAATGTCGAACTCCGCTACCTTGAAGGGGGGTGCGACCTTGTTCTTTACGACCTTGCACTTAACGCGGTTTCCGTAAGGCTCGCTGCCGTTTTTGAGTATCTCGGACTTGCGTATGTCGAGTCGCACGGACGCGTAGAACTTCAGCGCACGTCCGCCGGTGGTCGTTTCGGGGTTGCCGTAGATTACGCCGACCTTCTCGCGAAGCTGGTTTATAAAGATGACGATGCAGTTTGTCTTCGCGATGGTTCCCGAGAGCTTACGGAGCGCCTGCGACATAAGTCGCGCCTGAAGTCCGACGTGGGATGAGCCCATGTCGCCCTCTATCTCCTGCTGAGGAACGAGCGCAGCGACCGAGTCGATGACGATAATATCGACCGCTCCGCTTCGAACGAGCGCCTCGCATATTTCGAGAGCCTGTTCTCCGCTGTCGGGCTGCGATACGAGCAACTCGTCTATATCAACTCCGAGCGCCTTCGCGTAAACGGGGTCGAGCGCGTGCTCAGCATCGATGAATGCCGCCTCGCCGCCGAGCTTCTGAGCCTCGGCTACCGCATGAAGGGCGACTGTCGTCTTACCGGAGGACTCCGGACCGTATATCTCAACGATACGGCCGCGCGGAAGTCCGCCGACTCCGAGCGCCAGGTCGAGCGTGAGCGAGCCTGTCGAAACGGTCGAGACGTTCATCTGCGGGTTCTCTCCCATTTTAATTATGGTACCCTTGCCAAAGCTCTTTTCGATCTGGCTTATGGCAGTGTCGAGTGCCTTCTTCTTGGCCTCGGGGGAATCTGCGGGGACAGCTGCGTTTGCTTTTTTTGTCGTAGCTTTCATTTCCGTGATCCTTTCAATTGAATACGAACATATTTTCGCGTCTGCGTATATTATATACCATATCGCGCAAAAGGTCAAGTGTAATTTTCAAAAAAATACGAAAGTTACGGCAGGGTGCCCCGCTGGGCGTCAGATACTGAGCACGGATGTGAAAAGTCCCTCGAGGCGCTTTGCCATTCGGTACATTCCGAGGTCGTTCGGGTGGCAGGTATCAACCGTGCAGAGGTCGCGATCCTCCTCGCCGAAGAATTCCGAGCCGTCGACGAAATAAACATTCTTATCCCCCGCAGCGACGGCGTGCTCCCAGGTTGCGCGGCAGGCGTCGCGGCGCGCGATGTGCCAGTCGTACCACGGCATCGTGTTCGGCGCGCTCATTATGATTATCGGAAGGGTCGGATGGCGTTCTCTGATGACCTTAAAAAACGGCTCATGCGTTTTCAGAAGGTGCTCCGCGTTCGGTGCATTGTGGTCATAGTCAAGCACGAAGGCGCTCATGTCAAGTGTCGCGATGTACTCCGCAATCTCGCGCTCGCCCCTTGCATTTCCCGCAAAGCCGAGAGACGTGTAGTCGAAGCGCAGGCTCTTGGAGAGCATGGACTGATAGGTATTCGACGGACGGGAGGCGCGTGCGCCCTGCGTTATTGACGAGCCGTAGAATACAACTGGAGGTGCGTCACGGTAGATGCTCGCCTCAACGAGCTCGGCGTCGGGGCGAAGCCCGATATAAAGCTCGTACACGGAGGCGGATACCGGCAGCTGGAGCAGCCAGTCCACGGCAGTACCGCCCGTATAATACTTCTGTGCGAAGCCGCGGCGGATCATGTTCGGCGCCTCGAAGCTGTATTCGTAGGTTATCTTCGGGAGCGACGGTGTGCTGCGGAGCAGGTCGAAGGTCTCGTGATCCGAGGTGTGGTGCTCCCCGTCGTCATCGTGGAGCACGGCGTACATTGCTATAATGTCGGAATCGGTGCGGAAGCTGACGCGACCGCCCGCGCTTTGTCTGTTGAGCCACTTGACATCCGTACCCACGGCGTCGGCGACGCTCTGCTTCATGCGGACAAGCATTCCCTGCTCGCTGTCGTACATTACGCCGTGCAGCTTAAAGGGGGCTTCAAGTACATTGAGCCAGACAAGCTCCTCGCCGTCAAGGTCTGCGTCCGGAAGGCTGATGCTTTTGAGCTGTGAAGCTTTCATAATATAATTCTCCGTTCGGTAGTATTTTAAGCCGGGGCTCGAGGGCGCAGGCTCGCCCTCTCTGTTTCCGGCGAGAAAACAAAAAGCCGGACACATGACGCGATACATAAGTATCGGCACAGTGTCCGGTCTGCGAGAAACGGGACTTGAACCCGTACGGTGTGAACCACACGCCCCTCAAACGTGCGCGTCTGCCAGTTCCGCCACTCTCGCGTATCTCAGCTCTCGCTGTCGACGTCATATATTATACTACAACTCGTTCCCGTTGTCAATAGCTTTTTTGAAAAAAATCAAACTTTTTTCAAGAATTTCCGCGAACCTCTTTTTCTGCCGATTATGTTTGACAAACCTACTTCATATGGTATATAATATAGCTTACAGACTCCCGCTTTTATTCTATGGAGGTTTTTTCGCATGTCTTGTCAAATGCTCGATATTTTCGGCAATATGGTATTCAGCGACGCCGTGATGCGCTCACGTCTTCCCTCGGACACCTATGCCGCAATGAAGCGCACCATCGCCGAGGGTAAGCGCCTCGACATTTCCGTTGCCAACGTCGTTGCCGACGCCATGAGGGCGTGGGCTATCGAAAAGGGCGCGACTCACTATACACATTGGTTCCAGCCGATGACCGGCATCACCGCCGAAAAGCACGACTCCTTCCTCAATCCCGCCGCAGACGGCAGCGCGATCACGGAGTTTTCCGGTCGCGAGCTCGTTCACGGCGAGTCGGACGCCTCGAGCTTCCCGTCGGGCGGTCTGCGCGCGACCTTCGAGGCGCGGGGATACACCGCGTGGGACCCGACCTCCTACGCCTTCGTTAAGGACAATACACTTTGCATTCCCACCGCGTTCTGCTCCTACGGCGGAGAGGCGCTTGACAAGAAGACTCCGCTGCTTCGCTCGATGGAGGCGCTGAACCGTCAGGCTATGAGAATACTCCGTCTGTTCGGCGACACCGAAACGCGCCGTGTCGTGACGACGGTCGGTGCGGAGCAGGAATATTTCCTCGTCCGTCGCGAGGACTTTGACAAAAGACGTGACCTCATATACACCGGGCGCACGCTCTTCGGCGCGAGCGCTCCAAAGAGCCAGCAGCTCGACGACCACTACTTTGCAGCCATTCCTCCGCGGGTCAAAGCCTTCATGGAGGATCTCGACCGCGAGCTGTGGCAGCTCGGCATCTTCGCAAAGACCGAGCACAACGAGGCGGCTCCCGCGCAGCACGAGCTTGCCTCCGTATATTGCGAGGCGAACCGCGCCTGCGACCAGAACCAGCTTACAATGGAGACAATGAAGAAGGTCGCCGCGCGCCACGGGCTCGTCTGCCTGCTTCACGAGAAGCCCTTCGAGGGCGTCAACGGCTCGGGAAAGCACGACAACTGGTCGCTTTCCACCTCATCGGGCAAAAACCTTCTCAATCCCGGAGACAATCCGCGCGAAAACATGCAGTTTCTCGTCTTCCTGTGCGCCGTCATTGCCGCGGTCGACGATTATCAGGAGCTTCTCCGCGCATCCGTTGCGACTGCGGGCAACGACCACCGTCTCGGCGCGGCTGAGGCGCCGCCGGCAATTATCTCGATATTCCTCGGCGACGAGCTCACCTCGCTGCTGCGCTCCTTCGAGAGCGGCGAGACCTACCGCGCGGCGGAGGACATCCTCATGGGCGTCGGAGTTCACGTAATTCCGAAGATTTCGAAGGACAACACCGACCGCAACCGCACCTCACCCTTCGCCTTCACGGGAAATAAGTTCGAGTTCCGTATGCCGGGCTCCGCCTGCTCTGTCGCAGGTCCGAATATATTCCTCAACGCCGCCGTGGCGGACGAGCTTGCACGCTTTGCGGACGAGCTTGAGGCAGCGGACAGCTTCAACGACGCGCTCACCGAGCTTATCGCGCGCACTGTTCGCCTTCACGGCCGCATAATATTCAACGGTGACGGCTACACGGGCGAGTGGGAGGCCGAGGCGGAGCGTCGCGGACTGTCAAATCTCCGCACCTGCGCCGATGCCGTTCCGCGTATGAAGGATAAAAAGAATGTCGAAATGCTCGAGCGCATGCGCGTTCTCTCCGAGAAGGAGGTACACAGCCGCTGTGAGATACTTCTCGAAAATTACGTGAAGCTCGTGCAGATCGAGGCTGCCACAATGACCGACATGATAAACCATGACATACTTCCCGCAGCGGTCAAGTATTCGAAGGTGCTCTCGGACGGCGCGGCGGCGAAGAAGGCTATATCGGCACGTCTGTCGATATGCATGGAGGAGAAGCTTCTCTACCGCCTGTCGGATCTCACCGATGAGC
Organism: uncultured Ruminococcus sp.; assembly: GCA_964397225.1. Classification (GTDB taxonomy): domain Bacteria; phylum Bacillota; class Clostridia; order Oscillospirales; family CAG-272; genus RUG11130. The sequence continues at coordinate 7,060 of CAYNHY010000019.1, forward strand.
TCTACGAGCGCGGCATATGCCTGGCGCAGCATGTCGAGAGCCTGTCAAAGATAGCCGACAGCGAGGAGGGCGCGCGCTTCTGCCGTGACAGCATCCTGCCGACAATGAGAACCGCACGCAACGCCGCCGACGAGATCGAGAAGATCGTCGGTCGCGAGTATTGGTGCTACCCGACCTACGGCGACCTCACGCTCGGCGTAAGATAAGACAAACAACAAAAAGCCTCGGCAGTTCATGGCGCCGAGGCTTTTCTTATTCTCCGAAGCGCACGCTTTTGCCCGAAAGCGTGCGCGAGGGCGTGCCGGCACATTAATGTGTTGAAAAAAAGCCGCACAAATGCTATAATAGAGGAGAAATACACGAAAGCGACCATCGGAGGCGGAAATGTCAGGGAAATATCGGATAATACTTGCGCTTTTCATATCTTGCGTCGTGCTGCTCGCGGCAGCAGGCTCTGTCGCCGCCGACACGGAGCGCGACGGCGGGAAATTTCTTCGCTGCGCGGCGATAACCGGCACGGAATACAGCAGCATCGACGGCTTTGAGCTTCCGCGCGGCGCGAAGTCTCTCGACAGCTCGTCAAAGACGCCCGAGAGCGTCGGCGGACGCGGAGAGAGCACTGTTGGCGTCGGGCTCGACGCAATCTTCCGCACCGTAATGCCGTCAAGCTCCGACAGCGTCGGCATAAATTACGACCTGACCTCCAAGGACGAGGACGGCAAGACGGTGCAGTATGAGCCGGACGGTGCTCTTGTGCTCGGGCTTTATATCGGTACGGGCTCGTCGAGCGACAACGGGCGAGTCAGGACACGCCTTGAGCTTGCAGACTCGGGCGGCAGCAGCTACGCCGTCGAGCTTTCCCTGTATCAGCACGAGGCGTATGTAATTTATCTTGACACGTCGGACTACGGCACACTCTCCTTTGAGAAGCTTTCCCTGACGGTCACGCAGAAAAGCTCCGAGAGGAGCCTGACAGTCATAAGCTCGCTTCCGGCGGAGCTTCCGGCGGAAAGGCTTGCCGTGCTTCGTAAGCACGGCATTGTCTCACTGACGTCGGGTCAGGGCGACGTCTCGCTCGACAAGGAGAGCATCACCGTCGGAGGTGACAGCGCAAGGCTGCATATTAATTTCGAAGACGTCGCAGATTCGGGCAGGCGCGTCTTTGCCACTGTCGGCTGTAGTAATGGCGAGGCGAGCGTTTCGGCGCTTTACGCGGACGGCTCTGCGGAGCTCTCCCACTCGCTGTCGGCAGGCTCTGTCTCGACTCCGATACGCACGTCGACGGTGGAGGGCGGCTCGGTCGGGCTTTCCTTCAGGCTATCGGGAGACGAGCCTGTCGTGCTTGACTCGATCTCGGTATATTTCGGCGACGTGCTCGAAGAGGGGCACGGCTCCTTCACCACGCTCACGGTGAGCGGCACTGAGCTTGTCGCGACGGGAAGGATTGACTCCGAGAGCGTTTCCGCGTACTCCGGCAGCTACCTCGGACTTTTCACGGAGAGCATGACCTCGCCCGGAGAGAGCGTGCTTCTGAAAAAAATACGGATGACCTCGCGCTTTTCCTTCTCCGCCTCTCTTGAGGCATATCCTCACGCGCACGCGGACAATGTGTTCTACGTCGCCGTAATAACGGAAAGCGGCGAGAAACGCCTCACTCCCCGCCGCTTTGCCACGGCTCGTACGCCGACGCTGCCGCAGGGCACGTCCTACGCGCTGCACGGCGCAAACCCGATATCGGTCTTTGAATCCGGGGTGCAGTACGTGCTCCTTGACGTCGACCTTGCGCATCTCATCACCGACAGCTCCGCCTCGTCGAGCACTGTGTCGCGCGGCGGATATACCTACGGCATCAACGTAAAATACCTAAGCGAGCTCGACCGCGACATGAACTTCTACAGCTCCATCGGAGTATCGGTATACCTTCGCCTTATCTGCTCGTCCTCCTTCGCCGACGTGAACGTCACGGGCGCCGCGGAGGAAATTATAAAGGCTGCCTCGGGCACGCCGGAGGAGGCAGTTGCCCGTCGCGGCGAGACAAAGCAGCTTGACTGCTACCCCGCCGTCGCGTCGTTTCTCAGCCAGCGCTACTCGGGAATTTCCGCCTTTGTCATCTCATCCGGTGCGAATTCCACGCGCCTTACGGGCATCGGCGAGGACGAGCTCTTTGACGGAATTTCGAGCATCGCCCTGATATCACGTCTTGTGTACGGTGCCGCCTCGCACCACCTGCCCGACATTACCGTGTCGGTAGAGCTTTCGGACGGCGACGGTCTTTACGCCTCGCCTGAGCTCTTCTGCGCCGTATTCGGCGACTGCCTGTCCTCGCTCGGCGACATTCCGTGGTCGATAATGTACACCGCAGTCTCCGACGCACCGTCGGCAAGGTACGAGAGCATAAAAAATTCCACCCACCTGAGCCCGTCGTCGACGCCGCTTTACACCACGGTGCTGTACCCGCTCGACCCGTCGGCCGGCGACTCAACGGCAGACTACGAAATCTTCTGCGAGAGCTGCGAGGGCACGTCGGTAAGGCTCATCTTCCTCTCAACCGAAAAAAGCAGAGAAACGCTCTCGCGCGAGAGCTACAGTGCGCTGAAGACACGAGGCTCGGCGGAGGGCGAATATTTCTTCGCCGCCGAGGCGGAAAGCCTGCACCTTCTCGACTCGATGAGCATTACGGGGCACGCGCCGCTGTGGGACTTCTCCTCAAGCTACAGCAGCGAGGGCTGGCGCGGAAGCTACGGAATGGCGTGCGTTACCTCGGCGTCCGGAGAGAGCTACAACTCGCCGCGCCGCCTGTGCTGCATTACCGACCCGTCGTCGGCGGCGGGAATTTTCCTTGTATCGCCGGAGGGCGGCATCGACCTTTCGCGCGCGCCCGTCACGGAGTTTCTGTTAAGGCTTGACGCCGAGTCGGACACGCAGCTCGTGTTCATCTTCGGAAACGAAGCCTGTCGCGCCGAGTTTTCGATGAAGGACGCGGAATATTACCGCGACGGCGACAGGCTGCGTATCCTGTGCGACCTGTCGGAATATTCGTCCCTCGGCAGGGTGTCGTACATCGGTGTTATCGTTTACTCCGCCTCGCGGGTGAATATCGCCCTCTCCGAGGTGTCAGCATATAGCGAGCAGCTCGACGCAGACGGCATTTCGCAGCTGCTCCTCGAGGGCAAGCACGTCGCGGAGCAGCCCGTCCTCCCCGCAAAATACATACTTTTCACAATAATGGCGGCGCTTGCCGTCACGGCGCTGACGCTTCGCCTGGCAGTACACTTTGTCCGCTGCGATATCAGCGACAGAAAAAACGGCAGAGTCTTCAAGCGCCGTCGGCACTGACGCGAAGCGCGCAAATGTTGATTTTTTGTGAATCAAGTGTTGACAAATAATACTCACCGTGCTATAATGGTGCTGTAATCGAGAACTATTTGAGAAAGCGGAGGAACACAGCATGTCTCACCTTACACTTGCCGATATAGGAAATACCTCGTTCATGCTCGGCTCGGGCGTGCTCGATCTCGCAATAGCGATAGGCATAATGCTGATTGCCGCTTTCATCGGCTTTGTGCTGATTCGAAATATGAAGCGGCGGTAAGGCGCGATTCGCATTCAAGAATATAAAAAGGGCGGGGTGCCGAGCACCCCGCCTTTTTTAGAGCTCTGCGGCGAAAGCACACGATTTTCCGCGAAAATTCGCGTGGGTGCTTGAAATCGCGCGCAAGTCGTTGTACAATATACTATGCATTATTTTTCAGTCGGAGTACTGCTTATGAATAAGAAAAAACTGTTTTTGGCGGGCGTGCGGGACGGTGTTCCCATCACGCTCGGATATTTTGCCGTGTCGTTCGCGCTCGGCATCGCGGCGGGCAAGGCGGGCTTTTCCGCGCTTCAGGCCTTTGTCGCAAGTCTGTTAAACAACGCCTCAGCGGGCGAGTATGCTGCGATATCGCTCATCGGAGCGAGCGCGGGCTATGCGGAGCTTGCCCTCATGGAGCTTGTCGCCAATGCGAGATACTTCCTGATGGCGTGTACCATGAGCCAGAAGTTCTCACCGACCACGCCGTTTTACCATCGGCTGCTCATTGGCTTTGACCTGACCGACGAGATATTCGCCGTAAATGTAATGCGCGACGGATACATCGAGCCCGCGTATGCCTACGGCGCGATACTTACGGTGCTACCGGGCTGGTCGCTCGGAACGGCGCTCGGCGTTATCGTCGGCGACGTTATCCCCGCCTTCGCGGTCAGCGCGCTCGGAGTCGCGATATTCGGAATGTTTATCGCCATCGTCATCCCGCCCGCAGTCAAGAGCCGCGCTATCGCCGTGTGCGTTATCGCGAGCTTCGCACTGAGCACCGCTGCGGACAGGCTTCCGCTTTTCGACTTCATCCCGTCGGGAACCAAAACGATAATCCTCACCGTTGCGATATCGCTCGCGGCAGCGCTGCTCCGTCCGATACCGGACGACGAGGACGGAGAATGACAAATTATCCACGGAGAATCACATGAACACTAAGATCTGGATATACATACTTATAATGGCGGCAGTCACGTATCTTATACGCGTGCTCCCACTCGTACTCATACGGCGCGAGATAAAGAACCGAACGCTCCGCTCGTTTCTTTATTACGTGCCTTACGTCACGCTGTCGGTCATGACCGTCCCCGCGATAATCGACGCGACGCGCCATCCCGCGGCAGGTGCTGCGGCACTCGTTATCGGCGTCGTAATGGCAGCTCTCGGGCAGAACATGTTCAAGGTAGCTGTCGCCTGCCCGCTTGTCGTGCTGATAGTCGAGGCGATAATACTTTAATACAAAAAGGTGCAGATACGCGTGACTGCACCTTTTTTCATATCAAAGCTCGATCTTCATGTCGCGGAAGTAATACTCGCGGTCGCGCTCGCCGATCTCGCGGAGCACGCGGCACGGGTTTCCGACAGCGACAACATTCGCGGGAATATCGCGTGTTACAACGCTTCCCGCACCGATGACGCTTCCGTCGCCTATCGTAACGCCGGGAAGTATCACGGCTCCCGCGCCTATCCAGCAGCAGCGTCCGATGTGAATGGGCGCATTGTACTGATATGCCTTTTCGCGAAGCTCGGGAAGTATCGGGTGACCTGCCGTCGCCACAACGACGCGCGGTCCGAATTTCGTATAGTCGCCGACGTAGATGTGCGTGTCGTCGACCATCGTCAGCGAGAAGTTCGCGTAAATATTCTTTCCGAAATGAACGTGGCGACCGCCCCAGTTCGCGTGGAACGGCGGCTCTATGTAGCAACCCTCTCCGATCTCGGCGAACATCTCGCGAAGCAGCGCCTCGCGCTTTTTCCCCTCGGACGGGCGTGTGGCATTGTAGTCGTAAAGGCGCTCGAGGCACTTTTCCTGCTCGGACATTATATCGTCTCCGTTCGGCAGATAAAGGCTGCATGAGTGCATTTTCTCAAATTCCGTCATGTGTGTCTCCTCTGTAATTAAAAATTATTCCGCACGCGGCAGACTCCACTTGAAGTGCGCCGCAAGAAAGCGCAGTATCACGGTCGAGGCGGCGCCGACAAGCAAGGCGGCAGCCTCTCCGAAAAAGCGTCGCATGACAATGCACAGTGCCGCGCCGATAAGCGACGCCGTGGCGTAAAAGTGCTTTACGAAAATATACGGCGTATCCCCCGCGAGCACGTCGCGGAGCACACCCCCGCCGACACCCGTTACGACTCCGACGAACAGCAGCAGGAACGTTCCCTCCTCGCCCGCGACGGTATACGCGCTCTTTATTCCCATCACGGTGAAAATACCGAGTCCGAGCGAATCCATGACGAGCATCACCGTGTCGTAGAACTGCTGATGACGCGTGAGCACACGCCGCACTGCGGGGATGAAAATTATAATTGACGTGCCGACCGCGACGAGAGAATATACGGGATCGCGAAAGGTGGCGGGCGGCGTGATGCCGAGCACGAGGTCGCGAAGGATACCTCCCCCGACCGCGGTCACAAGCCCGAGTATTGCCACGCCGAAGACGTCCATTCTGTGCTTAAGCGCGGTCATAGCACCCGACACGGCAAACGACACCGTACCGAGCAGCTCGATCACAAATATTATAATATCCGGCATTCCTTACTTCTTCCTGAAAAAAATGATATTTGTCTTCCTGAGATATTATATAGTCTTTGCGCCGATTTGTCAAGCATAATAAAACGCCCCGCGGCGGGGCGCTTATTGCGGCGAACGGAGCGTCAGCGGCTGAGCAGACGCATGAACTGACCTCTCCGCGTAAGGAGCGCCGCGCCGGCTACCGTCAGTATAAGCTCCGGCAGCATGAACGTTCCGTTATAGACAAGCGAGTAAACGAGCTTTCCCATTCCCTCCGGCGCCCACTGACCCCATATGACGACGCCGGTCACAAAGTGGCAGACAAAGCGAAGCGTGACAAGCACGGCTGTCACCGCGATAAAACGCACGCGCAGTCGGCGTTCGTTCATATCGCGCACGCGCGCCGCAGCCGACAGTCCCATCAGCGTGAAGGGTACGATGTAATCAAACGCCGCGCACACGACCGTCGCCGTCGGCGTGTAGCAATAGGCAAAAACATTGCCGGACGCCACAGCCGCAGCGAGCTGAATAAGCGAATACACAAACGCCGTGCCGAGCCCCCAGCGCCAGCCGTGAAGCACACCGACCGTCAGCAGCGGCAGCATTGAAAGCAGCGTTACCGAGCCGCCCATCGGTGCTCGCCATACGGTAATCAGGCTGAGCGTCACGGACATTGCAAGAAGGACGCCGCACTCGCAAAGTGACATTACTCTTTTTCTTCTCATAGCACACCTCAAAACAAAAAGCGCCGAGCACGGGCTCGACGCTGAAAAGGCGAAAATATTGCACTGCTTCCTACGCCGGTATTACCCGTATCAGGTTAAAGGGTTCGCCGTGTGGCATCTCAGCCGTCCCGCGGGACAGCACCCCTGCTCGTTTTTCTATATTGTAGCACAAATTGCACACTTTGTCAACAGTCGCTCGATATGTCAAGGCGGCGCAGCGCCGCCACGGTCGGCGGGATAATGATAAGCTGAAGCACGATACCCGGTACGGCATTTGTGAAGGCTCCCGCGATAAAGGCGGAAAGCGGGAAATTATCACCCATGGCGAGCGACAGCAGCACACGCGCCGCTCCCCACGCCACGCGCCCTGCGAGCATTGCCACGAGCAGCGATGCATACAGACCGAAAACGCCGCGAGAGCGCAGACGCCGCGAGAGAAGCCCCGACACAGCGCCGTACACGGCAAGCTCGACCGCCATTGACAGCGCCATCGGAAGCATGACGGGCGCGCCGAAGAATGCGCTTTTGATAATCGGTGCGACAGCTCCGACGGCAAGAGCCCAGCGCGCGCCGCATATGAAGCCGCAAAGCAGCACGGGAATGTGCATTGGGCAGAGCATATTGCCGACTTGCGGCACGTTTCCCGTAATAAGCGGCAGCACCATCGCAAGCGCGAGGCACACGGCGGAATATGTCAGTCGGCGAACTGTCGGTTTCTTCATTGTAACACCTCTCGTGTCGCATTTTGCGCCCGGCGCGGACACGAATGTAATTATTATATCAAAATACGGCGCCGCATGTCAAGGCGTCACATAAAAGTGCGCCGCTTTCGGCAGACAGTTGCCCGAGCGGCGCGCTATCCGCCGAAGCTTCGGCGGATTTACCATTGACTTTTTATTCACTGCGGGTGTATAATATTCCCATCAATTCGTGTCGGGCGTCTCAAGCGAAGCACGGCGCCGTTTTACGGCGGATATTATCGCTGTAGCGGCGGCTCCGAGCGCCGACAGAGCCGACAGAATGAAGAACAGCATGAGCAGCCTGTTCGACGTGCCGTATATTTCAAGCACGCCGCAGACAATGCTGCCGACACATGCCGACGCCAGCGCGAAAGCGTACAGCTCAAAGGAGATACCCTGCCTGCAAGGGCGTCCGAGGCAAGCCATTATAAGCGACGGCAGCGCCCCTCCGACAAGCGGTATGGCGAAGGCGTATAGCATTGCATAAGAATACACGCCGTGCGCGAACAGCTCATATATTGCGCCGAGGACGGCGCACAGCACGCTCGCCGATGTAAAGATAAGAGCGCGCACACACCACGCGCGTCTGTCAATGTCCGATGTATACAATGTCGCTCACGCTCCTTTCACTGAGCTTATTTCCGTTTGTTGTCGGGTAGTTCACTATCTCTCCCATGAAATACATGGTTGACGAGCCTCCGCCGTCGAGATTATATGCTGTGCGGGCGCCGATGTCCTTCAGAAATTCGGCAAGCTCGAAAAGAGAGAGCCCCTCGCTTTTCGCGGTTCTTCCGTCCGAAACGAGGAAGACGTAATGTCCCTCTCCTATCTGAGCTATCGCGGTGCGCGGATTGCTCTTCATCGACTGCTCGACCTCGTCGGTGCGGCTGACGCATATCTCGCCGTCCGCAACGAGTCCCGGTCCGAAGGTGAACACGTGTCGCGCCCCGTCCTTAAGCAGCTCGGCTGCGCGGTGACCGCGATTGCTTATCACCTCGAAGCTTCCGTCACGGTCGACAACGAGCGAGTCGAGCTTGCTCGACGGGACGGCACGGTAGAGCTCTCCGTTTCGGATAACGAAGCCGCTCTCGCGTGCGCCGTAATAATCGCCGTTGATCGCAACGACAGCGCCGACGCGGCGCGCCGTATCAGACGTTTTTTCCTTGATATTTTTTCCGTAGGTATCGTGCGCGAAGGCGCATTTCAGATACTCGGGCGAATCTGTTCGGATGTCTGCGACGTAGATATCGGTATCGTATTTTCTGTAGTGCTTCAGAATGACCGACAGCTCGCTGTCGCTGTAGGCGTTCAGCAGCTCGTACTCGGGCTCGGCGTCCGCGACGTTTTCGGATGCAGGCGGCGCAGAGCTCACATCGGATATTTTATGCTCGATAACGAAGGTGTCGAGCAGGACGTATGCCGTCAGCGCACACAGAAGCGCGACGAGCGCCGTGATACGCACGGCACGTGCTGTAGTTTTCTTCACTTTGCTTTCCTTTCCGCAGCTGCGGTGAAATAGGCGTAAGCCCGTCGGTGTGACTTGAATAAGGCACGCTCCGCACATATTATACCACACGGCAACCGCAATTTCCTTCAAAAACGCCGAGTGCTATGTTTTTTTACATAGCAACAACAATTCCGCAACATTTCGGCGGTATGCTGTCATTTGGAGCGAAGCGCAGAAATGATTGTTGATTTCTCAACTAATCTGTGCTATAATATGCTTCACGGGAATAACACCCGACTTATACCTATGTAAAGGAACGGTAGCTGCTATGAAGGATTATCCGCTTTACCCTACTGAAAATTATATCAATATTCGTGAGCTCGTCGAGGACGTGACCGAGAAATACGGCGAACGCATCGCCTACTCCTACAGAGTTCGTCCGAGTGACGCAGAGTCTGTTAAAATTTCATTCTCGCGCCTCGGGCACGACGTTCGCGCGCTTGCGAGCTCGGCTCTCGCGCTCGGCGTGAAGAACGGTCGCACCGCACTTATCGGCAAGCTGTCCTACGGCTGGGTGTGCTCATACCTTGCGCTGCTCTCCGTGGGCGCCGTCGTCGTTCCGCTGGACGCCGATTGGAGTGCCGAGGAGCTTGCGGCGACAGTCGAGCGCGCAGGCGTCACACACCTGTTCTGCGGAAACGATATTATCAAAAGCAAGCTCTCCGTCATTGAGGAGAAGCTTCCCGCTCGTCACACCGTCGCCATTGAGGACGGCAATTGCGAGCACACGCTCTCCTCTATGATTGCCGACGGCATCGAGTCCCGCATGCACGGAGACACCTCCTATGAGGATGCGCGAATTTCCCCCGACGAGGCGGCTCTTATCGTGTTCACCTCGGGCACTACCGGTCAGGGCAAGGGCGTTATGCTCTCGCAGAGCGCACTCGTCTTTGACATTACCGCTGGGCTGTCGCTCATTCGCGGATATTCGAAAACGATAGGTCTTCTGCCGCCGCACCACACCTTCGGCTCGACGGTCGGCATTCTCGGAAACCTCATTATAGGAGCGGAGGTCTATATCTCGTCGGGTCTGCGCTACATTATGCGCGAGCTGAAAAACGAGCGTCCCGAGCATCTTGTGCTCGTTCCGCTCTACCTTGAGACCTTCCGCCGCAAGATACTCGACACCGCCCGCGACACCGGCAAGGGTCATGCGCTCTCGCAGCTCTTTGCGGTAGCTTCACGTCTTCGCTCGGCGCCGAACGCCGTCAGACGCCGCCTTTTCTCCGGAGTTCTCTCCTTCTTCGGCGGTCGGCTGAAGCTCGTCGTTTGCGGCGGCGCGCCGCTGTCGCAGCCCGTTGCCGATTTCTTCGAGGATATGGGCGTGCGCGTGCTGAACGGCTACGGCATCACCGAATGCTCACCGCTTATCAGTGTTAACCGAAACGAGCTTGTCAAGGAAGGCAGCGTCGGTCGTGTTATCCCGTCCGTGCGCGTGAAGATCAAGGAGCCAGACGAATACGGCGACGGCGAGATCTGCATTAAGGGGCAAAACGTCATGCTCGGCTACCTCGACAACGAGCAGGCAACGCGCGACGCCTTCGACCGCGACGGATATTTCCTCACCGGCGACTACGGTCACCTCGACCGCGAGGGCTGGCTGTATATCACGGGAAGACTCAAAAACCTCATTATTCTCTCGAACGGCAAAAACGTGTACCCCGAGGAGATAGAGACCGAGCTTTCGGAGATCCCCGGAATTGTCGACATTGTCGTTTACGAGGGCATCAGCCGCGACGGGAACAAGTCGGATATGATATGCGCCGAGATATTCCCCGAGCTCGATTATTTCGAGAAAAACGGCATCGACGATATAAACGGGTACTTCAGCCGACACATCGCAGATTACAACAGACACACCGTGCCCTACAAGAAGGTCGGCACGATAAAGCTCCGCGAGACGGAGTTCCCGAAGAACACTCTTCGCAAGATAATGCGCTTCAAGCTCGACCGACACATCGACTGACGCGCCACGGAGGCAGCATGGACTACGGACTCATCGGCGAGAAATTGCCGCACAGCTTCTCAAAGGAAATACACCGTCGCATTGCGCCGTACAGCTACGAGCTCGTCGAGCTCTTGCCCGACAGCCTCGAAGCCTTTATGACACAGCGCGACTTCAAGGGAATAAACGTTACTATCCCGTATAAGCGCGAGGTCATAAAATACCTTGACGTGACGGACGCGGACGCCGAGGAGATCGGCGCTGTCAACACCGTCGTGAAGCGCGACGGACGCCTCTACGGCTATAACACCGACCTTTTCGGACTGTCTGCGCTCATAGGACGGGTCGCGGGCAGCCTTGACGGGCGTGACGTGCTTATTCTCGGCACGGGGGGCACGTCGCACACCGCGCGCGTTGCATGCCGACGCCTCGGCGCGGCGAGCGTAACAGTGGCGGGACGAACGGCACGCGAGGACGCCATCTCCTACGAGACGGCATATGAGAGCTGCCGCGAGGTGCAGGTAATTATAAACACGACGCCGTGCGGAATGTTTCCGAATGCGGACGGCGGCGACGGCATCCCCGAAAGCGCCGTTGACATTTCACGCTTTCCCCGCCTTGAGGCTGTGGTCGACGCGGTGTACAATCCGCTTCGCACCTCGCTTGTGCTCGACTCCGCCGCAGCCGGTGCGCGCTCCGAGGGCGGGCTTTACATGCTCGTCGCACAGGCAGTTCGCGCGTCGGAGCTCTTTACCGGAGACGTGCGCGAAACGTCTCTCACCGAACGGATTTTTCGCGAAATATCGCTTGAAAAGGAGAATATCGTGCTCACCGGCATGCCGGGCTCGGGCAAGTCGACCGTCGGTCGCGAGCTCGCGCGCCGTATGGGTCGCGCCTTCGTAGATACGGACGAGCTCGTGCGCGAGGCGGAGGGCAAGGAAATTTCCGATATTTTCGCCGAGAGCGGCGAGGAATATTTCAGAAACGCCGAGAGCGCCGCGCTGCGGCTCGCCGCAGCACTCTCGGGTGCGGTAATTGCAACGGGAGGCGGTGCCGTGCTCAGAGAGAGGAATGTCCGCGCCCTGAGTAGAAACGGAAGAATATTCTTTCTCGACCGACCGCTCGACGAGATAATCCCGACCTCCGACCGCCCGACGGCATCGGACCGCGAGGCACTTTCACGTCGCTTTGCCGAGCGTGAAGCAATCTACCGCTCGAGCTGCGACGTACATGTCAAGGTACGCCACGGTGTAAGCGCCACCGCCGAGCAAATCATCTCAGACTTCAAAAACGAATGCGACCTCTGACGGGCAACGCCTGTCGGTTACAATATACAAGCCGCAAAGAAAGGACACACAACGATGAACATGAATTTCGTAAGAAAGCTGCCGATCCCGATGGACATAAAGGCAAAATATCCCCTGACCGACGAGCTTTGC
>CAYNHY010000020.1:0-18991 GCA_964397225.1 uncultured Ruminococcus sp.
GGGCTGTTTTCCGCAGTTTTCAAAGATGCCCTTTGCAATTCAACACGCTTTTCCGAGAAGTTTTCAACATTTCACACGGAAAAGCAAAGCTCAAGGAGGTCTTCAACAATGAAAATATCAGCTGAGTTCAAGCGGTCAGCGTTTGCCGTGCCCGGAAGCGTCCTCGAGCACCTTCGCGACGCCGATTCCCTTGAACTGTCCGTACTCCTGTACTCTCTCGCGAAGGGTGACTTCAACCTGACCGATGCCGCCGAAAAGCTCGGCACGGACGAGAGCGAATTCATGAGCGCCGTTGCCGCCTGGGAGGCACGCGGTGTGCTCGTGATAGAGCGCCGAGGTGCAAAAAAATCCCGCGCCTCGAAAAGCGGCATGACATCGGATACGCCGAAAAAGGAGCACACCAAGGAGCCGCCGAAGAAATCGACCGCCAGCTCCGCAAATAAGAGCTCGCGCCGCACATCTCAGCTTCCCGGCTACACAATGGAGGAAAGCGCCGCCTTTCTCGAGCAGAACAAGGCGTCGGCTGAGATCATCGACTCCTGCGAGAACATTATCGGAAAAATATTCACGACCGCCGAGACAAATATCGTCATCGGAATGCTCGACCATCTCGCGCTGTCGGGTGATTACATACTGCTTCTCTTCGCACACGCGGCGTCAATCGGAAAGAATTCGGTACGCTATATCGAGCGCCTTGCGATATCCTTCTTTGACCGCGGCATTACGGAATATGCCGAGCTCGAGCAGGAGCTCGCCGCAATAAAGCGCGTCTCGGAGCTCGAGTCCCGCGTTCGCGCGATATTCGGTCTCGGACGCCGCGCGCTCACCTCGAAGGAAGAAAAATTCATCCGTTCGTGGAGCACGAAGCTCTGCTACGGAGAGGATATAATACGCCGCGCCTATGAGATAACGGTAAACAACACAAACGAGCCCTCAATGGATTACGCAAACGCCGTTCTCGAGAACTGGTATAAGGCGAACCTGAAAACGCTCGAGGAGGTCAACGCGAGCCTTGCCGCAAGAAGCGCCGAAAAGAAGAAGGAGAGCGAGGATACCTCGAGCTTCGACACGGACGACTTCTTCGAGGCTGCGCTGAAGCGCTCGTACAATTCTTAAAATCCCGCCGCCGCGTGCGGCCGAACGGAGTTTATTATGGCTTACAGTAAAGAAAATCTGCGCTGTGCCCGGGAAACGCTCGCCGCGCGCCGAAGCGCTGCGGTCGGCGAATACGAGCGTCGGCAGGCGGATGCGTTCGCGCGCATTCCCGAGCTTGTACCCGTTGAGCGAAGCCTCTCAATGACGGGCGCGAGGATAATGTCCGCCGCGCTCTCGCACGAGCTCGACGACGCAGCTCTTGCCGATATTCGCAGCGAAAACGAGCGCCTTCGCGCGCTGAAGGCAAAAATCCTCACCTCGCACGGACTCCCGCACGACTATCTCGATATTAAATACACCTGCGGGCACTGCTCGGACACGGGATATGTCGGCATTGACATGTGTACATGCATGAGGCGCGAGCTTGTACGGCTCGGCTTTGAGAGCTCGGGGCTCGGACGGCTCATCGACCGTCAGAGCTTTGATAATTTCTCGCTCGACTTCTACACGGGACGCGACCGGGTTGCGGCGGAAAACAATCTGCGTCTTCTGAAGGGCTTCACAGAGAGCTTCAAGGGAGACGGCGACGACTCGTGGCTGCTGCTCGGCTCCACGGGGCTCGGAAAAACACACCTTTCCACTGCCGTTGCGCGCGCGCTGATCGAGCGCGGCTTCGACGTGGTGTACGCCAGCGCGCAGGACGTCATCGGAGCCTTCGAGCAAAGGCGCTTCGGCGGCGACTATCAAAGCGACGGCACCGACAGGCTCATGTCAGCAGACCTTCTTATAATAGACGACCTCGGAGTCGAGGTGACAAATCAGTTCACCGTGTCCTGCATTTACAATATCTTAAATTCTCGTATCAACGGACGGCGCTCGACGCTCATCAGCACAAATCTCACACAGGGTGAGCTGCGAAGCCGCTACGCGGACAGAATAACCAGCCGCCTGTTCGGCGAATTTCGCCCCCTGCTCTTCACGGGACGCGACATTCGCGGTCAGAAGCTGAGTAAATAAAATCAATATCGAACACACACCGAAAGGAAAAGACAAGCATGAAAATCGGAGCAATGGTAGAATCCTTCAGACTCGGCTTCAGAGGAGGCGTCGAAAAGGCAGCTTCCCTCGGCGTTGCCGGAATTCAGGCCTTCGCCACCACGGGAGAGCTCGCTCCCGAAAAGATGACACCCGCACGCATTCGCGAGGTGCTCGACATCGTAAACTCCAACGGCATCGTTTTCTCGGCTCTCTGCGGAGATTACGGCTACGGCTTCAACAATGCCGAGCAGAACCCCGAGTTCATCGAAAAGTCGAAGCGCATTCTCGACCTCTCCCTTGAGCTCGGCTGCGGCATAGTCACGACTCATATCGCGCATATCGGAGAGAACGCAACCGACGGTGAGCGCGAGCTCGTACGCTCGGCATGCCGCGAGCTTGCCCGGTACGCCGACTCGCAGGGCGCCGCCTTCGCTATCGAGACAGGCACCGACCGCAGTGACGTACTGGCGGAATTTCTCGACTCGCTCGGCGCGAGCGGAGTTCGCGTAAACTACGACCCGGCAAACCTTGTAATGTGCCAGGACGAGCGTCCCGAGTGGGGACTTAAGTACATCGGCAAATATATCGTCCACACACACGCGAAGGACGGCATTATGCTGAAGAAGAAGGTAGAGGGCAAGCTCGAGCTCGATGAGATGGCAAAGCAGCATGCGGCAATGCTCGAGATGGGTCACAAGTACCTCGAGCTCCCGCTCGGCGAGGGAGATGTCGACTTTGACATTTACCTTCCCGCGCTCAAGGAGACTGGCTTCGACGGCTTCCTCACGATCGAGCGTGAGGTCGGAGACGACCCTGCAAGCGATATCGCAATGGCTGTCGACTTCCTCCGCGACAAATCGGCTAAATTCGGACTTTAATGATTGAAGGCGGATATAATCATGAAACTGTTTATCGCATCGGACATTCACGGCTCGGCATATTACGCACGCCTTCTTGCCGACCGCTTCAAGGCTGAGGGCGCCGACAGGCTCGTTCTTCTCGGAGATATTCTTTATCACGGTCCGAGAAATGACCTGCCGCGCGAGTATGACCCGAAGGCAGTTATCGCAACTCTCAATCCCCTCCGCGAATATATCGTAGCGGTCAAGGGAAATTGTGAGGCGGAGGTCGACTCGATGGTGCTCGATTTCAATGTAGAAAGCCCTTATTCTGCGCTTCTCACACCCAAGCATTCCCTCATGCTCACTCACGGTCACAGAGCACTCCCCGAAATGGCGGGCTACGACGTGCTCCTGTGCGGTCACACCCACGTCCCCGCACTCGAAAAGCGTGAAGGCTACATTTACGTAAATCCGGGCTCCGTGTCGATACCGAAGGAAGCGTCGCCGCACAGCTATATCACCTTCGACGACAAAACGCTCCGCTGGTATGACCTCAACACCGTTGAGTGCTACATGGAGTATAAGCTGTAAGTTTTTCTTGACAAAGCACAGCTTTTCGGTTATAATTAAATACTGAGCAGGCGGGACTGCCGCGTGACGGAATGCCGAAAGGTACCGCCATGAGGAAAGTCCGGGCTCCGCAGGGCAGGATAACGGATAACGTCCGCCGGAGGCGACTCCCGGGAAAGTGCAACAGAAATAGCCTACCTAAGCTGATATATTCAGCCGGTACAGATGGAAAGGCGAGGTAAAAGCTCACCGGCACGGCAGGTAACTGCGTGCAAATGTAAACCCTATCCGGAGCAACACCGTATACAGAATAATTTGTTTGCCCGACAACTCTGTAGGTGGCATCAGGTGCACAGCAATGTGCGTCGCAGATAGATGGCAGTCACGCGCTACGCGTACAGAACCCGGCTTACAAGCCTGCTCTTATTTTAATAAGCCGAACCGACGGACTCAGGCACAGAGCTCCGTCGGTTTTCGCGTTTTTGGCGTTTTTGGGGCTGAGAATAAAATAATTATCGAAAAGCGCAAAGTTTTTTTTCAAAAGCCCTTGCAAAAGCACCGCGGATATGATATAATCATCGATACATGAGTAAAAAAGCTTGAATGAGGTGATAAATATGAAGTCGGGAATCCATCCTAATTATGAAGAGGTTACGATCCGCTGCGCTTGCGGTGAGGCTGTAAAGACACGTTCCACCAAGGGTGATGCAAACGGCGAGATCCGTGTTGACATCTGCTCCAAGTGCCACCCCTTCTTTACCGGTAAGCAGAAGTTTGTTGACGTCGGCGGAAGAGTCGATAAGTTCAAGAAGCGTCTTCAGATGAGCGGTAAATAATTTCGAACTGTTTGTCCGTAACTTCGTCGGACAGGATCAGCGGGTCACAGTCCGCATCCTGTCCGACTTTTTCTCTCTGTTCGGAGGTTTTTGTATGAACGACGAATTAAATATGAAAAAAGCCATCATCTGCTCGGCCTACCCCGCAAGTGAGGCGGAAGGTGCCGCGGCAAGCATGGCGGAGCTTGAGCGCCTGCTCGACACGGCGGGGGCTGTGTGCGTTGCCTCCGTAACTCAGATTCGCGATACTCCGGACTGCCGAACGGTGCTCGGCCGCGGAAAATGCGAGGAGCTGTCGAGCCTGTGCGACTCGCTCGAGGCGGAGCTTGTCGTGTTCGACTGTGAGCTCTCCCCGTCAAAGATCAAGGCAATTGAGGACGCAATATCGCGTGAGGTGCAGGTCATTGACCGCAGCATGCTCATTCTCGACATCTTCGCCGCCCACGCGAAAAGCGCCGAGGGCGTCCTTCAGGTGGAGCTTGCACAGCTCAAATACACCGCTCCGCGACTTGTCGGTCACGGTCGCGAAATGTCGCGTCTCGGAGGTGCGGCCTCCGGCGCCATCGGCTCACGCGGTCCCGGAGAAACAAAGCTCGAGCTCGACCGCAGACGCATCCGCTCAAGAATCGCCGCCCTTGAGGCGGAGCTTGAAAATGTTGCACGCACTCGCGAGGTCATCCGCCGTTCGAGAGAGCGCAGCGGCATGAAGCGCGTCGCAATTGTCGGCTATACGAATGCGGGAAAGTCCACGCTGCTGAACCGCCTGACCTCGGCGGGCATACTTGCCGAGGACAAGCTCTTTGCCACGCTCGACACCACAACGAGAAAATTCGCCCTGCCGAGCGGCTCCGAGCTGCTTTTGACCGATACGGTCGGCTTTATCCGCAATCTGCCGCACCATCTTATAAAGGCCTTTCGCTCGACGCTCGAGGAGGCGGTGTATTCAGACCTTCTGCTTATAATCCTCGACGCCTCGGACAGCGAACTCGAAGGTCAGCTTCGCGTGACCGAGCAACTACTCGAGGAGCTTGGAGCCGCGGACAAACCGAAATTATACGTGCTGAACAAATGCGACCGCATTGACAGTGCCGAGACCGGAGCTGCCGCCGCGAGCCTTCGCGACAGCACGGCTGTTGTGATCTCCGCCGCAACCGGCGAGGGCTGCGACGAGCTTGTAACGGCTCTCGAACGCGCTCTCGGTCAGGGCAAGCACAGAGTTAAGCTGAAGCTGCCCATGTCCGCCGGCAGCGTGCTCAATGATATCTACTCGAATGCCGAAAACGTCGAGGTCGACTACACAGCCGACGGAATGGACGTTACGGCAACGCTCGACGAGCGCCTTTACGGCAAGCTCGCGCGCTATATTACAGAAGAATAACACTGCTCGGAGGAGTATATGACAGACAGCGCAAACGTCGGCAAAATAACGCTGTATCAGCGTGCGGATGCCGAGATCATCGAGAAAAAATCACGCTTCATCGGACATGCCGCTCCCGTAACGAGCGAGGCCGAAGCACACGCCTTCGTCGCCGAGATGAAGAAGAAGTATTCAGACGCGACGCACAACGTGTACGCCTATCATATAAACGGCGGAGCCATCGCGCGTTGCAGTGACGACGGAGAGCCGCAGGGCAGCTCGGGATATCCGACACTCAATGCCCTGAAGACCTGCGGAGCGGACGACCTGTGCGTTGTGGTAACGCGTTATTTCGGTGGAACCCTGCTCGGAACGGCGGGACTCGCAAGAACCTACGCCGCCGCTGCACGCAGCGCAATAGATTGCGCGGGCTTTGCCGTCTACGAGAGCTTCACCGAGCTTTGCACCACCGTCGGCTATTCCGAATACCAGCGCCTGACGGCAATGCTGAAAAACGAAGGCATTCCCGAGGACGACACACAGTTCGGAGAGGAGGTCACGGCACGCTTCTTCGTTCCAAGCGCGGACGCTGACAGACTCGCCGCGACAATATGCGACATGACAGGCGGTCGCAGCCGACCTGAGACTCTCGATGTCACCCTCCGTCTGCGAAAAATCGACATAAAAAAGTAAAAAAAGAAGTTTTTGCGTATATTATAGAGTGCAACTTGAAATTATGTCCGCTGTGCGTGGCACATTGGGAGTGATTTAATATGCCGTCAGCTTCACCGAAGACAGTCCGCGAGATCTTCTACGAAAGAGAGGAGAAGACGCTTTCTCCCCGCGCCTTTCTTACGAAGAACACAAGAGGTCGCCGCCTCGAGCTTGAGCCGTGCGTGAACCGCACGGAGTTTCAGCGCGACCGCGACAGGATACTCCACTCGAAAGCCTTCAGACGGCTGATGCATAAGACGCAGGTCTTCCTGCTCCCCGAGGGCGAGCATTACCGAACGCGGCTCACCCACACGCTCGAGGTTGCTCAGATAGCGCGGATCATTGCCCGCGCGCTGATGCTCAATGAAGACCTCTGCGAGGCGGGAGCGCTCGGGCACGACCTCGGTCACACGCCCTTCGGGCACGCCGGAGAGCTTGTCATGCAGCAATGCTACTCGCCGGACTTTACGCATTATAAGCAGAGCCTGCGAGTCGTCGAAAAGCTTGAAAACAACGGTCGCGGGCTTAACCTCACCTTTGAGGTGCGCGACGCCATCGTCAACCACACGGGAGACAACACCGCCGCAACTCTCGAGGGCGCAGTCATGCGCTTTGCCGACAGGATCGCCTACATTAATCACGATATCGACGACGCCTGCCGTGCGGGAATACTCGCGGACACGGATATTCCCCTGCCGCTGAGAAAAGCACTCGGAGAGACCCACGGCACGCGCATCAACACGATGGTCTCCTCTGTAATTGAAGCAAGCCGCGACTCGGATAAAATACGCATGACCGACGAGATCGGGCAGGCAACGGACGAGCTGCGCGACTTTCTCTTTGCCAAGGTATACAGAAATTCGGAGGCGAAAAAGGAGGAGACAAAGGCAAAGCTTTTGCTGCTCCGTCTCTTTGAATATTTCGAGCACGACCCGGAGCGCATGCCCGGCGTGTACCGCGACAAGCTCACACACGAAAGCGTCAAGCGATGCGTCTGCGATTACATATCGAGCATGACGGACAGATACGCCATCAATCTCTTCAGGGAGCTTTTTATCCCGAATGTCTGGCAGACGCCGGGAGAGATATGACTCACAGCCTCGGAGGACGGAAATGATACCAAGCAGCATAATCGAAGATATCCGTTACCGATGCGACATCGAGGACGTTATATCGTCATACATAACATTAAAGCGGGCAGGCTCGAATGTCAAGGGTCTGTGCCCGTTTCACAGTGAGAAGACTCCATCCTTCGTCGTTTACAAGGATACTCAGAGCTTCTATTGCTTCGGCTGCGGCGCCGGCGGCGACGTCATCAGCTTCATAATGCGCCAGGAAAACCTCGACTACGTCTCAGCCGTCGAATTTCTCGCGCGCCGCGCGGGCATTACCCTGCCCGACAACGCCTTCACGGAAAAGGCGGACACCGGTCCCGGTCGTGCTCGAATTCTCGAAATGAACCGCGACGCCGCTCGTTTTTTCAGAGCGATGCTCTTCGACGAGAGCATCGGCGCTCCCGCAAGGCAGTATTTTATAGGAAAGCGCGCGCTCGACAGCGCGACGGTCAAGCATTTCGGGCTCGGCTATGCTCCTCTCGACTGGCATGCGCTGCACCGACACATGCGCTCACTCGGCTATTCCGACGATGAGCTTGTCGCCGCACGACTGTGTACACAGAACGAGCACGGCATATATGACACCTTCCGCGGACGCGTCATGTTCCCGATAATAGACGTGTCGGGAAATATCGTCGCCTTCGGCGGACGCGTCCTCGACGACTCGAAGCCGAAATACCTGAACTCCGCGGAGACTGCCGCCTTTCGTAAGAACAAGACGCTTTTTGCGCTGAATTTTGCAAAAAATTCAAGCGAGGAGGCGTTTATTCTCTGCGAGGGCTACATGGACGTCATCGCCATGCACAGCGCAGGCTTCACGAATGCCGTGGCAACGCTCGGCACCGCCGTCACCTCGGAGCACGCGCGCATTATTAAGCGCTACACCTCGAAGGCGATCCTTGCCTACGACGGGGACGAGGCGGGAAAAAAAGCGGCAGACCGCGCCGTGAAGCTGCTTGAGGAGGCGGGAGTCGAGTCACGCATACTCGTAATGCGAGACGCGAAGGACCCCGACGAATTTATCAAGAAATTCGGGCGCGAGGCGTTCAGACGTCTCCTCGGTGAAAGCCGCTCGCGCTTTGATTACGTGATTGAGGGCGTCGTGGCAAAATACAATCTCGAAAACGCCGACGAAAAGGTGCGTGCCGCCAACGAGCTGTGCCGCGAAATTTCCATGCTGTACTCGCAGATAGAGCGCGATATTTATATCAAAAAAACCGCCGACGCGCTCGGGCTCGACCCGAGAAGCGTACGACACGATACCGAGCGTATGATAAAAAAGCGCACCGCGCTCGACCGCCACCGACAGACAGAGGAGCTTATCCGTATAACGTCGGGGCTGTCCGACCGGGTCAATCCCGATTACGCCAAGCGCCCGCGCGCCGCACGCGTCGAGGAGGAGCTGCTCGGAATATTGCTGCTTCACCCGGAATACGCGTCTCAGCCGGTCGACGGAGTATCGCTCACGGCGGACGACTTCGCCACTGCACTCGGCAGTAAGATATTCGCCGTAATTGCCGACGAGGCACAGCGCGACACGTTCTCACTGAGTATTCTTTCAGCACACCTAACCCAGGACGAGCTCTCCCGCGCCGTCGCCGTTCAAAACGCCCGACGCGGACTGTCAAACGGAACCGACGCCTACGCCACACTGGTAAGGGCAATGAAAAAGGAAAACGCCCCGAGGGCGGAGCTTTCCCTCGAGGAGCTTATCAAAAGCAAAAGAAATAACGGAAAATGACCGTCAATGACGGAATTTTATATAAGACCACAAGCAACAGCAAAGCACATTATGCGGAAAACGGAGATCTATGAACACAGAAAAAGCGACTATTGAACAGCTTATCGAAAGCGCAAGAGAAAAAGGCACTGTAAGCGAGACAGACGTACTCAAGATCGCAGAGCAAAGCGGTTTTGACAACGACCAGTACGACAACCTCTGCGAAATGCTCGAGGCGGGCGGCATCGAAATCGATTATCCCGAGGTCAAGGATGACATCATCACCTCGGACGACATGAACGGTGATATCGAAAAGCTCCTCTCCGACGAGGGAGTTGCGGTAGACGACCCTGTCAGAATGTACCTTAAGGATATCGGACGCATCCCGCTTCTCTCGCAGGAGCGCGAGCAGCGGCTCTCCGAGCTTATAGCCGAGGGCGACGAAAAGGCGAAGAACGAGCTCGTTGAGGCAAACCTCCGACTCGTCGTCAGCATCGCAAAGCGCTACGTCGGCAAGGGAATATTCTTCCTCGACCTTATCCAAGAGGGCAACCTCGGTCTCATGAAGGCTGTCGATAAGTTTGACTACACCAAGGGATATAAGTTCTCGACCTACGCTACCTGGTGGATACGTCAGTCCATCACCCGTGCCATCGCAGACCAGGCACGCACCATCAGAATTCCCGTTCACATGGTCGAGACCATCCATAAGGTCTCGCGCACCTCGCGTCAGCTTCTTCAGGAGCTCGGCCGTGAGCCCACCATTGACGAGATCTCCGCAAAGCTCGGCATGAACGCCGAGAAGGTCCGCGAGATAATAAAAACAGCTCAGGAGCCCGTCTCGCTCGAGACCCCCGTCGGCGAGGAGGAGGACACCCATCTGTCCGACTTTATCCAGGACGACTCCTCTCCCACACCCGCTGAGGCAGTGTCGTTCCAGCTTCTCAAGGAGCAGCTTGACCGCGTGCTGCACACGCTCTCTCCCCGTGAGGAAATGGTCATCAAGCTCCGCTTCGGCTTCGACGACGGCAGACCACGCACTCTCGAGGAGGTCGGAAGCGAATTCAACATTACACGTGAGCGCATACGTCAGATCGAGGCAAAGGCTCTCCGTAAGCTCCGTCACCAAAGCCGTTCGAAGGTGCTTCGCGGCTTCCTTAACGAAAACTGAAGCATAATTTCCACACCCCTCGGTACAGCGCCGGGATGAAAGGTAGGGATAGCGTATGATCCTTGATAATTCCTCATTGGAATCGGAGCTCAACGTGTCCGATGGCTTTGCCGATCCGACACATGCGCTCGAGTCGGAGGACACTCCGCCAGACCTCTTTGGCGATGACTTTGATATAGCCGACATTTCCGATGTCGGTGAGCTTATGTCACAGACAGATAACGTCGAGGCTGATGTCTCAGCCGAAAGCATGGACGCCATTCTGACTCAGGAGGGGCTTGCCGTCGATGACCCGGTAAGGATGTATCTTCGCGATATCGGCAAGATCCCGCTTCTCTCGTCCGAGCGTGAGACAGAGCTCGCGCGTCTTTTGAAGGACGGCGACGAGGCTGCACGAAACGAGCTTGTCGAGTCGAACCTGCGACTTGTCGTCAGCATAGCAAAGCGCTATGTCGGCAAGGGCATGTACATACTCGACCTTATCCAAGAGGGCAACCTCGGTCTCATGAAGGCAGTCGAGAAATTCGACTATACAAAGGGCTACAAATTCTCGACCTATGCCACCTGGTGGATACGCCAGGCGATAACACGCGCCATCGCAGACCAGGCACGCACCATCAGAATTCCCGTTCATATGGTCGAAACCATCCACAAGGTATCACGTGAATCGCGTCAGCTGCTCCAAGAGCTCGGTCGCGAGCCGACGTACAACGAAATTGCCGCGCGCATCGGAATAAGCCCCGAAAAGGTTCGCGAAATTCTGAAGGCGGCGCAGGATCCCGTCTCCCTCGAAACGCCGATCGGCGAGGAGGATGACAGCCATCTCGGCGACTTCATCCCCGACAACGAGGCAACGGCTCCCGCGGACGCGGCGACATTTCAGCTGCTTCGCGAGCAGCTGGCGGGCGTGCTGTCGACTCTGACACCGCGAGAGGAGCTTGTGCTGAAGCTTCGCTTCGGACTCGACGACGGCAGACCGCGCACTCTCGAGGAGGTTGGACGTGAGTTCAATATCACTCGCGAGCGCATCCGCCAGATCGAGGCAAAGGCGCTCCGCAAGATGCGTCACCCCGGACGCTCGAAGAAGCTGAAGGATTACCTTAACTGATACCGAGACGCTGTTCGGCGATATAAACAAAAAGTACGAGTGCTTTTTGTGCGAAACGCCAAGAGCTCGCTTGCATGCATCGCAAATTCAGTGCAAACGGCTCTCGGAACGCGCTCAAAAACGCAAAACGTCTTGACAAATATGCCGTTGCGGTGTATAATATTTTCGGAATAATATGCAGATGTACCGAGGTACATATATTCTTAGGAGGATTCCCGATAATGAAGAAATTTTTGTGCATAGTCATGTGCCTTGCCATGCTCCTCGTGCCGACACTTACCGGCTGCGGAGAAACGGCAACCGATTCGGAGGAGGCGGTAGCCGATACCGAGGTCGTCCGTTATCCCATGACGCTTTCGCTGTGGCTTCCCACGAACGAGAGCACATCGGACGAGGCTATAAAGCTTGTCGAGGCGGAGCTCAATAAGCTCACCACGGCAAAATACGATACCGCGATTGAGCTTCACGCAATCTCCGAGGCTGAGTATGCCAAGGCTATCGAGGACAAGCTTCTCAGCATCGACGACGTAAAGAAGGCTCAGGAAAAGGCTAAGGCCGACGCCGAGCAGGAAAGAGTCAACAACATCCACTCCGGTATCGTTGACGCTGTCACCGTCGTTGAGGAAGAGGAAAATGCAGAGGAGACCGAGTTCGAGGCAGAAACCAAGGTCGACGAGTACGGCCAGAGCATTACAATCTATCCCGCAGTCGAGGATGACCAGCTTGATATATTCCTCGTAAAGGGCTACGACGAGTACCTTAACTACATTGAAGAGGGTCTTGTTCAGTCGCTTGACTCCGAGATGTCCTCTATTGGCAAGAAGCTTTCTTCTTACATCTACCCGCACTTCCTTGACATGGCTGATATTGACGGTCTTTACGGTATCCCGAATAACCACCAGCTCGGCGAGTATCAGTTCCTGCTTGTAAATAAGCGTCTTGTTGACGAGTGGAGCTACAGCCCCGAGGAGCTTACCACCCTCACAGGCTGTGAAGACTTTATCAGCGATATGGGCGCGCTTAAGGCAAGCGGAAACGCAAGCCTCAACGGCGTTACTCCCCTTCTCGGTGAGTGCCAGGCCGCTAATATGATATTCTTTAACGGCGACGGAAACTTCTCTCTCGGTGCAGAGCCCTCTCTGCTTTGCGCTCAGCTCACCTCGAGCACACCCGAGCTTATTACAGCTGAGGAGCTGCTTCCCTCCGCTCTTGCGGGAACACAGTACACACGCGTTCTCGGTATGATGAAGAGACTCGGCGCCGCAGGCTACATCGGTAACGGCAGCCTCGAGGACAACGAGGAATTTGCAGTCGGCGTCATAAGCGGTAACCACACCGATATCGAAAAGTACGAGGAAGATTATTACGTATACACCCACGGCGTACCTGTTGCGACCGAGAAGGACGTATTCGAGTCCGTATTCTGCGTCAGCAAGTATTCCAAGGACGTTTCCCGTGCTATGGAGATCATCACATACCTCAACACAGACGAGACAATGAGAACAGTTCTCCAGTACGGCGTTGAGGGCGTACATTGGAAGGCTGACCTCACCGCTGACGGCGAGGACACCGTCAAGGTTATTTCCAATGACTACAAGATGAACATCGTAGACACCGGTAACGTATACCTTACATATCCCGCAGAGGGTGTAGGCAAGTCATACTGGGAGCACTCCATGCAGCAGAACATCGACTGTGTGCTCAACCCATACTTCCGCTTCGAGTACGTCACAACGGATAACGCAAGGAACTTCACAACTCTTGCAAATCTCACAAAAACAAAGCTTCAGGAGCTCAATGCGGCAAGCGCGAATGACTTCAATTCTGTAGCGTCTCAGATGCAGAGAGACCTCATCAAGGACACCACTGTAGCCGGTCTCAGAAGCAAGGAGCCCACCGATACTGTTGTAGATACGCTCTACATGCAGCTCGATATGTTCCTCAAGTCGAAATAATCAACCGTTGCAGACCGCAGCTAAAAGTTGCGGTCTGCTTTTTTTCGGAGAATAACATGAAAAGAATTCTTGCTGTATTTATCACCGTCGCACTCTCTCTTTCTCCATCTGCCCTCTCTGTCGCAGCCGCGGAGCTGACATATGAGGATGTCTCTCAGTCCGACTGGTATTACGCCGACGTGGCGGCAATTACCGCCCGCGGCGTCATGGACGGTCGCTCACCGACCGTATTCGCACCGAAGACTGTCATGACACGCGCCGAATTCGTAACGATGCTCACACGCATTGCGGCAGTCTCCGACGAAGAGCTGTCTGAATGCGGTGCAGGCGTCGAACGCTTCACCGACGTCGTCACTGACGACTGGTGTGCGCCGTACATAGCCTGGGCGGCGGAAAACTCAATTGTCAACGGCTACACCGACGGCAGCTTCCTCCCGAATGCGCCGATCAGCCGCCAGGAGCTTGCCGTAATGCTCGTCAGACTATGCGACCTTGTCGGCTACGTCTCCGAGGGCGACGCGCCACTCATCGATAAGTTTGCCGATGCCTCCGACATTGCAAAATGGGCACGCCCTCAGCTCGAGCAGCTTCGTCTTGCAGGATTTATCTGCGGAGACGAGAACGGCTTCTATAACCCCGCAAAATACGCTTCCCGCGCGGAATGCGCCGCAGTAGCCGTAAGACTCTGTACTGTATTCGACAGCTTCTTTACCGATTTCGCGCCGAAGGAGCTGACTCTCACGCTGTCACTTGAAATAAATGCCGACAGCGGCGAGGTCGAAGCTGTCGGTCAGGCACAGCTTGATGCGACAATTTCAAGCTGCGTGCCGATGCCTGACTCTTACACGTCGATCTCATTTGCCGACAGCGCCTCCCTGCTTGAAAGGATAAACAGCTCGGCTGCCGAGTCGCTTGAGGTCACGCTCATATTCACACGCTACAAGGCAAGCTGCACGGGCAGCTACACTCTCAATATTCTACGCGACGGAGGTGTGTCGGAATGAAGCTTTACGATATCTCTCAGGGCGTCTTCTCCGGCAAGGTGTTCCCCGGCGATCCCGTGCCGCAGAAGGACAGCATCCTGTCGATAGAACGCGGAGACATGTGCAACCTTACCGCGCTTTCGATGTGCGCACACAACGGCACGCACATCGACGCACCGCGTCATTTTATAAATAACGGGCGTGCGGTGGATGAGCTTCCGCTCGAGTTATTCGTCGGCAAGGCTTATGTCGCGCGAAGGCGCGGCGATATCGATGCCGACGTGGCACGCGAGATACTCGCGTCTGCCGAAGAAGCCGACGCTGAATGCGCGCAGCGTATTCTCCTTGCAGGAGAGCTTACAGTAACCGCAGACGCCGCACGGGTCTTTGCAGACGCGCAGGTGCTTCTTGTCGGCAACGAAGCGCAAACGGTCGGTCCCGCCGACGCACCGCGTGAGGTCCACCTGACATTTCTCGGCGCGGGTGCTGCGCTGCTTGAGGGGATTCGCCTTGACGCCGTTGCGGAGGGCGTGTATTTTCTCTCCTGCGCCCCGCTGTGTCTCGAGAATGCAGACGGCGCTCCGTGCCGTGCAATTCTGATAGAAGAATGATTTTTTCGAAATAAGCCCTTGCAAAAGTGCCGGAAATATGGTACAATACCTCCATCGACAAAATTAAATTCAGCTCTGCCACCGGGTAGAGAAATGCGAAAGCATCTGCCGCGTACCGTTAGGTCTCAGAAGGTACGCCGCGGATGCTTTTTTACTTCTCTCCCAGGCGAGCAAAGGAGAAAAAATGAAAAAATATCTTTCCGGCTTCTCTCGCTTCGAGCTTGTGCTCTGGTCTGTCTCGTGCGTGCTCATATGCACGGTATTTCTTCTGTTCGCACGCAATGACACGCTCACCCTTGCAGCGTCGCTTATCGGCGTTACCTCGCTTATCTTCACGGCAAAGGGCGACGCCGTCGGTCAGTTGCTCATGGTGGTGTTCAGCATCCTCTACGGCATAATTTCCTACAGCTTTTCGTATTACGGTGAAATGCTGACCTACCTTGCAATGACAGCACCCATGGCACTGTTCTCGCTTATCGCTTGGCTCCGTCATCCATACACGGGAGAAAAGCGTCAAGGTCGAAGCGAGGTCGCCGTCGGCTCGCTGTCTCGCGCGGAATGCGTATTTGCCGCACTTCTCACGTGCGCCGTGAGCGCCGTTTTCTATTTTATCCTGCGTGCGCTCGGCACAGCGAATATCGTTCCGAGCACCGTTTCCGTCGTCACGAGCTTCCTTGCCGTGTACTTGATGGCAAGGCGAAGCCCGTATTACGCGTTAGCCTACGCTGCAAATGACATAGTTCTTATAGTGCTGTGGACGCTGGCGTCACTTGAGAACACGTCGTACATCAGCGTAACCGTGTGCTTTACGGTATTTCTCGTGTGCGACCTGTACGGCTTTGTCTCTTGGCGGCGCATGAAGAAAAGGCAGACAGCATAAAAGCTCGGGGCTGTGTCACAGCCCCGAGTGCATTAAAGCTTTATTTTAATTTCGACGCCCGGCTCGAGCAGTCTTCGCTCGCCGCCGAAGATGAGCACGCCGCCCGCGCGCTTTGCACAAACGCTGAGGTATTCGCCGTCAGCAGCTACGCGTACCTCGGCGCCACCGGCATACACGCTGCCCGAAAGCTCACGCAGTCCTCCGAGCTTCGGCTCGACCGCGAAGGTCTCATAGCCCGGTGAGGTCGGATAAACTCCGAGGTAATATCTTCCGAACAGGTAAATCGGTCCCGCGCCCCAGGCGTGGCACAGCGACTTCTGAAACTTGCCTCCGTACATCGAATAGTGCTCGACGCCGCACAGCGTCGGGTCGAATTCCTCCCACACGGTCGCAGCACCAAGCCTTATCATACCGCCCCAATATGTATCAAGCTCATGCTCGATCTTATCAAGCCTTCCGAGCTTGCCGTAGGCGTCGAGCTCGTAGCCCTTGAAGTACGGCGTTGTGATCTTCGGTATCGCGTCGTTGTCAAATACCGAGCGCTCAATGAGCCTTGCACGCTCAGGTGAGACATGCGAGAACATTACGGCGAAAATATTAGCGTGCCGCGTCACGTTTTCGCGTCCGGACTCGTAGGTATCGATATACGCGCCAAGCTCCTCGCGCCAGAAAAAGCGATCGATCCTTTCGGCAAGCACGCAATGCTTTTCCGAAAATTCCGCCTCACCGTCGGCGCCCGCCACACGAGCCATCAGCGACATTACGCGATATGCCTCCGAAAGCAGCAGCTGCTCGGCACAGACTGCTCCGTCCTTATCCATGTCAGCCCAGTCGACAAATACCCAGTCGTTCCCGACGCCGATGAGAAAGCCGTCGTCGTTCAGTCTGCCCTCGCAAAAGCGGATAACCTCAACGGCGCGAGCGTACATTCGCCCGATATACTCCGCATCCCCGTAAGCCATATAATATTCATACAGCCCAATAATAAAGTACAGGCTGTAGTCGACTATCTTATTGATATGCGAATCAAACGGCGGCGCGCCGACAAGCGCGGTCTCCGTGCGGCGCACTATCGCGTCGTCGGCATAAAGATATTCGTTTATACGTGCGCTTTGGAAGGCGTCTCCCGACCATATCCAGCGGTCACGCTTAATACCGTCAAGGAACGCCTCGCGGCAGTTCAGGTGAAAGGTGCGCTCCGCCGCGCTGTATATGCTGTTGTAAAGCTCATTCGAGCACGAAAAGCATCCGCGCCGCTTTAGCGGGAGATATTCGTGCTGTGCGACGAGCGAAAGCGTGTCTGTCTCCCCCTCGATATACACATACCTGAACGCGCGCGTGTAAAGCTTATACTCGCGCTGTCCGACAAGCGTTTCGCGAAGCACAGCCTCCTCGACCTCGCACGCCTCCTCGGCGCTTTCGCCGTAACCGACAACAAGCCGAGACGTCGTCGCACCCGTGATCTCGAGAGACGCGAACAGCTCCTCCCCGAAGTCGTAAAGCCTGCCGTGCGGCAGCAGTGCTTCCTTCATCGGGCGGCGCTCCTCGTATTCAAAGGGGAACACATTGGGCGGCGCATCGGGGGAGGTAAAGGACAGGTCATAGCCCACCGGCGCGAACACCCAATTGAGTGGGCAGCTCTCCCACGTGGCGTCCGTGCAAACATCGCCCTCGATAAGCAACGCGGGAAATGCCGACTCGTTCATCACGGTGACCTCGAGTGTGTGCTCGCCGGGTGCAAAGCGTATCTCCCTCTCCGCACCAAAGTACTCGCCGTCAAGGCTTACCCGCCCGACACCGCACATATACGCGGTCATGCTGCCTCCGCTCTCGCTTGTAAAGCTCTTTTTGAAAAGCGCACTGAACGACGGTCGGTTTACCTTGAAGATCGGCGGCGCCCACAGGGAATATTCCTCTCGGCGTGTATGCACCTTCATCGCGTGATATATCTCAAAATCGCCGAAATTCCATATCCAGCATGCCTTATCTTTCACGTGCGATTACCTCGTCCTGTGCAGAACGCGACATGTCGACGAACACGGCGCTGTAGCCGGTTATTCTCACCATAAGGTCCTTGTAATCCTCTGGCTTCCTCTGCGCCTCAAGCAGCTCGTTTATATCTGTGATGCTGAGCTGCGCCTGCATTCCGCCCTTCTTAAAGTACACGGAAAGAAGCGTGCAAAGCCTCTCAAGCCCCTCGTCACCCTCAACGAGCGAGCGCGGCAGCCGGATATTCAGCGCGCCGGAGGCTATCTTGTCAAACGGAAGCTTCGTTACGGAATTCATCATTGCCGTGACGGAGCGGTACTGCCCGCGCGAGGGAGAAAGGTTCTCCGAGAAGGGCGCATTCGCACGGCGACCGTCCGGTGTCGCACCAAGCTGCTCGCCCTCCTCAACGTAGAACATGTCTGTGATCGCAACGCACGGAGCGTGAACGAAGAATTCGCCGGTCGCCGGGTCTATCGACTCCTCGCGCACGATGTCGCACAGCATGTTTACAAGGCGTGAGGCGTGCGCATCCGCTCTCTCGTCGTCGTGACCGTATTTCGGTGCATTTTGGCAGCGGATGAGTATATCGGGGTAGCCCTCGAAATCTACGGCAAGCGCGTCGGCAAGCGTGTCTATCGGCACGGGAGAGTCGCCGAAAAGCACATCGTCAAGCGCCGCCATAACGTCCGCACCGCTTCCGATGTGGCGTATCTTATGAAGGATAAAGTGATACTTCGTGCCCCAGATTCCGCTTGTCGCGTTCTCGATGCAGCCCGCCTTGAAGGCGTCTGCACACTTTATCTCATCCGAGGTGCGTGTGCCCTCGCTCGGTCTGCGCCACTTCTCGTGCTCACTTTTCGCATACGCGCGGTAATCCTCGCCGAGCTTTTTATATATGTCGTCGATAGACTCAAAGCGTGCCGTGGGTCTGCCGTCCTCGCCGAAGATGCTATTCATTATAAACGAGGCAAGCGGTCCGCCGACTGTGCAATATGTATTGAGTCCCT
>CAYNHY010000021.1:0-18545 GCA_964397225.1 uncultured Ruminococcus sp.
GCAGACCGCTGGGTAGTCGAATACCGCACCGCGGGAGGCAGCTGGACACGCCACGGCACCTCAACCTACAATGAATATTCCGTAACGGGGCTGAAGAGCTCGACCTACTACGAGTTCCGAGTCTACGGTGACAGATCCGCATCCTCGACCTGCGAAGCAGCAAGCTCAATAGTCAGCACAACGGCTTACACTACGACAGGTGTGGCATTGGCGCATCCTCTGAATAACCTGAATATCAAGGGTGAAACTTATGATGGGCATCAGCCGACAGCACTTGACTTTGCCCCACCGCCTGGCGCGGTGAATCCCGGAGTTTATGCAACAATGACCGGAACAATTGAAAAAGTTGTGAGAGACTATCCAAATGATTACTACAGTGGTAAGACCGGTCAGATGAACGAGTACGGGAACTATATTGACATTAAAGTAAGTGACGGTTCAACGCTTCGATATGCTCATCTGAGAAATGATGTAGTCGAAGGAATCGAGGAAGGCGCGACTGTCTATGCTGGTCAGCTGATAGCATATGTTGGATCAAACGGTTATACAGATCACATTCATTGGGTGCATTTGCATTTTAAGTTGATGGGTACGGGAGATGTTGAAGACTATTATCTCCATAACTAACAATAACACAAACGAACGGAGGAAAAACCAAAATAAAAAATAATGGCAATACCTATAACGGCAGCGGTTTTAATGTCTGTGTCTGTTATAGCTATACATGCTGTAAGCAGCGATAACATTGAGCTGCCGAAAACGGATACCACGGCAACGGAAGCAGCCGAAGCTACGGAAACCGAGTCTGAGATAACGGAAGCGGTTGTAACCGAGCCGGAGACAACGGAGTCTGTCGAAACCGAGCCGGAAGTAACGGAAGCAGAAGCTACCGAGCCTGAGCCTGAAATCCCCGAGGAAATCCGCGGTATACTTGGCACGTTCTACTGCAACAGTTACTCGCTTTACAGAACGGGAAAGCGTAAACGCAAATAAAACGAGGACGGGATGCACAAGGCATCCCGCCCTCGTTTTATTTAATGCATTACGCCTGTGTCGTTTTCAAGCTGTGTCAGGTAGCCGTCGTAGTAGTAGAACGTGCTTCCGCGCTCGACACCGAGCGACTGCAAATACGCTATCGTGCGTGCATTGTACGGATACAGCACGCGATCCGTGCGGTTCGAGAGGAACATCCTCGAGTAATACGTGTTGAGAGCACCCATTATATACGTGTTGCTTCGAAGCTCGACGCCGCGGCGGTCTGCCGAGGTCTTGAGCTGCTGTATGTAATGGATATGCTGTGTGGAATGGATTCCGACATTGTTCTCGATTTTTACGTTGACGAACTGCTGATAGTATGAGCCCGAGCAGTCGACGAATTTCGCGCCCTTGTTCGGCTCGTATTCGTAATACCTCTGGTGTCCGAAGCCGTAGCCCATGCGGAGCCAGTAGTTTCCGCTGATCGTGCAGTTCTGCATAAGTGATTCCTGACCCATATTTGTATTGCCCGACGTCGCCCACAGCTCAACCGCGGCTGTGGAGTCTGTGCAGACGTTGTCAGTGAAGCTTACGTTTTCCATGAGCACCGGAACTGTGCTCGAATATTGCGACGTCATGCAGTCGTCGTAGCACTGATAGAGATAGCAATTCGTGACCGTGTAGTTTTTGCTGTTGCCCCAGCTTTCGATGCCGTTTCCGATATCGTAGCCGCCGATCCAGCCTACAACACAGTTCCTGATAACGATATTCTTGCCGTCTATTGCCATACCGTGGCGCGCGCCGTATTTTATTGCAAGGTTGTCAACAACCGTGAGCGGTGCATCCTCGCTTCCGCCGCCGTCGACAATGTCGCCGTACAGCGAGAAGATTATTTCATCATAAACATCAGCTGGATTTCCGCCCGAGCAATACATGTAAAACGAGCCGTCAGTGTCGTCGCGGTAGAACTGAAGGTCGTGCTTTAACGATTCGGCAAGCGAGGTGAACTGCGCCTGGCTTTCGAACACGTCGCGACCGTTTGTGACGATGCCGCGATTTGTGTTAAACGGATGCGAGGAGTCATACTTCGCCGTGCGAATTCCCCACAGCTCGCCGCCGTTGACGATAAGTGCCGCAATAGCCTGCGAATCGGGGCTTTCGGGGTTGAAGTAGGTTTTCTCGTCGAGCTTCCAGATGTTCGGATACTCGGTAGCCGTCCATTTGCCTGCTGGAGTGTCGGTTTTGAGACGGTTTGTGAAAAGCGGCTTCTCGCCCTCTCCGTAAGCCGAATATGTCACGCCGGGGATTATTCTCAGCGCGCGAAGCTTACCGGAGTTGACCTTGAGCGTCTTCGTGCCGAAGAATTCGCTACCGCGCTCGAAGAATACGCCGTCGCCCGCTTTGACCTTGCTTTCGACCACAAGTCCGCCCGCCTTGACCTCAAACAGGTCATCGACCGAGGCGAACGCCTCACTCGGCGAGGTGCCCTTGTTGTCCGAGCTTCCGTTGATGGCGGAAACATAGTAGCACGTGCCCTTGATTGTCGCGGGATCTATATCCTCGGCTGCCATTATCTCCTCAATGCGCGCGGCTGCCTCTGCCTCGTAGCTCGCGACGGTGGCGTCGTCGACCTTCTTGTAGGAGGTGTTTGCGGAGTAAGACCTGCCTTCAAGCTCGCTCTTTATCGCGTCCTCGGTAATACCCTCCGCAAGCGCGGTGCTCTTGGCATATCCCGCGTAAAGCACGTTCAGCGAGTCGGCGTTTGACGTGACCGTTATCGGCAGACGGACACCCGCAGCTGTATCTGAGAAGGCGGCTTCCGCGTCGTTGCCGGTCAGCGCCTCGAGGTCAACGCTGATAACGGAATACTCCGTGCCGCCGATATTGAGCAGAGTCGGCTTTACCGTTGTCGTGTATTCGCCGGAGGCGGCGGAAAGTGTGAAGGTTACGTCGCCGGAGGCGCCCGTGCAGGCTGCGGTGAATACGTGATAATTGCGCTGGTCGATGAGGAAGTATCTGCCGTCGAAGCGGAGTGTGCCGCCGCTTACGGAGAGCGTCGGGTACTTTCCGTCGTAGCTCAGTGCGGACTCAACGGAGAAGCCGTGAAGGTTCGTGTACAGGCTCTCGGCACCGAATATTTTGACATCGGGCTCGGTGAGAGCGGTCTTTGCGATATCGATTCGTGATATAAGAGCCGCTGCCTGAGCGCGCGTCGTGTTGTCGCGCGGCTTGAAGTAGCCCGCGTCACCCTCGATAAAGCCTGCCGACGCAAGACGCAGAACGTGGCTTTTTGCCCACGAGTCGATCTTTGCGCTGTCCTTGAAATCCGTTGAGGAGCCGGCTCCCTCTGGGAGCTGTGTAAGACCGATATAATCGAGGAAGCGCGAAAGCGCAGTCGCCATCTGTGCGCGGTTCATAAACGAGTCGGGCTCGAAGCTCGTCGGCGTCATTCCGTTTACGACGCCCGCCCGCTCAGCCCAGCCGACGGCACCGGCGTACCAGGACTTGCTTTTAACGTCCTTGAAGGTGTCTGTCTTGACCTCCTCGCCGTCGCAGAGACGCATGAGCATCGTTACGAACTGTGCGCGGGTCATGTTTTCGTTGGGCGCGAAGATGTCGCCGCCCTTGCCGTTCATAAGGAGGTTCTCGTTAACGTACCAGATGTACTTGAAAAACCACTTGCTGTAGCCGACGTCCGAAAATGGAAAGCGCGGTGCAAGGGATTCCGTGTCCTCATCGGGGACAATGCTGTCAGGCTCGAAGCCGCCGGCAGAGGCTGCAAGACACAGCGAAGAGCACATGAGAATTGCGAGCAATAACGAAAATAGTTTTTTCATGGCAGTTTCCTCGTAAAATTAATATTCAATTGAAAATCAAAGCGTGATGTGCTCGGGCAGTCCGAGACGGTAGCTTACCTTGGGCTCGCCCTGTATAAGCGGAAGAATATAATCGATGCACGCGTCGGTCACGCCGTTGGCGCGCTCGTTGATGTAGTCATCGGGAACGGTGCGAATGGCGTTTGCAATCGATGCGATCTCGCGTGTCTCGAAGCTTATAGCGTACTCGCCGTCCGCGCGGACAGCGCACACCATAACACCCGTTGCGCCGTCGACGGCACCGCGTGCGGCGGTGATACCAGTTCTGACCGATTCCTCAATATCCGTTGCCGAGGCAATATGCGACGCGCAGCGCTGGCAGATGTTCAGCTCTACCGAGCGTACCTTGCAGCCGATATTCTCCTTGACGATCTGCTCGAGAGCCTTTCCCGTGCCCGCAAGGTACTTGTGACCGAAAACGTCAGCCGCGCCGCTCTGTGTTCCCTCGCCGACATAGCGTCCGTCTGCGAAGCGCACGCCCTCGGAGACTGCGATAACAACGGCGGGCTTCTTCGCGAGCGCTGCTCTCACATCCTCAAGGAAGCGCTCTGTGTCGAACACTCTCTCGGGAAGGTAAACATAATCTGGCTCAACACCGCAAACTCTGCCGCATACCGCAGCGGATGCCGTGAGCCAGCCCGCGTCGCGTCCCATTATTTCGACGATCGTAACGGCGGGAATTCTGTACACGGAGCAATCGCGGATTATCTCCTGCATCGTTGCGGCGATGTACTTTGCCGCAGAGCCGAAGCCGGGAGTGTGGTCTGTGCCGACAAGGTCGTTGTCAATTGTCTTCGGTACGCCGACGCAGCGCATTTCGTAGTCGCAGCCGGAAAGATATTCCGTCAGCTTCGCGACGGTGTCCATCGAGTCGTTACCGCCGATGTAGAAGAAGTAGCGAATATTGTGGCGCTTGAATATCTCGATGAGATTTTCAAAGAAGGCGGGGTCGTCCGCAGGGCGGGGAAGCTTCTTTCTGCACGAGCCGAGCGCGGCTGCGGGCGTCTGCTTGAGAAGCGCAAAGCGCTCCTCGCTGAAGGCGTCACCCCTTCCGAATATCTCGCCAAGGTCGACAAGCCTCTCCTCAAGAAGACCCTCTACTCCGTTTCGCATTCCGTAAAGCGTGTCGACAGCGTCGCCGCATTCGCAAAGCGCCCCCTTGATAACTCCGGCAAGCGTTGCGTTTATTGCTGCTGTCGGTCCGCCGGACTGTCCGACCACCGCGTTTCCTCTTAAAATTGCCATTATACTGTGTTTCCTTTCAAAATTAATATTATTGTTATCCGAGATTTGCCGAGCCGCCGCGTGAGAGAGTGCGTGCGACCTCGACTCCGTCAAGCTCCTGCACGGACACACCGTGCGTCAGCGCAAGGTATGCTGCAACTCCCGCTGCCTCGCCGAGCTGATTGAGATTTACCATGACGCGAAGCGCGCCGTAGGCGATGGGATCCGCGTTTATCATGCGTCCGACCGCTATGAGATTCTTGCAGTTGCGCTGAACGAGCGTGCGGAAGGGCAGGCGGTAATATGTCGGCATTGCGACATCCGTCGGTAGGGAATGCTCCTCCCGCCAGCTCCCGCGAAAGGCCTGCCCGTGCGGGTCGAGGCGGTAATAGGTGCCGTCGAGCGACATATACAGTGTTCCGTCGACTTCGTTCTGCACATCCCCCGAATACGAGCCGTTCAGAATGCAGTCGTCATAGTCGCGCCCGGTGAACATTTCGATAAAATCGGCGGAGTGCTTTGTTTTGTAGTGATATGTGTCGCGTATTCCGACATGCGAGCAATCGGCAATGAGCGAGTATTGCTCCGACGGGTCGCCGTACTTTCGCAGAACGCGGCACAGCTTTCGCATTTTCTCGCGACCGACGAGCTCTGCGCGTGTCAGGTCGTCCGCATCGGCGCACTGAACGTAGAAAATGTGCGAGTCGGAGCGCATTGTTATGTTGTGAAG
Source organism: uncultured Ruminococcus sp. (assembly GCA_964397225.1). Lineage (GTDB taxonomy): Bacteria > Bacillota > Clostridia > Oscillospirales > CAG-272 > RUG11130. The sequence continues at coordinate 5,806 of CAYNHY010000021.1, forward strand.
CCCCGGCACTGGCGCTGCCCAGCCGTGATCCTGCTCTGCGTCGAACTCCTCGCGGTGCGCGTTAAGAAGCGATATCGCGTCCATATCAACGCGCTTGCCCGTGACAGGGTCAATGACGCCCTCGCGCCCCTGTAGATAGAATACATACGACGGCGGCTGTATCTTTTCGTTCGTGTAGCGCTCCGCGCCGATGTCTCGGCAGAGGTCTCCGTCGCCTGTCGCGTCGATAAAGAAGCGCGCCTTCACTGCACCGCGACCGTCCTTGTTTTCGACAAATATCGCGTCGATGACGTTGCCCTGCGCCGACAGCCCCGCATAGAAGGTGTGGAAGAATATCTTTATCCCTTCGCGGCGGCACAGCTCGTCGAGCGCACACTTCATTTCAACGGGGTTGAAAAAGTGGGTTCGCGCGGCGTCCTCGCGGATATCCGTCGACGGGATCATGCCGAGCACCTCCTCGGTGAGCCCCGAGATAATCTGCTGTTTTTTGTCCGTCGCGTACAGCGAGTGCCACACCGTCATCAGACCGTTTGTGGCGTTTCCGCCGAAGCAGTTTGTTTTTTCCACGATGGCAACGCGAGCGCCGAGCCGTGCTGCGCGAACTGCGGCGAATACACCGGTAGCAGAGCCGCCGACAACGCAAACGTCCGCCTCGTATATCACAGGCGTTTCGCGCGAACTTTCAAGTAAATATTTCATATTAAATGTCCTTTCGGAGCGATAGTGCCGTAGACCTTCAGGGCGCTTGCCTCGAAAATTATATACATAATTATATTACAACATATTGCGCTCGACTGCATCCACTGTAGTACAATAATTTCTCCACTTTTGTACACTCGGGCGAGCGGCGGAATAATTCACGTTTGCGCTTGACAAAAATTAAAATGTGCGCTATAATTATTATACCCCGAGGGGGTATATACGAAATATGATTCAAAGGAGCCGTCAAAATTGAAGGATTGCTGCACATCAAGGACCACACGGCGTGACGAGGACACAAAGAAAAAGCTTATAAACCGACTTTCGCGTATCGAAGGACAGATACGCGGCATTCGCGCAATGGTCGAGCGCGACGCGTATTGCACAGATATTCTCACGCAGTCTTCGGCTGTGAATGCTGCGGTCAGCTCCTTCAACCGTGAGGTGCTGCGCCGTCATATTAACGGCTGCGTGGCGGACGGTATCCGCGAGGGTGACGACGAGATCGTCGGCGAGCTTTGCGACATAATCGCAAAGCTGATGCCGTAAGGAGGCTCAGGTGGAGAGATTTAAGGTTACGGGAATGACGTGCGCCGCATGCTCCGCGCGCGTGGAAAAGGCAATTCTCGCCGTTGACGGCGTGCGCGATTGCAGCGTGAATCTTTTGACCGGCGACGCGCTCGTCGACGGCGGAGACAGCGAAAAAATCATCGCTGCGGTGCGTTACGCGGGCTACGGCATTGAATTCGGCGAGGCGAAGGCGGCGTCGGACGGCGGAGCGAAAAAGCTTGACGGCGCGGAGCGCTGCGGACTTGTCGCGCGCCTTGCAAGCTCGGTGCTTCTGCTTGTCGCGTTGATGTATATTTCAATGGGACACGCAATGTGGCACCTTCCGCTGCCCGCACCTCTTGCGGGCAGTCCGTCGGCGACGGCACTTTGCGAGCTGCTGCTCTCGGCAGCTGTGCTTGTTATAAATCAGCGCTTTTTTATCAGCGGCGCGCGCGCTGCGGCGCGCCTGTCACCTAATATGGATACGCTCGTCGCGCTCGGCTCGGGAGTGTCGTTTGCATACAGCTGCTATGTGCTCTTTTCAATGATTGTTGCAGAGGGCGCGGGAGATATCGCTTCTGCGCACTCCATGCTCCATGAGCTGTATTTCGAGTCGGCGGCAATGATCGTGACGCTGATTACCGTCGGAAAGCTTCTCGAATCGGCTGCGAAGGGAAGAACGACCGATGCGCTGCGCGCCCTCGTTGAGCTCGCGCCGAAGACGGCAGTCGTGCTTCGAGACGGCGAGGAGATAACGCTTCCGGTCGAGGAGCTGCGCGTGGGCGATATGTTTGTCGTGCGCCCCGGCGGTGCCGTTCCCGCCGACGGAGTGATAGCCGAGGGCGAGTCCGCCGTCGACGAATCTGCGCTCACCGGCGAGAGTATACCGGTTGATAAGGCACAGGGCGACCGCGTCAGCGCGTCGAGCATAAATATGTCGGGGCGGATCATCTGTCGCGCAAGCTCGGTCGGCGAGGACACGACGCTTGCAAAGATAATTAAGACCGTGACCGACGCCGGAGCGACAAAGGCTCCGATAGCGCGCCTTGCCGACAGAATATCGGGAATTTTCGTGCCCGCGGTGCTCGGCGTTTCCGCCGTCACGCTTACGGCGTGGCTGTTGGTGAGTGGGGACGTAACGCTTGCCGTCGAGCGCGCGATATCGGTGCTCGTTATCAGCTGCCCGTGTGCGCTCGGACTTGCCACACCGGTCGCGGTAATGGTCGGCAGCGGCGTCGGCGCACGCCACGGAGTGCTTTTTAAGACAGCCGCAGCGCTTGAGAGTGCCGGCAGGATCAAAATTGTCGCGCTCGACAAGACGGGAACCGTCACCGAGGGCGTGCCGCGAGTTACGGAGGTGCTTGCGGCGGAGGGCGTGTCGGAGAGCGAGCTCTTGCACTGCGCCGTGTCGCTCGAGTCGGCAAGCGAGCACCCGCTCGCCTCGGCGGTCGTTTCGTATTGCAGAGAGAAGGGCATTCCCGAAGGAAATATCACGTCCTTCTCGGCGCACCCCGGTAACGGGCTCGAGGGCGTGCTCGACGGCTCGGGTGTCGTCGGAGGAAAGCGCGAATATATCGAAAAAATAACGGAAATACCCGCAGCTGCGACCGCCACGGCGGAAAAGCTCGCGTCGGACGGCATGACTCCGCTGTACTTCGCGCGCGACGGACGTCTTCTCGGAATAATTGCTGTCGCCGACACCGTGAAGGCGGACAGCGCCGCAGCCGTGCGCGAAATGAAAGGGCTCGGGCTGCGCGTCGTTATGATAACGGGCGACAATGAGCGCACCGCGCGTGCCGTCGCAGCCATGGCGGGCATTGACGAGGTCATCGCGGGAGTTCTCCCGACGGAAAAGGCGGATGCCGTAAGGTCGCTTCAGCCCTGCGGTCGTGTTGCGATGGTCGGCGACGGCATCAACGACGCCGTGGCGCTCGTTACGGCGGACCTCGGTATCGCTATCGGCGCGGGCGTCGATATTGCGATAGACTCGGCGGATGTCGTGCTGATGAACAGCCGCCTGTCCGACGCCGTGTCGGCAATTAAGCTCGGGCGCGTGACGCTTCGCAACATTCGCGAGAACCTCTTTTGGGCGTTTATATACAATGTCTGCGGAATACCGCTTGCCGCGGGTGCGCTGATGGCGGTGCTCCCGTGGAGAATGAGCCCGATGCTCGGCGCGGCGGCAATGAGCCTTTCAAGCTTCTGCGTCGTAATGAACGCACTGCGGCTGAATTTCGCGAAAATAGGTGTAAAAGCGTGCAACGCGCCGTTGAGTGAGCAGAAGGGCTCCTGCGACGTCTGCGAGGTGCGTGAAAATACAGAAAGGATGGATAAAACCATGACAAGAACAGTAAGGATCGAAGGAATGATGTGTGCGCATTGCGAGGCGCACGTGAAAAAGGCACTCGAGGCGCTTGATGGTGTTACCGCGGTCAGCGCAAGCAGCAAGGACGGTACAGCCACGCTCGAGAGCACCTGCGAGCTCGACACCTCCTCGGTGAAGGCAGCTGTCGAAGAGGCGGGCTACACCTTTATCGGCTGAACATGATGACAAAAAGCAGCGGAGACTTCGTTTTTCGGAGCCTCCGCTGTTTTTATATTCCGAGAAATTCGCGAAGCAGGAGCAGCGTGCTCTCGACGCCGTCCGCGTGGCTTCTTTCGTAGCCGTGGCTTGCGTAAACGCCCGCGCCGATAAGACCGTGACGCACATCAGCGCCGCCGCGAAGCGTGGCTTCGACGTCGGAGCCGTAGTGGGGGTATACGTCAACTGCGTAGTCGGCGCCGGCACGGCGGGAGGCTTCGATAAGCTCACCGACAAGCTCGTAATTATACGGACCTCCCGAGTCCTTCGCACATATTGAGACCTTGCGCTCGGTGCAGGAAAGCCCCTCTCCGACGCAGCCCATGTCAATACTGACAGCATCGGTTATGCCGCTCGGAAGCGAGGCTGAGCCACCGTGACCGACCTCCTCATAGGTCGTAATATGCAGACAGACGCGTCGCGACGGCGTCCTGCCGCTGTCAGCGATATATTCGGCAAGTGCGAGCAGAATGCCGACCGAGAGCTTGTCGTCGAGAAAGCGGCTCTTGATATATCCCGATTTTGTAATTCGGCAGCGCGGGTCGAAGGCGACGATGTCCCCGACCTCGATGCCGAGCGCGCGAACGCCCTCCTCGTCCGTCACGTTCTCGTCAAGCAGCACCTCCGTGGTGTCAAAGCTTCGCGAGGTCGTACCGTAATCTCCGTTGACGTGAACTGAGGCGTTGCACAGCTGAAGTGTGCCGTCAAGGCAGCCTCCGCTTCTTGTGTAAACGCGAACGTTTTCGCATTCGCCGTTCTCCGCGCGCATTCCGCCGAGGGGCGTGACGCGAAGCCTTCCGTTCGTCTTTATCTGCGCGACCATGGCGCCGAGTGTGTCGGTGTGCGCTTCAAGGAGAATGCCGTTCTCTCCCGCGCCTCCGAGCTCAACGAGCACGCCACCCTTAACTGTTTTTCGACAGTCGAAGCCGAGCGCGGAAAACTCGTCCGATATCCATTGAGCTGCGCGTGCGGTAAAGCCAGTGGGACTGTCTATCGCAAGCAGCTGCGCGGTTTTGTTCATTGCAATATCGGTATATTTCTTCATCTGAGACCTCCGGTGTGATTTTTATCTGACTAAAGTATACCACAACACAGCGGTAAAAGCAAGCGACCCCGGGCTGTCCTGTCGCCGCGCAGCAGCAGTTGTAGAATACGTTTCAGCTCGCTTGTGCTTGCACGCTGCGTGAAGGCTTGCGCGTTATGGCAGGATAGCACAAATAAGCTTGACGGCTTTGTCTGATTTCTTTGTTCCTTGTGTAAATTGACGAAAGATGCGAGCCGCACACGCGGTGGAGGAGCCGAGCACCGAAATCGACGATTTTTTTTATGCTACATGCGGCGTATGCTTTGACAAAAGGGACGCTTTGTGATATAATTTAATATGAATTATTGTCCCTATGGGCAAATTGAAAGCGATTGGAGGAGCTGTCCGTGAGAGAGCTTTTTGTGAGCATCATACACAACATAAAGATAATCTCCATCCCCGACATAATCGACATAGCCTGTGTATCGGTGCTGTTTTATTTTCTTTACAAATTCATGCGCGACCGCCGCTCGGGAAAGCTTGCCGCGGGCGTTATCGTGCTCATTGTGCTGAAGTTTGTCAGCGAGCTGTTTGACATGTACGTCATTCAGTTCCTTTTGAAGAACATCTTCCAGGTCGGACTTATCGCCGTGGCGGTAATATTCCAGCCGGAGCTTCGAAGCGCGCTCGAGAAGGTGGGCGGTCAGCCGCTCAAGAGCATCAAGAGCATCGGCGACAGCAATTTCACCCCCGCGGAAAAAATGATAGCCGACACAGTCGATGCTGTGTTTGACCTCAGCGAGACAAAGACCGGTGCGCTTATCGTATTCGAAAGGCTGACGAAGCTCGGCGACCTCATAACCTCGGGCACCGTCATCGACGCCGAGCCGAACGAGCTGCTGATAAAGAACATATTCTTCAATAAAGCTCCGCTTCACGACGGAGCGCTCATCATCCGCGATTGCCGGCTTCACGCGGCGGGCTGCCTGCTCCCGCTGTCGTCCGACACGGAGATCGTTAAGGAGCTCGGAACGCGCCACCGCGCGGCTATCGGAACGAGCGAAAACAGCGATGCGGTTGTTGTAGTGGTGTCGGAGGAGACGGGAACCGTCTCGCTTGCCTTCGAGGGCGTGCTTTACCGCGATTACACAAGAGATGCGCTGTCGGCGGCGCTCAGACGCTATCTTATTTCGTCGGACGACGCCGCGTCGAGAAAGCTTCCTTTCGTGAAGCGGCAGCGCGAGCGCATGCTTTCAAGAAAAAACAGCTCAGCTGACATGGGAGGTGAGGACGGTGAGTGAAAAAAAAGCATCGGGAGTTGTACGCACGGCGGAGCATCATTCCCCGTCGGGTGTGCCCGGCACGGGTCGCTCGTCCGTTTTGCCGAAGATACTGTGCGTGCTTGCTGCGTTTATCCTGTGGATATACGTCATGCAGGTCGAGAGCCCCGAGTACGAATACGAGATAACGGCAGTTCCCGTAGAGCTTGAAAACGCGAGAGCGCTTCAGGATGAGAGCGGGCTGTCTGTATATTCCGGAAGCGGAAACCGAATCAACGTTACGGTCGCCGGCAAAAAGAGCATTGTCACAAAGCTCACCGCCGATGACATAAAGGCGACAGCCGACCTCAGCCGTATCAAGGACGCGGGACGTCAGTCGCTTGAGATAAGCTTTGACCTTCCGGAGGATGTGACGCTTGTCGCCGGCGAGCCGGCGTCCGTTACCGTGTACGTCGACGAGACGGAGAGCGTATCACTGCCCATCAGCGTTAAGTTCAAGGACGGCTTCGTTATAGAAGCACCGTATGAATTCGGCAAGCCCACGACGGATATCGATACCGTCACGGTGACAGGCCCCAAGATGCGGCTCAACGAGCTTGAAAGCGCCAACGTCAGCATCGAGCTTGCAAGCCCGAAGGCGACCTTTACAACAAGCGCGGATATCATGCTTGCCGACAGCAGGGGAAACAGCGTTGACCTTGGATATTTCAGCATGTCGGAAACAAAGGTCAGCGTCACCGTTCCGATATACCTCACAAGGGAATATCCGATACAGGTGAAGTTCAAAAACTCGCTTGTAGACCCGTCGCAGGTCAGGGTGACCTGTGAGCCGGAGGTCTTGAAGATCAAGGGAGACGCGGCAAGGCTCGAGGGAGATACGCTTCCCTTTGAAACAATCGAGATCGACGAGACGTCGATACTCACTACGCCGTACACCGAAACGAGAAATATCACGCTTGGCGACGGACTCACGCTTATTTCCGACACTACTCAGGTGAAGATAACAGTCGAGTACGACAGCTCGATCAGAACGAAGGAGATCAAGGTAAGCGACATCAAGGTAACGGGAAATCATTCGGATTCGAAATGCGAGATAGTAAGCGATAGCCTGACGGTCACGCTTCGCGGACCTGCCGCGCAGCTTGAGAAGGTCAAGGCAAGCGATATTACCGCGCTGGTCGAGCTTGACGGGCTTGACCCTGAGACTGTAGGCAATATTTCGCGCCCCGCTTCAATAAAGATCGACGCGGAGGACGCTGGAGGAGTGTTTGCGATAGGCTCGTATCCCGTGCAGATCAAGCTGACACCGAGAGGTGAAAGTGGTAAATAATGGATAATCGTCATGTGAAAATTCTCGCTGAGAACATAGCCGTGCCGTATAAGCCGTCGTGCTCGTCCGCGGATGCCGACAGCACGGCGCTTGAAGCGGCAAAAAAAAAGCTGCGCCGCGCCTTTGGAGTCTCGCCGAAAAAGCTGTATATTTACCGTAAATCGATAGACGCGCGCAGACGTGACGCAATACGCTTTGTGTACAGCGTCTGCGCCGAGTTTGACGCCTCGGAGACTGAGGTGACAGCCCGCGCCGCAGACGGCTTTAAGCTCTACAGAAGGGCTGAATTCGAATACACGTCGGGCTCGCGCCGCCTCGGCGGACGTCCCGTTGTCGTGGGATTCGGTCCGTGCGGAATGTTCTGCGCCATAGCGCTCGCACAGGCGGGCTACCGTCCGATCGTTTACGAAAGAGGCGGGAGCGTTGAGGAGCGCGTGGCAGCGCTCGAGCGCTTTGTCCGCACGGGTGTGCTTGACAGCGAATGCAATGTGCAGTTCGGCGCCGGAGGAGCGGGCACGTTTTCCGACGGAAAGCTCACCACGCGAATCAACGACCCGCTCGGAACCTATGTGCTTGAGCAGCTCGTTTCTCTCGGCGCGCCGCGCGATATTCTTTATCGCGCAAAGCCGCATATCGGTACAGACGTGCTCCGAGAGGTCGTGCAGTGCGCCGACAGCCGCGTGAGGGAGCTCGGCGGCGAGATAAATTATAACAGCCGCGTGGAGCTGAATGGCGAGTCGGCATTTGTGAACGGCGAGCGCATCGATTACGGAGTACTCGTGCTCGCAGTCGGTCACAGCGCGCGCGACACATACGAGCAGCTGCTGTCGGGCGGCTATATGCTTGAGGCTAAGCCGTTTTCGGCTGGTGTGAGGATAGAACACCTTCAAAGCGAGCTTGACCGCGCGATGTTCGGCGAATTCGCGGGAGACGAAGCCCTCGGACGCGCTGAGTACAATGTCTCGCTCAGACAGGGCGAGCGCGGAGTGTATTCCTTCTGCATGTGTCCCGGCGGAAGCGTCGTCGGCGCGGCAAGTGAGGAGGGCGGCGTCGTTACCAACGGCATGAGCTGCCGACTTCGCGACGGGAAAAACGCAAACGCCGCACTTGCAGTGTCCGTGCTGCCGTCGGACTTCGGCGGAGACGTGCGCGGTGCAATAAGCTTCCAGCGTGAGCTCGAGCGTGCGGCATTCCGCGCGGCGGGCGGCGATTACAGCGCACCCGCGCAGTCGGTCGGAAGCTTTTTGAGCGGAGCGCGCGCCGTGCTCGGCGACGAAATTGCCCCGACGTACATGGACGGCAGAGTCCGCGCGTGTGAGCTGTCGGAAATACTGCCGGGCTTTATTACAAGCATGCTGAAGGACGGAATACGTTATTTCGGAAGAAGAATATCGGGCTTTGACACGCCGCAGGCGCCGCTTACCGGAGTCGAGACACGAACCTCCGCGCCCGTGCGTATTCTGAGAAATGAGAAATATACAGCGCCGAGCCACGACAGGATCTACCCCTGCGGAGAGGGCGCGGGATATGCCGGAGGCATAATGAGCGCCGCGGTCGACGGTCTGCGCGTGGCTCGCGCCGTAATGGAGGAATATTCCCCCGAGGCGTGAGGTTTGTCCGTTTCTTACATATTAAAAATGCGGAGGTGTGCAATGCTTACGAAGGGCAAGGTGATTTCCGTCGGCGGAGAGCTGGCAGAGGTGAATTGCCGCCGCTCGTCGATGTGCGACGGCTGTCACAGGAGCTCGTGCGGCGAGTCCTGCGCGGCACGCGGAATAATGGGAGGCGGCGGAGAAGTTACGGTCACCGCTCTCAATGCAGCGTCGGCGGCAGTCGGCGACACGGTCGAGCTCGAAAGCCGAGACGGCATAATATTGCTTTACGCGCTTGCCGTATTCATAATGCCGCTCGTGCTCGGCGGCGTGCTGTATGCGCTCGGTGCATATGCTTTACATCTGGGAAATTACGCGTTGCTTCCGGCGCTTGCGGGCTTTTGCCTTGCATATGTCGCCGTCGGCGCGCTTGAGCGCAGACGCCGTCACGGACGCCCCGACGTCACCGTCGTGCGCGTGATAGGTCATGGTGAGGACGCACAGGAAGCCGTGGAGAAATAATTATTTTATCGGGATATAACGAATGTACTCTAAAAAGCTAAACAAATGGAAACTTAACTGCCTCTCCGACAGCTGTCCCGAGCAGGTCTGCCGCATTGCCGAGGAGCTCGGCGTGGCCGTGCCGACGGCGCGGCTGCTTGTCAACCGAGGCTGCACGAATGCGCTCGAGGCAAGGCGCTTTATCGGCAAGGAGGAGGAGCAGCTCTACGACCCGATGCTCATGCGGGACATGAAGTGTGCCGCGGAGCGTGTTGCCGACGCTGTTGCGGCGCAGGAGAGGATAGTAATATACGGAGACTACGATGTCGACGGCGTGACCTCCGTCTCGTCGCTGTACTTGTATTTGAAGTCGCACGGCGCAGACGTGTCATATCACATTCCGTGCCGAATGACCGAGGGCTACGGAATGTCTATCGGCGTTATAGAACAGCTTGCCAAGGACGGTTGCGAGCTTATTATCACCGTAGACACGGGAATTACGGCATGTGCCGAAATTGCTCGCGCCGCAGAGCTCGGCATTGACGTTGTCGTGACCGACCACCACGAGTGCCACGGAGAATTGCCGAAGGCGGTGGCTGTTGTGAATCCGCGCCGCCCGGACTGTGATTACCCCTTCAAGGAGCTGGCGGGAGTCGGCGTGGTATTTAAGCTGATGTGCGCCGTTGAAATGACGCTTTGCCCGAGCGATGAGCCCGTGACCTGCGTCAGACGCATATCGCGCGAATATTGCGACCTTGTCGCGCTTGGAACGATAGCGGATGTAATGCCTGTGAAGGACGAAAACCGCCTTATCGTCAGCTTCGGATTGTCACTCATTGAAAAAGGCTCGCGCACGGCGATAGCGGAGCTTATCCGCGCGTCGGGAGCCGAGTCCAAGTACAATACCAAAAAGAAGATCACAGCGGCATATGTCGGCTTCACGCTTGCGCCGAGGATCAATGCCGCCGGAAGAATTAAAAATGCCTCCACGGCAGTCGAGCTGTTCCTTTCGGAAAGCGCCGAGGATGCACAGCGCCTCGCACGCGAGCTGTGCGTTATAAATAAGCAGCGCCAGCAGGAGGAAAACCGCATGGTCGAGGAGGCGTATGCGAAAATTGCCGCGGAGCACGACCTCGAAAACGAGAGAGTTCTCGTGCTCGATGACGAAAGGTGGCATCACGGAATTATCGGCATCGTAGCTTCACGCATTACCGAGAAATACGGCTTGCCGTCGATACTTATCTCCTTTGACGGAAATACAGGCGCCTCGCCGAGCGAGAATGACGCGGGCAAGGGCTCAGGACGTAGCATCAAGGGCGTGAATCTCGTCGAGGCGCTTAAGAGCTGCTCCGACGTGCTCGAAAAATACGGCGGACACGAGCTGGCTGCCGGACTTACGGTAAAGCGCGGAAGGCTCGAGGAGTTCAAGCGGCGCATCAACGATTATGTCAGAAAGCATACAGACAGCTCCGACGTCGAAACGGTGCTCGAGGCGGAATGCGCGCTGACGCCGTCGGAGATCACGATGAGACTTGCCGAGGAGCTTTATTATCTTGAGCCATACGGCACCTCGAACCCCGTGCCGCTGTTCATGTCAAGCGACCTGTATGTAAACGAGGTGATACCGATAGGCGGCGGAAAGCATACAAAGCTTATGCTCAGACGCGAGAACATGGTGATCGTCGCAATGTGCTTCCGCATGACGCCGAGCGAGCTTGACCTGTTCCCAGGCGACAGAGTCGATGTGCTGTATAATCTCGATATCAACGAGTTTCAGGGAACGCGCACGCTTCAGATGATAGTCCGCGACGTTCGCCTTACGGAAAAGGCACTTGCCGAAAGCATCCGTGAGCACGAGCTCTTCGACAGACTGGCGGCTGGTGAGAGACTTTCGCTTACTGAAGCCGAGCGTGCGGCGGTGCTCCCGAGCCGCAACGAATTTGCGGTAGTATACAAGCTTCTCAGGAGAGAGCTTCGCGTGGAGCATGAGGTGTTCAGCATACGCGCGCTGTGGCACCTGCTTTACACCTGCGGCTACATTGTGCCGTATGTCAAGCTGAAATTCATCATACGCATCTTCGGCGAGCTCGGCTTTTTCGAGATCAGAGAAACCGATGCTGAGCGCGAGATTTACACATTTGCCGATGTTTACAACAAAGAGAAAACGAGCCTTGACAGCTCGAGCATATTCAGAGCCCTGAAGGCGACACTTTCGGCGGACGGCGCGTCTGAAAATCCTATGTGAAAGAAACGCTATGGACGGTATTATTAATTCATGCAAAGAAAGACCCGAGCCGAATATCGATAATATGCTTGTGCGCCTCAGGGAGAGCGGCAGAGGCTATGATACCGATAAGATAGAGCGCTCGTTCGAATACGCCGCCACGCTTCATGCGGGGCAGTTCAGAAACAGCGGAGACCCGTATATCATCCATCCCATCGCCGTTGCCGAGATAGTCTTCTCGCTCGGACTCGATACAGATTCGATATGCGCCGCTTTTCTTCACGACACAGTCGAGGATTGCAGTGAAAAAACGAGCCTGGATGAGATAGCACAGCTCTTCGGCGATGACGTTGCGATGCTTGTCGACGGTCTGACGAAGATCAAGGACATGAATATCATCGACAAGGAAGAGGCTCATATCGAGAACATCCGTAAGATGCTCCTCGCAATGTCGAAGGATATCAGAGTTATCTTTATAAAGCTCTGCGACAGGCTCCACAATATGCGTACCCTCGACGCCAAGCCCGAGGCGAAAAGACGCATTACCGCGCTCGAAACGATGCACGTCTATGCGCCGCTTGCGCACCGACTCGGTATCCAGAAGATAAAAAAGGAGCTCGAGGAGCTCGCGCTTGTGTACCTTGACCCAATCGGACACGCCGAGGTGCTTGAGGACATAGAAAAGAAATTCGGTCAGAACGCGGACTTTATCGAGAATACAAAGACCTACGTTTCTCAGAAGCTCCGTGAATACAATATCTGCTTCTCGCTCGAGGGCAGAGTCAAGACGGTGTATTCGATATACCGTAAGATGTTCAACCAGAACAAGAGCTTCGACGAGATATACGACTTTTATGCCATCCGCATAATTGTCGAAACCGAGCTTGAGTGCTATACCGCGCTCGGTATAATCCACGAGCTGTTCAAGAGCGTCCCCGGACGCTTCAAGTACTATATCTG
>CAYNHY010000022.1:0-12514 GCA_964397225.1 uncultured Ruminococcus sp.
TATAAGAACTATACCTTCAGGATAAAGCCGATGGGCTTCAAGCACACGGGAATATTCCCCGAGCAGGCTGCAAACTGGGACTGGGCGTCGGATATTATCCGTCACTCGATTGAGCGTGAGAGCGACCGCTACGAAAACGGACGTCCGCGTGTTCTCAACCTTTTCGCATACACGGGCGGCGCGACGGTGGCGTGCGCCGAGGCGGGCGCGGAGCTGTGCCACGTTGACGCCTCGAAGGGCATGGTAGCCGCAGCGCGGGATAACATGCGCCTTTCCGGACTCGAGAACGCTCCGTGCAGATACATCGTTGACGACTGCAAGAAATTCGTCGAGCGCGAGATACGTCGCGGACGTCGCTACGATGCCGTAATTATGGATCCGCCGTCATACGGTCGAGGTCCGAACGGCGAGGTGTGGAAGCTTGAGGACTGCGCCGCGGAGCTTATCTCCCTTGTTGGCACGCTGCTGTGCGACGAGCCGCTTTTCTTCCTCATTAATTCATATACAACGGGTCTTTCGCCCGCGACCATGGGCTACATGCTCATGCGCTCGCTCGGACGCCGCGCGCAGAGCGGTGTGCTTGAGACAGGCGAGACCGCAATACCCGTGCGCGACAGCGGGCTTATGCTCCCGAGCGGAGCGAGCGCGCGCTGGACCTCGCGCCGCGTGCTTTAAGGAGCACCCTTGATGGAAAACGCAATTGAAGTAAGAAACCTTACCTTTACCTACGAGGCGAGCGGAGACACGCCGCCTGTGACTGCGCTTGATGACGTCAGCTTCACGGTGCCGCAAGGCTCGTTTACCGCGATACTCGGGCATAACGGCAGCGGAAAGTCGACGCTTGCGTCGATACTCTGCATGCTCGAGGTGCCGCAGAGCGGCGAGGTCGTAATATACGGCAAGCGCATGACGGGAGACGATATTACCGACGAGGACGTATTCGAGGCGCGCCGCCGCGTCGGAATGGTATTTCAGAATCCCGACAACCAGATCGTCGCCTCGATAGTCGAGGAGGACGTCGCCTTCGGCTGCGAAAATCTCGGACTTCCGTCCGACGAGATCCGCCGTCGCGTCGACGCAGCACTCGACACGGTCGGAATGCGCCGCTACGCGCGTCATTCTCCGAGCCGCCTGTCGGGCGGTCAAAAGCAGCGAGTCGCCATAGCGGGTGTTATAGCGATGCACCGCGATTGCATTATTTTCGACGAAAGCACAGCAATGCTCGACCCGCTCGGTCGCCGCGACGTGATGGCGACTATCGAAAAGCTCAACCGCGAGGATGGCGTGACGGTGATACTGATTACGCACTACATGGAGGAGGCGTCGCGTGCCGATAGACTAATTGTGCTTGACGGCGGTCGCGTGCTGACCGAGGGCACACCGTCCGATGTGTTCTCGCAGCCGGAGCTTTTGTGGAATGCGAGCCTTGACGTGCCGCAGTCCACGGAGCTGCTTTACCGCCTGAAAAAGGAAGGGCTCGACGTCAGACTCGACATTTTCGACGCGGAGGAATGCGCCGAGGAGATCGCGCGCGCACTTGAGAAGCGGAGGGGACGCCGTGGCTGAGATAGTACTTGAAAACGTTAATTTTATATACAATAAGGGCACGCCCTACGAGATAGCTGCGCTTCGGGATATAAATCTCACGCTCGGCGGAGGAATCACCGGAATCATCGGTCACACGGGAAGCGGAAAGTCGACGCTCGTTCAGCTGCTCAATGCACTTGCGCGACCGAGCAGCGGACGTGTGCTTTTCGACGGCGAAGACCTGTGGGAGCGCTCCGAGCGCGTCCGCGCCGCACGCTTTCGCGCGGGACTTGTAATGCAATACCCGGAGTACCAGCTCTTTGCATCGACGGTCTACGAGGACATCGCCTTCGGACCGAGAAATATGGGACTCGATGAGGAGGAGGTCGGCAGACGCATAATGACTGCGGCGGAATTTACGCGTATTTCGCCGGAGCTGATGAGTCGCTCGCCGTTTGACCTGTCCGGCGGCCAGAAGCGCCGCGTGGCGCTTGCCGGCGTTATCGCAATGCAGCCCGAATTTCTGGTGCTCGACGAGCCCGCGGCGGGGCTCGACCCGGGAAGCCGCCGCTTTATACTGAACGGCATTTGCGAGTACCGCAAGAGCTCCGATACATCCGTTATTATCGTCAGCCACAGCATGGAGGATATGGCGCAGTTCTGTGACAGGATAATCGTCATGGCAAGCGGTCGTGTTATGATGGACGGAAGCTGCGCGGAGGTCTTCAGCCGCAGTGCGGAGCTTATCGGTCTGGGGCTCGACGTGCCGCAGATAACGCACATTGCCGCCTCGCTCGCCGAGCGCGGAATTGACATCGGGCGCGACGTGTACACGGTGGGCTATGCGCTTGAAAAGCTTCGCGATATTTGACGCCGTGCTCGAAAGGAGAGGCAAAAGTTGAAGATGGACATTGCATTCGGGCAGTACTGTGAGGGCTCATCGGTCCTTCACCGAGCGGATCCGCGTGCGAAGATAATTATTTCTATTTTATATATCGTTGCGATATTTCTGGCGAAAAATGTTTTTGCCTTCGCGTTTCTCGCTCTGACGACGCTTCTGCTCGTTTTTCTCGGGCGGATTCCGGGGAGTGTGATTCTCCGCGGTCTGAAGCCGATACTGTTTATAGCGGTATTCACTGCGGTCTTTAATGTGCTCTTTTACAGCGGAGAGCACCTTCTCGTCAATGCGTGGATAATAAAAATATATCTTGAGGGTGTGATAAATGCGGCGCTTATCGTGCTGCGTATCGAGCTGCTGCTTGTGTCAACGAGCATGCTGCTTACGTATACCACGACACCGATAGCGCTGACCGACGCGCTGGAGCAGCTGCTGTCTCCGCTGTCGCGTATCGGCGTGCCCGTACACGACTTTTCAATGATGATGACCATAGCGCTACGCTTTATACCGATCCTTATTGAGGAGACCGAGAAGATAATGAACGCGCAGAAGTCGCGCGGTGCGGATTTCTCGTCAGGAAATCTCGTGAAGAGAGTCCGTGCGCTCGTGCCCGTGATAATCCCTCTGTTCGTGTCTGCCTTCCGCCGCGCAAGCGAGCTTGCCGTGGCTATGGAGTCGCGCTGCTATACGGGAGGCGCGGGAAGAACGAGAATGAACGTGCTTCGCGCGGGTGCTTCCGACGTGCTTCTCGTGACGGGTACGGTATTTGTCGGCGCCGCGGTCGTGCTTATCAATATTTTCGCACCGGGGTACTCGGTGAAGATGTAACGGAGGTGTCGCGCCATGAAGCTTTTGCTCAGAATAAGCTACGACGGCACGGCGTACTGCGGCTGGCAGTACCAGCCCTCGGGACGAACGGTGCAGGGAGTGCTGACGGAGCGTCTGTCACAGCTCTTCGGCACGGAATGCCTTGTTACCGGATGCAGCAGAACGGACACGGGGGTGCATGCACTTGGCTACGTAGCCTCGGTCGAGCCCGCTGATGCGTCGCTTGGAGACGGTGAATGGTGGAGGATCCCGCCCGGACGCATTCATCGAGCGGCGATAAGGTATTTGCCCGCAGACATTGCGATAACGGGAGCTGCTACGGTGAGCGACGGCTTTCACCCGCGATACGACGTCGTGAGTAAGGAATATGTATATAAAATCAGCGACAGCGTGTGCTGTGATCCGTTTCTGCGAAACCGCGCACTTATGCTCGGCAGACGTCTGACAGATGCTCAGCTTGAGCTGATGAACTCCGCCGCGGCGCGCCTTGTCGGACGGCACGATTTTGCCGCCTTCATGGCTTCGGGCTCCGATATTGTCGATACGACGCGGACGCTTTACCGACTCGAGACTGTCCGTGTGTCGGACAGTGAGGTGCAGCTTGTTGCGCAGGGCGACGGCTTTCTTTACAACATGGTGCGTATACTTGTCGGAACTCTGCTTGACGCGGCGGCGGGGAGGATGACTCCCGACGAGGCTGAGACTGTGCTCGCCTCACGCGACAGACGACGCGCGGGAGCCACGGCTCCGGCGTGCGGACTTTACTTAAATAAGGTATACTATGCCGAAGATATCGACTTTTCGGCTGAATAATATTTGATGCTTGGAGGTGTGAGTCTTGGCTCGGAAAAAACGCGGTGACGGCGCATTCAACGGTGAACGTGAGCCTTCGCGCACACGTCACGAAAAGCACCGTGCGGACGGTGAGTCGAAGCTCGGTGTCAGAGAGAAGCTTCGTGTGGACGGCGAGATCAAGCTTCGCGAAAACAGATATTACCGCATAATATCGGAGCGCTACAGACTTGCGGGCTTTGCGCTTTTCCTCGCATTTACCGTCTTCTGCGGCGTGATACTCGTTCGCTACAGCGATTACATAAGCTATGATAATTTCGTGTATCTCATTCGCGACCTCGACCTGCGCGAGTCACAAGGCGAGACACATGCCGCACAGCTTGAGCTCGATATCGGCGACGGCGCGGTGATCCGACCGTTCAGGGATGGCTTTGCAGTGGCGGAGCGCGATGCACTGACGGTGTACGACTCGGCGGGAAGACAGCTCTTATCCGAGAGTGAAAGCTTTTCCTATCCCGCGCTTGCGGTCAGTGATAAGTATATAATCGCATACGATATCGGCGGAAGGAGCTTTTCGGTTTATAATTCCGTGACAAGAATAGTCACGAAGAAGACCGAAAGCCCGATAGTCTGCGCGTCGGTATGCGACAGCGGCACCTTTACGGTGACGACCGAGTCGACGGACGCGAAGTACGTTACGGAAATGTACAATACCGCGCTGCAAAACACCTGTCACTTCTACAGCCAGAAATATGTGATTTCGGCTGCGGTCGCCGAAAGTGGAGATATGATAGCCTCGGTCGCGCTTGCCGAAAACGGCACGGACTACGCGTGCGAGGTTTCGTTTGCGAGAACGAGCGACACGGAGCCGTATAAGACCGTGCTGTACTCAATGTCGCTGCCGCTTGAGCTTTCACTGCTCGACGGCGGCGGGTTTGTGCTCGTGTGCGATGATGCCGTGCGCTTTTTCTCAAGCGACGGCGAGCCGATAGCCGAGCATGCTGTGGACGGCTCCGGCATATCATGCTTTGACACGGAGTCGTGGGGCGTTCTTCTTGTCTGCCGCGAAAATTCTCTCGGCACCAAAAACAGGGTATACGCCTTCGATACGTTGGGGAACATTATACATGAGTATGAGCTCGATTCTCGGGTCGACAGCGCACGCATTGCGCGTGACGGCGGCGATTTTGTCGGGTATCTTACCGATAAAAAGAATGCCCTGGTGCTGCATGTCGACGGCAGCGTGCGTATCAAGTCACATGACGCGGAGCTTTCGTCCGTGCTCGAGCTTTCGGGTGAGCCGTATGCGCTCATCGGCTCGGTCGCACATAGGCTTGACTCCGGCGGTGGCTGAGGAGTAAAAATGCATTGCCGCGCTGTGCGGCGGAAAGGAGAGCTTACATGGCTTTGGCAATAGATATCGCGATAGCGGCAATATGTGTTTTTGTCGCGGCACGTGCTTACAAAAACGGTCTTGTCAAATCGGTCATGAGCTTCGCGCGCGGGATAGTGTCGCTTGTTGCGGCATATGCGTTCACGCCGACACTCGCTCGACTGATATACGACAGCTTCCTGCTTGACGGAATATCGTGCGGCATTTCCGAATCGATAGCCTCCCTATCAAGCGTCGGCGAGGGAGCCTTCGACCTTGAGAGCATGTTCGAGGCTATGCCCGAAACTCTCAGCAGAATAATGGAAAAATACGGTACAGATGCCGCCTCGCTTGGCAAAATGTGCGAGGGTATTACACGCGGCGGTGCAGAACAGGTGGCAAAGATCTCGGAATATATCGCCTCTCCGGTCGCCCGGGGAATAGCGACGGGCATTGCCTTCATGCTTCTTCTCGTCGTTATAAATCTTGCGCTGTCTGCCGTAACATATTTGCTTGATGCTATATTCCACCTTCCCGTGCTGAACGGCGCGAATAAATTTTTCGGGCTCGTCTTCGGTGTGCTCGAGGCGCTTTTGCTGCTTGTCATGCTCGGCTACGGCGGAGCACTGCTTGTCGGCTATCTCGGTTCGATAGACGGCGAGCTGTTCGGAGAGCATGTGGTCGAGTCCTCCGTCATAATGCGGACGATGTCGTCACTTGACCTGTTCGGAATGGGAAGCGGCTTTGCGGGATAATCGCAGCTACAGAAAGGTATTTACTGAAAGATGATAATGTGCTCAAGATGCCATAAGAGAATGGCAGTGGTGTTTCTTACGAAGATCGAAAACGGAGAGTCGAAGCAGGAGGGACTTTGCATAAAGTGTGCAAAGGAGCTTGGCATCAAGCCGATTAACGATATTTTGGAGCAGTCCGGAATAGACGAGGAGACTGCGGAGCGTCTCGGAAGCGAGATGGAGGAATTTCTTGACGACCCGGAGATGAAGTCTCTGGTCGAGGGCGCGGCTGACGGCTCCGAGGAGGGCAGAGCGCCGATTCTCGACTTCAAGAAGCTAATGAACGAGGGGCTGTTCGCCTCGAAGAAGGACGGAGAGAGCTCCGATAAGAAGGGCGAGTCGCGCGAGAAAAAGGAAAAGAAGAAGGAATATAAGTATCTTTCGACATATACCCAGAATCTCACTCAGCGCGCGCGCGACGGTGAGCTCGACGAGATAGTCGGACGCGACCGTGAGCTCGAGAGGGTAATGCAGATACTCTGCCGCCGTCAGAAGAACAATCCCTGTCTTATAGGCGAGCCCGGCGTCGGAAAAACAGCGATAGCCGAGGCGCTGGCGATGCGTATCGTGAAGGGAGACGTGCCGTTTAAGCTTCGCGGGTGCGAGATATGCCTTGTCGACCTGACGGCACTCGTCGCGGGCACTCAGTTCAGAGGTCAGTTTGAGTCAAGAGTTCTCGGACTGCTCGGCGAGGTTCGCGCAAGGGGAAATGTTATCCTCGTGATCGACGAGGTCCACAATATTGTCGGTGCCGGTGACGCCGAGGGAAGCATGAATGCCGCAAATATTCTCAAGCCCGCGCTCTCTCGCGGCGAGATACAGATAATCGGCGCTACGACGCTTACCGAATACCGCAAGCATATTGAGAAGGACACGGCTCTCGAGCGCCGCTTCCAGCCCGTTACCGTCAACGAGCCGTCAGTCGAGGAGACAGTCGAGATACTTTGCGGAATCAAGGAATATTACGAGAAGTATCACGGCGTGAACATACCGAGCTCAACGGCGCATGCCGCAGCGCGTCTCAGCGAACGCTATATTACCGACAGGTATCTTCCCGACAAGGCGATAGACCTCATAGACGAGGCGGCATCCCACGTTTCCATGCATTCGCCCTGCATCAACGAGAGGCACGAGCTTGCCCTGCGTCAGCGAGAGCTTTCCGAGGAGCGTGAGCGCCTTGAGGCTGAGAATGCGGAAAACGAGCCCGATGAGGAAAGGTATCACAGGATGGCTACGCTTCGCAGCGAGGAGCTGAGGCTCGGCGAACGCCTGACACAGCTCGACGAGGAGTGCGGCAGACTTGCTCTCACGGAAAACGACCTTGCCGACGTCATCGAGATATGGACCGGAATCCCCGCCTCCAATATATCCGAAAACGATTATGAAAAGCTCGAGCGACTCGAGGAGAGCATATCTCGCCGCATTGTCGGACAGAGCAAGGCTGTGGGCGCGGTCGCGCGCGCCGTCAGACGCTCACGTGCCGGAGTTTCGTATAAGAAAAAGCCCGTGTCGTTTATTTTCGCGGGACCGACGGGCGTCGGAAAGACAGAGCTTGTCAAGGTCCTCTCACGTGAGCTTTTCTCGTCTCCCGAAACGCTTATAAGGCTCGATATGAGCGAATTTATGGATAAGTTTTCAGTTTCCAGAATCATAGGCGCGCCTCCGGGATATGTCGGCTACGATGATGCGGGACAGCTGACCGAGAAGATCAGACGCCGCCCGTATTCCGTAGTGCTTTTCGATGAGATCGAGAAGGCACACCCCGATGTTATGAATATTCTCTTGCAGATACTCGACGACGGACATATAAACGATGCGCACGGAAAGACCGTAAGCTTTGAAAACACGGTGATCGTCATGACCACGAACGCGGGCAGCTCCGCATTTACCTCGCCTGTCGGCTTTTCGTCGTCCGGCAGCTCTGCCGCCGACGAGCGCACCGCAAAGGCGCTTTCCGAATTCCTGCGCCCCGAGTTTATAAACCGAGTCGATGAGATAATCACCTTCAACTCACTGACACACGACGACTTCGGAAAAATCGCGGATATTATGCTCGTCGACCTTGCACAGCCGCTTGCGGAGAAGGGAATAAAGCTTGTCTGCACGGACGCTGCGCGTGAGCTTGTCGCTGAGGGCTCGTACTCGGCGAAATACGGCGCGAGAAATATGCGACGCTTTATCCAGCGCGAGCTTGAAGACAAAATAGCGGAGGAGCTTATCGCGCGTCGCGGACAGGTGTCGGCTATCTCGGCGGACGCCGTTGACGGAAAAATAGTTATTTCCGCAGTTTGATGCTCAATATTACGTAATGGAGGTCTCTTATGGCTCACTTCGGCAACGAATGGCATCTCAGAGACGCGGAGGCCACCGCCTCCGTCCTTGATACTGATATTTATAAGGGACTTGCCGAGCGTGAGGTGGTGCGCCGCAGACGGCGCGCGGGCAAAAACGCTATTTGGCATGTCAAGCATGTCTCCGCAACTGAATATGCACTGAAAAATCTCGGAGACCTTACGGGACTTGTGCTTCTTGCGGCGGCTGTTACCGCATCTGTGTTCAATGTAAGCGCGGCGGCACCCGCGCTTTGCGTGATACTGCTTCTCGGAATTTTTCTTCGCGTTGCCTCGTACATAAAGGCGAGAACGATACTTGAGCACATCTCCGTCGAGGAGATACCGAGTGCGTCGGTCATTCGCGGCGGACGCGTGCTTTCCGTGCGCGGAGACGAGATCGTGTGCGGCGACGTCGTCCTGCTTGAGGCGGGAGATATTGCGCCCTGCGACGGACGCATCGTTTCGGCAGGCGAGATACGTGTCAGCGAGCGGGGTATTACCGAAAACAAGACCTCAGTCATCAAGCGCGATACGGTTATCATGACCGATAGCTCGGGCGTTGAGATACCGTGCGAGTACCGCGTCAATATGATATTCGCAGGCAGCGTCGTGCTTTCCGGCTCCTGCCGAATGATAGCGACCGCGTGCGGGAGAGATACGCTCGTTTCAATGAGACGCGGCGGAATACTCATCGGATCGGGAGATAATTTCAAAACGGCTGACAGAGTCGGCGAGCTTTGCCGCGTCGGCGAGCTTGTAATGATAGCGCTCGTTCTGCTGCTTTCGGCAATGAGCGTGCTTTCCGGAATGCTGCGCGGAAGAGCGGTCAGCTTTACCGAGGCATTTATAGATGCAATGGCACTTGCCGCAGGCTCGGTGTTTGTATACCTTTCGGCAGTACCGTACATATGCGCCGCGCTCCCGATGCACAGAGCGGCGACACGCAGCGGCGGACATGCTGTTATCAAGAATGCCGACAGCATAGAAAAGCTCTCACGCGTCCGACGCATCATATTATCTGATATTTCCGCTGTGAAATCGGGCAAGGCGTGCTACAGCGCGTATTTTATCGGCGACACCCTGACGCGCGTCGAAAGCTCCTCGGACCGCTCGGCAGAGCGACTGCTTGCGCTTGTGAAAAGCGTGGTATGCCTCACGTCAGCAGAAGCGCCGAGCGCCTCGGACGATAAGACAGAGCCGTGCGAGCGTGAAATTCTTTTAAGACGCATTTCGGCGGGCGGCAGTGAGACCGCCGCGGCAGCAATGTTCGGTACGGTCGTTGACCGTGCGGTGACGGTAGATGCGCACGGCGAGCGAAGCAATGTTGTGTGCCTGTGCAGCGGAAGCTACGTTTACAGAATGTGCGGAGATATCCGCGACGTGCTTGCGTGCTGCGATTCGTGCGCTGAGAAGGGCGGGACGAGCCGCATTACCGATTATCGCAGACAGCTTATACTCGACCGCGCGAGCGAGATCGAAAGACGCGGAGGAACCGTTATTGCCGTCGCGCACAGAGATTCGCCTTACACGACGCTCAAGCGACTGTCAACGCTTGCCGTCAACATGTGCTTTGACGGCTTTGTTGCGCTCGAGGAGGAGTGTGAGCCCGGCATCGGGGAATATGCGGAGCTCTTTGCAAGGGGCGAGCTTGTGCTCACGCTGCTGACGCCGAGACCGTACTCGGATGCTTGCTATCTTGCAAAGGCCGGACTCGCAGACGCCGATATCCCGGTGATCCCCTACAGAAGCGTTCTCGAAAGGTGCGAGCTTCCGAGCGGAAGCTTTGCCGTGTCTTTGCCTCCGAGAAGCGAAAATCACGAAAAGATAGACAGCGCAGCCAAGCTTCGTCTTGCGACGGCACGTGCGCTCACACAGTCCGTTGAGAACGCCGCCGTCCTGACAGGTGAGCCGTCAGAGGCGGGAATGCTTGGAGAAGCCGCTGTCGGTTTTGCAGTCGGTCGCTCAAGCGACAGACCGATACCGCAGACGCTGAAGCGCCGAGCAGATGTTTCGGTATATCCCGAATGTGCCGCCGGCTACGGGGGCTTTGTCGGCGCGCTCGCGGCACAGCGTGAGGCGCTTTGCGCTGTCGGAAATATACACAGAACGCTTCGCTTTGCGATAATTACGCAGCTCGCAACGGCGCTTTGCACTGTCCTTTCTGCGATGCTCGGCATGTCGGCGATGAATGCCGCTTCAATACTTCTTCTCGGTGACGTGTTCACCTTTGCGGAGATACTTGTTCTCGCGCTGTCAAGGCGTCGCTCCTTCTCAGCTGATGGGTCTGACATTGTCCCGCACCGCGCAGAGATGCTGAAGCTGTCGCTCGCGGGTGGGGCTGTCGGTGCTCTGTGCTTCGGCGTGTGTGCTGCCCTTGCTGTGATTACCGGAACGTCCGACGGGGCTCTTGCAGCACTTACACCCGCGCTTATCCTGACGCAGCTTGTGCTTCTCAGCGAAATGCTCCTCGAGGAGAGCTCGCTCAAGAACTCGGGTGAGGGAAACGCGGCGTATGTTTTCTGCGCACTTGTGTCCCTGGCGCTTTCACTGCTTTTCGCCTTTTCCAAGCCGTTCTGCGCCCTTTTTGACTCGGCTCTGCCGTCGGGCGTCACCTTTACCGCGGGAGCGCTTTGCTCTGTTGCGCTGCTTGCTGCGTGCGAAATTGTTAAGATGATAAAAAACAAAAAATAACATTTTTCACCGATAATTGCTCCGAAAATCGGATAAGTGAGCAATTATCGGCGTTTTTTTCGGAAAGTTACGCCCTTCACACAAGCGAATATCGCATAAGGACTTGTTTTTTGCGTCATTTTGTAATATAATACTATGTGAGAAAGTGTGCATATTCATTTTCTGTTACAATGAAAGGAAAAAAGAGAAATGTCTGCAAACAGCAACGAATGTACCCACGATTGCTCGACATGCTCTGCGGATTGCTCCTCGAGAATAACTCACGAGAAGCTTCATCCCCTCAGCAGTGTCGCGCATACAGTCGGCGTTGTCAGCGGCAAGGGCGGTGTCGGAAAGTCAATTGTGACCTCCATGCTCTCCGTGGCAATGCAGAGAAGGGAATATCACGCAGCGGTGCTTGATGCCGATGTTACCGGTCCTTCCGTACCGAAGGCCTTTGGTATTCACTCAAAGGCAGAGAGCACGGGAGAAGCGCTTATCCCCGCACGCAGCACGACCGGCATTGACATTATGTCCGTTAATCTGCTTCTTCCCGATGAAACAAGCCCCGTGGTTTGGAGAGGTCCCGTTATCGCGGGAGCGGTCAAGCAGTTCTGGAGCGAGGTCATCTGGGACGAGGTTGATTATATGTTCATCGACATGCCGCCGGGAACGGGAGATGTGCCGCTTACGGTATTCCAGTCAATTCCCCTTGACGGAATCGTCGTCGTTACAACGCCCCAGGAGCTTGTTTCGATGATAGTCGAGAAGGCTGTCAATATGGCTCGCCTTATGAATATTCCGATCATCGGAGTTATCGAGAACATGTCGTACGTTAAATGTCCCGATTGCGGCAAGCGTATCGATGTCTTCGGAAAGAGCGGAACAGAGGAGTATTGCCGCGCGAACGGTATACCGTTCCTCGGTCAGATACCCTTTGACCCCAAGATGGCGGCTCTTTGCGACGCGGGTACGGTTGAGCTCTACGAGAACGACTATATCGACGCGGCGGCAGATGCTGTCGAAGCATTTTGCACCGAAGAATAATCATGTGAAAGCTGTCCCGCACTTTTGATGCGGGGCGTGAGTAAATATAATACAATTCAGGAGGAAAAACACCTATGAAGAAATCCATGACGACGGTCGCATTCACAGAGACCGCCGAGCAGAGGGAAAAGCTCGAGGAGATCATTGCCGCTCACAAGGGTCAGGCAGGCGCACTTATGCCCGTTCTCCAGAAGGCACAGGATGTCTACGGCTATCTTCCCAAGGAGGTCCAAGAGCGCATCGCCGCAGGACT
>CAYNHY010000022.1:12614-16940 GCA_964397225.1 uncultured Ruminococcus sp.
AGGATGTCTACGGCTATCTTCCCAAGGAGGTCCAAGAGCGCATCGCCGCAGGACTTGACGTTCCCGTATCCGAGGTTTACGGAGTCGTAACGTTCTACGCACAGTTCCTTCTCAACCCCAAGGGACAGCACCCTGTTGCGGTATGTCTCGGAACCGCCTGCTATGTTAAGGGCTCGGGTCTTCTTATGGATAAGCTCGAGCAGCTTCTCGGCATCAAGAACGGCGGTATCACGGAGGATCTTAAGTTCAGCCTTGACGCTACAAGATGCATCGGCGCATGCGGACTTGCTCCCGTGCTTACCGTAGGCGAGGACGTTTACGGACGTCTTGAGCCCAGCCAGCTTGAGGGTATTCTCGCAAAGTATTGATCGACCGCTTCGGAAGTGTCCCACCTTATATTGAAAGGCGACATACAAAATGAAGATCAAAGAGATTAAAAGCCTTCTCAACGCTGAGCTCCTCTGCGGGGAGAGTCAGCTTGAGAGCGAAGTTTATTCCGCCTGCTGCAGCGATATGATGAGCGACGTGCTCGCATTCGTCAAGGATCAGGGCGTGCTCCTTACGGGGCTTGTCAATCCGCAGGTGATCAGAACGGCAAGCATGATGGACATGGTCTGTATTGTCTTCGTAAGAAGCAAGAGTCCGAGCCTTGACATGATCGAGCTTGCCGAGGAGTGCGGCATCGTTCTCATGAAGAGCGCTAAAAGAGCCTATGAGGCCTGCGGTATGCTTTATTCGGCAGGACTTAAGACTCCGTGCCCGGAGGACTGACGATGTCTGACAACGTATCCTTCCGTTTTACGGTTGACGGTGAGAATTTTTCGTCGGCGGGAGAGGCATCTGTACTTGTAAAGAAGAAGCTTCGCCAGCTCGGATTTTCACCTGAGATCATACGAAGAGTGTCGATTGCCATGTATGAGGGCGAGATCAATATGGTCATCCACGCAAACGGCGGCGTCGCCGATGTGTGCGTCACTGATGAGGATATTATCATAACCCTCGCCGACAAGGGACCGGGTATCCCGAATATCGAGCTTGCGATGCAGGAGGGCTACTCCACCGCAAGAGATAATATCAGAGCACTCGGCTTTGGTGCCGGTATGGGTCTTCCGAATATGAAGAAGTACACCGATACCATGCATATTGATACCGAGCTCGGTGTCGGAACGACGATCACAATGACAGTCAGACACAGACCCCCGGACGGGGAATAATACATCCTGAGAGGTGAGACATGCAAAATTATAAGCATTCGGTTTCACTTGACATGGAAAAATGCAAGGGGTGTACCACCTGCCTGAAGCGATGCCCGACTGAGGCCATCCGCATAAGAAACGGTCACGCAATCATCAATCCTGTGCGCTGTATCGATTGCGGCGAGTGCATCAGAGTGTGTCCTTATAAGGCAAAAAAGGCAGTTCACGACCCGCTGTCGGAAATGTCCCGCTTTGAGATAACGGTCGCCCTGCCGGCACCGTCTCTTTACGGACAGTTCGACAATATGACCAGCATCGATTACATAATCGACGGGCTTTATAAGCTGGGCTTTGACTACGTTTTCGAGGTGGCATGTGCCGCTGAGATGGTCTCGCAGTATACAAGAATGTACTTGAGCCGTGATGACGTGAAAAAGCCGGTCATCAGCTCCGCCTGTCCCGCGATAACACGTATCATCAACATGAACTACCCGTTCCTGTCGGACCGTATCATGCCGATACTTCCGCCGATGGACGTTGCAGCGAGACTTGCAAGAGCACGTGCGGAAAGTGAGCATCCCGAGGTGCCCTCAGAGAAGATCGGAGTGTTCTTCATATCCCCTTGCCCCGCAAAGGCAAGCTACGTAAAAAACGGCTTTGCGGGTGAGAAAAATTACGTAGACCGTGTGGTATCGGTCAGAGATGTGTATTTTCGGCTCATCGACGTGATGAAGCACGACGAGTATCCAGAGCGCTCCGCGGATTCCGGTATGATCGGTATCGGCTGGGCGGCAACAGGCGGCGAATCCTCCGCCGTGTTCAACGACAGATACCTCGCCGCGGACGGTATCGAGAACTGCATTCGTGTGCTCGACCAGATCGACAACGAGGGCTTTTCCGACCTTGACTTCATCGAGCTCAATGCATGCAGCGGAGGCTGCGTCGGCGGTGCTATGACAGTCGCCAATGCCTATATCGCTCAGGCGAGATTACAGTCCCTGAAAAGATATCTCCCCGTTTCCCCGAACAGACCGCAGGACAGTGAGATACCGACGGAGTACCTTGCGGATTCCGGCGTGACGTATGACGCCGGGCTGTCACTTTCGAGCGACCGCGCCGAGGCAATGCGTATGATGTCCGATATCGAAAGCATCACACAAAGCCTTCCCGGGCTTGACTGCGGCTCCTGCGGAGCTCCTACCTGCATGGCGTTTGCCGAGGATATCGTGAAAAACGAGACCGAAGCCGACGAATGCACGATAATAATGCGTGAGCTTTTTCACGAATGTATCGACCGACGGCGCGCCAAGGAGCTGACCGACCGGATAGTCGGTGCGGACAGATACACGGAAACGTACAAGACAAAGGACAGATAAAGGTGCAGTTACTATGAAGACCCATGCAGTTGCGGAAAAGCTTTGCCTCAAGGCACTGGCGGGCGTGCTTCCCGCGGAATATTCCGGCGTATACGTCGGTGATCTCCTCAGCCGTGCAATGAGTCATGTGACGGCGGGAGATGTTTGGATCACTATCATGAATAACGTGAACGTGATCGCGGTAGCAAGCCTCACCGAGGCGGCGTGCGTTATACTTGCGGAGGGCGTTGCAATGGACGAAAAAACGCTCGAGGTCGCGCGTGAACGCGAAATTGCCGTTTTCACAAGCCCGCTTACGGCATATGAGCTGTGCCGTCGGCTTGCACTTCTGGAGCCATGAGCCGTTATTATTACGACCTGCATATCCATTCGTGCCTTTCACCTTGCGCGGATAACGATATGACACCCGCCAATATTGCGGGCATGGCGTCAATTCAGGGACTCGGCATTGTCGCGCTGACAGACCATAATTCCTGTAAAAACTGCCCTGCATTCTTTGCACACGCTCGCAGGTACGGCATCGTTCCGGTCGCGGGCATGGAGCTGACGACCTCGGAGGACATACATGCGCTGTGTCTGTTCCCGACACTTGAGTCTGCGATGAGCTTCGACGCGCTCGTCGAGGAACGACTTATAAAGGTGAAAAACAAGCCGGAGATATTCGGCGATCAGCTTATCATGGACGAGAACGATGAACCGTCCGGCGCCGTCGAGCCGCTTCTTATCAACGCAACGTCAATTGACCTTGCTGAGGCTCACCGTATCGTTACCTCTCTCGGGGGTGTGTGCTACCCGGCGCATATCGACCGCGAATCCGGAGGCATCGTTGCGGTGCTCGGAGCGTTTCCGGAGAGCCCGCGCTACACGGCGTTCGAGCTTAACCTCAAGGATTCGCTCGACGAATACCTGACGCGCTTTCCCGAGCTTTCCGAAAAGAGCTTCGTTGTATCTTCCGATGCACACGACCTGTGCAGCATTTCGGAGGCAGAGAATTCGATCGAGCTTTTCGACGAGCCGTACAGCTCGGCGTTTGTGCGGCAACAGCTGATCAATTTCCTGCGCGGAGGTGAAGCATAATGGAGGAATTCTCACTTTATGTTCTCGATATCACGATGAACTCCGTAAGAGCGGGGGCTGACGAGATCGAAATACGTCTCGAGGAGTGCGAGGGCGTCCTGAGCTTTTCCGTTACCGATAACGGCTGCGGAATGAAGAAGGAGCAGCTCGAGCATCTGAAGGACCCATTCTTCACCACGCGAAAAACGAGAGCTGTCGGTCTCGGTGTCCCGTTTTTGACGCTCCTTTCGGAGCAGACGGGAGGGCATGTCACGATAAGCTCGCGCCATGAGAGTGAATACCCGACAGACCACGGCACATCGATTGTCGCGACCTTCGGAATAGACCATATCGATTTTATCCCGCTTGGGGATATGGTCGGTACGGTCACGACTCTGATACAGGGCAGCCCGAATATCAATTTCACATACGACCACATCACGCCGCGCGGAAGAGTTCACCTATCGTGTCGGGAGATACGCGATGTGCTCGGAGATGACATATCTCTTGCGAGCTTCGAGATCCTTGAGTGGATCCGCGAAGGTCTTCGTGAGGAATATGAGCTCATTGAGCGTTAAATCAATGAAAACAATTATATAAGCAAACGAAAGGAAATTTCATATGAAGTCTCTTGAAGAACTTATGGCGATCAAAGCCAAGATGAAGGACAAGGTCGCAATCCGTCAGGCATCCGATGA
>CAYNHY010000022.1:17040-18204 GCA_964397225.1 uncultured Ruminococcus sp.
AAGCTATGTTTCGTATTCATGCATTGATCTGCGGCGGTACAGGCTGTACCTCCTCGGGCAGTATGTCCGTTAAGGATGCTCTTAACAGAGAGCTCGCTTCCCACGGCCTTGAGGACGAGGTAAAGGTAGTTCAGACAGGCTGCTTCGGCCTCTGCGCGCTCGGTCCGGTCATGATCATTTACCCCGAGGGAACCTTCTACAGCATGGTAACCGCTGAGGATATCCCCGAGATCGTCGAGGAGCACTTCCTCAAGGGTAGACCTGTTCAGCGCCTCATCTACAACGATAAGGGCGATGCTAAGGCAGAAGAGACAAGCACAAGCTCCTCTCTTAACGACACTGCCTTCTACAAGAAGCAGAAGAGAGTTGCACTCCGCAACTGCGGTGTTATTAACCCTGAGAACATCGAGGAGTACATCGCAATGGACGGCTATTTCGCACTTGCTAAGGCTCTTCGCGAGATGACCCCCGATGACGTTATCAAGACTATCCTTGACTCCGGTCTTCGCGGACGCGGCGGCGGCGGATTCCCCACAGGCAGAAAGTGGCAGTTTGCTAAGGCAAGCGTTTCCGACAAGAAGTACGTTGTATGTAATGCCGACGAGGGCGACCCGGGTGCATTCATGGACCGTTCCGTTCTCGAGGGTGACCCGCACGCACTTATCGAGGCAATGGCTATCGCAGCTTACGCTATCGGCGCCGATGAGGGCTGGGTATACGTTCGTGCAGAGTACCCGATCGCCGTAAGACGTCTCCAGATCGCTATCGATCAGGCAAGAGAGTACGGTATCCTCGGCGAGGGCATATTCGGTACAGACTTTAAGTTTGATCTTCACATCCGCCTCGGCGCGGGCGCGTTCGTTTGCGGTGAGGAGACAGCTCTTCTTACCTCTATCGAGGGTAACCGCGGTGAGCCGCGTCCCCGTCCTCCGTTCCCGGCTGTTAAGGGTCTCTGGGGCAAGCCTACCATCATCAACAACGTTGAGACCTACGCAAATATCGCTCAGATCATCCTGAATGGTGCAGATTGGTTCTCCTCTATGGGTACCGAGACCTCCAAGGGTACAAAGGTATTCGCTCTCGGCGGTAAGATCAAGAACACGGGTCTCGTTGAGATCCCCATGGGTACAACTCTCCGTGAGGTCGTCGAGGAGATCGGCGGCG
>CAYNHY010000023.1:0-17359 GCA_964397225.1 uncultured Ruminococcus sp.
ATTCGGACTTTTTCATGATATGTATCGCGTCGGGCTCGACGAAGATGCCGACGCGGTCGCCCTCGCGGTGCTCGTCGGTCGTCTGTATCATCCACTTGAAGCCGTCGACGTCGACGATTATTTCGAAGTGTACGCCGCGGAATACAACGGAGGTAACGTCTCCGATAACCATTCCCGCGTTTACCGGGACGATATCAACGTCCTCGGGACGGACGACGACGTCGACCGCCTCACCCCGACCGAAGCCGTGGTCGAGACATTCGAAGCTGTGGTGCGCGAAGGAGACCCTGTAGTCCTCGAGCATCACGCCGTCGATTATGTTGGACTCGCCGATAAAGTCAGCGACAAAGGCGTTCTGGGGCTCGTTATATATGTCGATAGGCGAGCCTATCTGCTGTATTTTACCCTTATTCATTACGACGACGGTGTCGGACATGGAGAGAGCCTCCTCCTGGTCGTGGGTAACGTAAATAAAGGTGATACCGAGCTTCTTCTGAATATTCTTCAGTTCGTTCTGCATGTCCTTGCGGAGCTTCAGGTCGAGTGCCGCAAGCGGCTCGTCGAGCAGCAGCACCTTCGGCTTCAGAACGAGAGCGCGTGCTATTGCAACTCGCTGCTGCTGACCGCCGGAGAGCTTCGTGACATTGCGCTTTTCAAAGCCCTCGAGTCCGACAAGCTTCAGCATAGCGGCGACTTCCTCGCGAATGACGTGCTCGGGTGTGCGGCGGACGCGAAGTCCGTAGGCGATATTCTCGAACACATTGTAGTGCGGAAAAAGCGCATAACGCTGAAAAATGGTGTTTACCTCTCTCTTGTAAGGCGGAACACCACTCATGTCCTCCGAGTCAAAAAGCACCTGTCCCGCGTCAGGCTCGATAAAGCCCGCGATAATGCGGAGAGTCGTCGTCTTGCCGCAGCCGGACGAGCCGAGCAGAGTGACGAATTCACCGTCTCGTATGGACAGAGAAAGGTCGTCAAGGACGCGCTCCCCGTCAAACTCCACGGTGATGTTTTTGAGTTCGATCAACGTTTTTTGATTTTTCATTTTTTGCATCCCCCTTTGCGGCAAAAGACCACGTATAGCCGTATTACAGCTCTGCGCGAACCCACAGCAAGGCTAACCGCAGCCCCCGCAAAGAGTGTGTTACAAAACGCGGTCTTCATGTCCCTCGGCATCTCGGCGGGAGGGGCGGCGCGCGCTTGCAGCTACGGTTTCTCTACCGCTTTCGCGGCATGGTTTTTATAAACTGCCAGGTGTGAACATCAATATTAAATTATGTGGAAAAGCGCTGTCCTTCCCCGTGCGGCGTTCGAACTGACAGTGAAGCGCGGCACAGCGTCGATCGGGCAGAGCTATGATGTTTTGGGAATCCGTCGAATCCTTTGCATTCGGCGGAAGCGTCAGCACAGATGCAAAAACGTGCAATTACTATCATACAATTATTCTCACCGTTTGTCAATACATATTTCGCGAAGAATGTGCCGAAATCGCCCTTTTTTGCGAAAAATCGTCGCTTTTATGTCGTACGGGGCAAAATTCTCGCGAGGTGTGAAAACTTCTTTGCGGATAACGCTTTATTTTTGAAGGCATTTATGATACAATAAGGAACGGATATACCGAAGCACCGTATGATAAGCCGCGAGAACGGCTTTGTTTTTGCGCGGTGCTTCAGGGAATATGATTTCGCGGGAGGCTGTCAGGATGAATATATCGGATACCGTTGCCGCAGTGTCGACGCCGCGAGGACTCGGCGGGATTGCGGTGATCAGAATATCGGGGGAGCGCTGCCGCGAGATAATCTCGCGTGTGTTCGTGCCGGCAGGCAAGCACTGCCCTACAGACGAGCCGAGACGCGCCGTGTACGGCACGCTTTACGCCGCGGACGGCTCGGTGCTCGACCGTGTGCTCGTAACGTTCTTTGCCGCTCCCGCCTCATATACGGGCGAGGACATGGCGGAGATATCCTGCCACGGCGGAGTATATGTTACAAACGAGGTGCTCACCTGCGTGCTTGCGGCGGGAGCGAGAGCCGCGGAGGGAGGAGAATTCACCCACCGCGCGTTTATAAACGGCAAGCTCACGCTGACGGAGGCTGAGGCGGTCGGCGAGCTGCTTGAGGCAGACACCGCAGACAGACTTGCACTTGCCTCGTCGGCGCTGTCCGGAAGACTGTCGGACAGCGTTCGCGGGATAGGCGACAGGCTGTGCGACGCCATGACCGCGCTTTACGCGGAGATAGATTACCCCGAGGAGGATCTTGCGGGAATGAACCGCGAGCAGATCGGCGATGCGTTTCTCGCGGCACTTCGCGACACGGAGAGGCTGCTTTCGACCTTTCGCCGCGGACGCGCCGTGTCGCAGGGAGTCTCCTGCGCTATCTGCGGAAGCCCGAATGCGGGAAAAAGCTCGCTTTACAACCGAATTACCGGGCACAACTCGGCGATAGTTACCGATATTGCAGGCACGACGCGCGATGTCCTGCGCGAGAGGGTCGCCTTCGGAGGCGTAACACTTGAGCTGTGCGACACGGCGGGGCTTCGCGACAGCGACGACACGGTGGAGAGCATCGGTGTTGAGCGTGCGCGCGAAACAGTGCGTGAGGCGGAGCTCGTGCTCGCGGTATTCGACGGCTCCGAGCATCTGACTGAGGAGCAGAGGGAGAACATGTCTCTCTACAGCCGAGAGAGCGCCGTTGCGGTCATCAACAAAAGCGACCTCGACTGCGTGCTCGACGGCGAGGAGCGCGAGCTGCTTGAGAGCTGCCACGCAAAATGCGTCTGTGTCTCCTGCGAGAGCGGAGACGGGCTTGACGCGCTGTCCGAGGCAATAGGCGCGCTATTTGACGCGGGATCATGCCGACTCGGCGAGGACGCCGTAATTTGGTCTGCGCGACAGAAGGCGGCGCTTTCCGCCTCTGCCGAATACCTGTCCGAGGCGCTTTGTGCGCTTGAGGCGGGCGAGTCGCCCGATGCGCTGTGTACTCTTTGCGAGAGTGCGCTCGGCGAGCTCATGGGAACCGACGGACGCGGAGTTACCGAGGAGATAGTAAGCGGAATATTCTCAAGGTTCTGCGTCGGAAAATAAAAGAGGCGGCGAGTGCGCCGATAACATAAATATTACAACGAAAACAGGAGACAAGCAATATGCCTATAAAGATACCGAGAAACCTGCCGGCACACGATATTCTCACAGAGGAGAATATCTTCATAATGGAGGATTGGCGCGCGGTCGCTCAGGACATCCGTCCGCTCCGCCTTGCCGTGCTCAATCTCATGCCGACGAAGATCACGACTGAAACACAGATAATCCGCGTGCTTTCGAACACGCCGCTCCAGATCGAGCTGACGCTGCTCACAATGGAAACACACAAGTCGCTCAACACCCCCGAGGAGCACATGAGCGCCTTCTACCGCAAGTTCTCCGAGGTCAAGCATCTGCGCTTTGACGGACTTATCATCACCGGAGCGCCTGTCGAGAATCTTGAATTCAGCGATGTCGACTATTGGGACGAGCTGTGCGAGATAATGGCATGGAGCCGCAAGAACGTGTATTCCACGCTCCACATATGCTGGGCGGCGCAGGCGGGGCTTTTCTACCACTACAATATAAAGAAGTATCCTCTGCCGCGGAAGATGTCCGGCGTCTTTGAGCACTCGAACCTCATGCCGAACCACCCGCTCATGCGCGGCTTTGACGAGACCTTCTCAGCGCCCCACTCGCGCCACACCGAAATTCGCCGCGAGGACATCGAGGCCACCGGCAAGCTTGATATTCTTGCCGAGTCCGAGGAGGCGGGCGTGTACATCGTCGCATCGAAGAAGCACAGACTCTTCTAC
The DNA here is from genome assembly GCA_964397225.1 of uncultured Ruminococcus sp. Lineage (GTDB taxonomy): Bacteria > Bacillota > Clostridia > Oscillospirales > CAG-272 > RUG11130. Next base: position 3,838 of record CAYNHY010000023.1, read on the forward strand.
GTTACCGGACACAGCGAGTACGACGCCGAAACGCTCGCGCTCGAGTACCGTCGAGACCTGTCTCGCGGACTGTCACCCGACGTGCCGCGCCATTATTTCCCGAATGACGATCCGTCGCTCCCCCCGAAGAACACCTGGCGCGCACACGCTCATCTGCTCTTCTCCAACTGGCTCAACTATTTCGTATACCAGAACACTCCGTATGACCTTACAAAGATCGAGGAGATAAAGTAATTATATGGAACGTGACTTTTTAAGTCAGCTTGAGGCAGCGGCTCCCGCAATGTCAAAGCGGCAGCGTCAGCTCGCCGAATATATATTCGCAAACAGCTCCGCCTCCCACATGACGGCAATCGCCCTGGCGGAGGCTGTCGGAATATCCGAGTCGACCGTCGTCCGCTTTGCGATGGCGATGGGCTACGAGGGCTATCCCGAAATGCAGCGTGCATTCCGCGAGTCGCTCAGAGTCCGCATGACGACCGTCGAGCGCATCGAGGACGCCAATGACCGCTTGCGCGACAGCGATATCGCGGACGCGGTGCTTCGCGCGGATTCGGAAAAGATACTTTCGACACTTCGCGACCTCGACCGCGACGCCTTTGAGCGCGCGGTGACGATGCTGCTCGGCGCACGGCGAATATACATTGTCGGAATGCGTTCTTCGGCGATGCTCGCGCAGTTTATGAACTATTATCTCAGACTGCTGTTTGACAATGTCTTCGCGGTATGTCCCTCCGGCGGCAGCGAGGTGTTCGAGCACCTTATCAATCTCGGTGAGGACGACGTGGTTTTTGCAATATCGTTCCCGCGCTATTCGTCGGGCACGGTACGTGCCGCGGAATACGCGAAGAAGGTCGGGGCGGGACTTATCGTCCTTACCGACAGAGAGCAGTCGCCGCTCGCCAAGGGCGCGGACGCGCTGCTTGCCGCGAAAAGTGAGATGGCGTCCTTCGTCGATTCGCTCGTCGCGCCGATGAGCATTATCAATGCAATAATCGCCTATATAGGCAAAAAAAGACCCGAGGAGACCTCGTCACGCTTTGCGCGGCTCGAGACTCTGTGGGACGAATACAGCGTTTATCTTGAATGATGTCGGAAAAGGAGGGAAGAAAAAATGCTTGACGTGTGCCTGATGGGCTGCGGAGGCAGCATTCCGACTCCCGCACGGTGGCTCTCGTCGCTTCTGTGCCGTCACGGCGGCACGCAGCTTGTCATCGACTGCGGAGAGGGAACTCAGCTTGCAATGAAGGAGGCTGGCTTTGCCGCCGGTAAGATCTCGCTGATACTGCTGACGCATTTTCACGCCGACCACGTTTCCGGTCTTCCCGGACTCCTCCTTGCAATGGCAAATGAGGGACGCACGGAGCCGGTCACGATCGCCGGTCCCCGCGGCGCCTCACGCGTCGTCTCGTCGCTGTGCGTCATTGCGCAGGGACTTCCGTTTTCCGTGACCGTGCATGAATTTTCGAGCGCCGGCGGCGTTCTTCCCGACTATCTTTTCGAGCAGGGAACGAATGCGGGCGCACCGATGACGGTCCGCGCGTTTGCGGCACGCCATTCGGTTCCGACGCTCGGCTACAGAATATCCCTTCCGCGCGCGGGAAAGTTTGATCCCGAGAGAGCACGCGCGGCGGGAATTCCCATGAAATGCTGGGGACTTTTGCAGCGAGGCGAGACAGTTGAGCTTGACGGCGTGCTGTACCGCCCGAGTGACGTGCTCGGAGGTGCGCGCCGCGGAATAGACGTGTCGTACATTACCGACAGCCGCCCGACGGATAAGGTGTGCGAGGCAGTCGCCGACAGCGACCTGCTAATTTGCGAGGGAATGTTTCCCGATGAAAAGCGCGAGCGCGCGCTCAAGTCGCGTCATATGACATCACGCGAGGCGGCTGAAATTGCACAGAGAGCGGGCGCACACCGACTTTGGCTGACGCATTACAGCCCGTCAATGCCCGACCCCGCGCAGTGCCTTGCGGAGGCTCGCGAGGTGTACCCCGCAGCCGTTGCGGGACACGACGGCTTGTGCGAAAGCCTGCACTTTGAGGAATAAAAAATGAGGGACTTCGATTCGGAAGCCCCTTTTTCTTATTTGCTCAAAGACCCGAAGCACGAGTCGCCGTCCGTGGAGTCGAGCCGAAGCTCAAGCTCTGTCTCGATGAGACTGTCGTCTCCCCTGAAGTAAACCTCCGCGAAGTGCTCGGAGTGACCGAAGAGATATTCGCCCTTGCGCTCCTCGACGAGCACGCGAACGCCGTCGCTTGCGTGCTGCCTTACGTAGGAGGTGAGAATATCGCGCTTGACTGCGGCGCCGCGTGCGGTAAGCTCGGCGACGCGACGGCTCTTGACACTTCCGGGAAGCTTGCCGCTCATGCGTGACGCGACGGTGCCCGCACGGTCGGAATACGGGAAAATATGCAGATGCAGAAGGCGTGCTCTCTCAACAAATTCAAGCGTCTCGAGAAATTCCTCCTCGCTCTCGCCGGGAAAGCCGACGATAATGTCCGCGCTCAGCGTGACGCCCGGCACAGCCTCGCGCAGACGCGCAATGCCCTCCTCGAGCTGTCGCGTATTGTATGGTCGGCGCATTCTCGCGAGTACCGTCGGGCTTCCGCTCTGTATCGAAATGTGAAAATGCGGCAGCAGCGCCGGGATGTCGGCGATTTCCGCGAGAAAGCCCTCGTTCATCACGCGCGGGTCGAGCGAGCCGAGCCCGATCCTCGTGTAGCCCGCCTCCGCCGTGCGGCGAATTGCCGTGACAAGGTGCTCGCCGTAATAGCGCGCGCGCGTCATGTCACTGCCGTAGGCTGCGGTTTCGATTCCCGTGAGGATGACCTCGCGGCAGCCCGACGCGTACAGCGACGCCGCCTCGTGCGCGACGACTTCAAGTGGCTTGCTGCGAACGTGCCCGCGCGCCTTCGGAATTATGCAGTACGTGCAGTGCGAGTCGCAGCCGTCTTCAATTTTAATATACGAGCGTGTTCGCTGCGGCGCTGTAAGCTCGGTTATGTCAAAGTCCGCCTTTTCTATGTCGAGCGGCGGCATATCGACGCTCTCGCCGCGCAGCAGCGCGAGCGCTGCTGCGGCAACGCGCGATTTCTTGCTGTTGCCCGTGATGCAGGTGACGCCCTCAAGGCTTGAAAGCGACTCGCGTGCGGTCTCTGTGTAGCAGCCCGTAACAATAACGCGCGACGCTGACGAGGCGGCACGGCGTATCATCTGACGCGACTTTCTGTCGCTCTCCGCGGTCACCGTGCAGGTATTAACTATCACAAGGTCGCATGCCTCGCCGAATTCCACACGGCGAAGCCCAGCCGCCTTCAGCTCCTCGGCAATGCAGTCCGATTCGTACTGATTCACGCGGCAGCCGAGCGTAAGTATGGAGAAGCTGTAATTCAATTTTATCTCTCCTCTCCCGCGCAAAGTATCATTTCGACATGCGGGATGCCGTCGACGGGGAATTCTCCCGACACTGTCCGAAAGCCCGCCCTTTCGTAGAAGCCCTCAGCGTACTTCTGTGCCTCAAGATATATTTTCTCGGCGCCGAAGAAGTCGAACGCCTCGCGCACTGCCGCGCGAAGGAGTAAAAGCCCCAGTCCCTCGCCGCGTCGCAGGGTTATAACACGCCCGATCTGCGCGACACCCGGCTCGTCCTGCTTCATAAACACGCGCAGATATGCCGTGATGCTGTCGCCGTCGAGCGTGTACATGTGTACCGCGCTTTGATCGATGCCGTCGATGTCCGTATACGCGCAGCACTGCTCGACGATAAACACAGCCTCGCGCGCGCGAAGTATTTCGTAAAGCTCGGGACAGGTGAGCTGTTCAAAGGTTTTTCTTATGATTTCCATGGGTGCTCTCCGTTTTTTATCTCCAAACATTATATCAAACCGCGCGCTCTGTGTCAATAAAGAACACTTGTTTATTTTCTGCTGTGAATTGTAATTTTCCTATTGACAAACGTCTTGCCATGCTGTATAATATATATGTGAAAGAACACTTGTTCTTGGAGGCGGCTGCCGTGTCAAACGGCATCGGACGGAAATATACTGTTGTAAACAGGATATAAATAAAAAAACGGCGGAACGGAGGTCGGGCGCGTCCGTGCTGCCGCGGAAAACAAAGGAGGATCAAATTGACCGAGATAATCACGGCTGTTATCTCCGGCGGGATGTCTCTTATCGGAGTTATCCTGACCGGACTTCTACAGCGCCGACGGCTCGAGCACAGCCTGCAAATTTCGCAGGCGGTCACGGAAACACGGCTCGAGGAGCTGACGCGCGAGGTAAGGGAGCACAATAATTACGCTCGACGCGTCCCGATACTCGAGGAGCAGATGCGTGTCGCCAATCACCGTCTGCGCGACCTCGAGGCGAAGGATTGCTGCGCCGAGCGCATTGCGGAGGCACATTGCGGAAAGGGCACGGTGAAATGAGAAGAAATTTTAAGAAATGGGCGCTCGCCGCGGCTGTACGCGCAGTTCGGACAACGGCGCAGACGGCGCTTGCGACGGTCGGCACGGCGGTGTTCTTCGACAGGGTGCATTGGGGAGCGGTCGCCTCGGCGGCGCTGCTTGCCGGTGTGCTGTCGCTTCTGACGAGCCTTGCGGGCTTGCCAGAGGTCGAGGAATAGAAAAGCATCCCGCGCGGCGCTACGCCGTGCGGGATGCTTTTTTCGCTATTACGAATATTTGTAGATATCCTCGTAGGGCTCGGTATAGTCATCGATGAGTCCCGCCTCGATGAGCCTTTCGCGTGCGTTTTCGGCAGCGGGGACATAGAGAATGAATTCGTCGTATTCGGTGACCGGAGCGTCCGTGTCGTGCCTTGTCGGAACGATGATGTTCAGTGCGATAAAATCTCGTGACAGGTCAAGCTCGGCGTCGGTGTTAAGACACTCGGCAAGCAGCTTTGTGTCTGCCGGCGATATCCAAGAGCCGTCCGTGTCGCCCGGCATGCGGTAGGTGGCATAGCTTAGGCTTAGCCGGAAGCTGTCGTCTCCGACATCGTACAGTTCCATTGCGCGTACGGCGTCGCTCGGCGAAACCGTGCAGCTGCTGTTTCTCAGGCTGATGAGTGCCTCGGCGGTCTTCGGCGTAAGCTCTGTCGAAACGGGGATGTAAAAATACGAGCCGTTGAAGCTGATCTTGAAGTTTGCAAACGAGCTTGTGTAATTCTTTTGCAGAAAGTCGTACCAGTCCTCGAATTTAAGCGTTGCCACCTCGTCGCGGAAAAGACCGTAAATTTCCTCGAGTCTGTCGCTGTCATAGCTGTCGGACGTCAGATCCGTGAAAATACCTCCGATCTCTGCCTTCGGCAGCGAGAGATAGGTGTTTTTGAAGCTTTCGTTCTCGGAAATTGCCGATTGCAGCGTCTGCATCTCACTGTCGGAGAAATATATCTCGCGATACTTCGACGAGAAGCCGACCTTCAGCTTTACCGTGGCGCTGCTGTAGCTGTTTTTGAAGGAGTAATAGGGCGTGTAATCAAGCTCGCGGCGTCTCTCTGCGCTGTGCTCGAGAGCGGAGCAGACGGCGCTTATCGCGTCACTGTCCGTGATCTTCACATCTCCCGTTGCAGCTTGCGCGTATTCGCTGAAATATCTGACTGTACCGGTGCCCTCGGGTATGATCGAGATATACTGCACGCGCTCGGCGCTCGGCGCGAACGAGTCCTCGACGCTGTAGCACAGCTGCATTGTGCCGAGGAGCGCGGCGTTCAGTATAATGACGATTCCGAGAGAGGGGAGAGCACGGCGCAGACTCCGCCACTTTTTCGTGGTGATGAGCTCATAGATTACAAACACGAGAAGCGCGGCAACGTAGAGCCATATGTAGGGGATGATACCGACGTCGTAACGGCTGTCGTGCGCGGAAAGGAACATAAGCAGGCAGGCGGGCATGCAGACAGCCATTGTGAGTACCACGCGGTAAACGCCGCGGAGCCATTCGCTCGGCGCGGCTCGCTCAGCGCTCTCGCTTTGTCTCTTGCAGAACAGCACGCCTCCGAGGACGAAGTAAAGCACGGCAAGACCGAGGCTGTAAAGCTGCGGCACCGTTTTTAGCAGCGCAAGCTCTCCGCCGTTATAGTAATTGATAATATAATCGAAAAAGCCGGTTATGATGTTGTTGTGAAGCGACGTAGCCCAGAAGCCGTGCGTCGACGAGATCGTCGGGCAGGCGAACATTACGCCGAGCGAGATGAACAGCAGTATAAAGCGGGGCATGAACATAACAATACCCGTGACGATAATGTTGTTGAACAGCGTGCCCGTGATGCTCATTGCGATGCACATTACCGCGCTGACAAGGCACGCGCCGACAAAGCAGCCGAGCATGTACGGCGGGAAGGTGCTCCACGACACGACGAAATGCGACGAGAATACGGTCAGCATGAGCGCCGATACCGCCGTGGAGACAATTACCGTTGCGGCGTACGCCGTGATGAGCGCGGCGATACGCGAGATGTACTGCGACAGACGCGAGTGCGGCATCGAAGAATACATATCCGACGCATTTCTGCGGTTAAGAAAGGAAAAGAGCGTGTAGGTCAGCACCGGTGCGGTGACGAAAATTGTAATGAGCAGCAGCGGGTTTGCAAGCATTGCGCTGATATGTGTCGGTGTAACGGCTGACGGGCGCGTGTAACGCATATCCTCGGTGACCTGTGTCAGCGGAACGAGAATACCGACGGCGACGGTAATGAGGAGAAGTATCAGCGCCGGAAGGCGTAAGCGTCGCAGAGATTCGACATACAGTCCGCGGCTGAAAAATCCTTTTTTACTTTTTTGCGAGTTCATCACATACCTCCGAGTTCCGGGTCGAAATTATAGCCGAGTGCTTCAAGCTCATAGGTGAATACCTCCTCAAGCGTGAGAGGGAGGATGTCGAGCAGGAGCGGAGAGAGTGCGCGCAGTGAGGAAGAGACGTCCTCTCGGTCTCCGCGAACTATCATATTGGCAACGCTGCCGTGCTTTACGAAGCGAAGCACGCACATGCGCGGTATATCGGCAAAGCGCGTCTCGTCGAAGTCGCCGTTGAAGGCGATCTGCACCTTGAACTGTGCGGTCTTGAGGTTTTGTATGTCGCTTTCGAGCACGAGTCCGCCGCGGTGGAGCAGCGCGAGCTGGTCACAGCTGTCCTCGAGCTCGCGGAGCGAGTGTGAGCTGATAACGGCGGACGCGCCGCGGTCGACAACGTCCTCGCAGATGACGCTCTTTACGTAATTTCGCATTACGGGGTCGAGTCCGTCGAAGGTCTCGTCGAACAGGATGAAGTCGGGCATCGTTGACAGAGCGAGCACAGTCGCCGCCTGACGCTTCATTCCCTTAGAAAACGTGCTTACGGGAGCCTTCGTGTTAAGCGACAGACGCCGCGCGAGCTTCATGTAGCGCTCGCGATCAAAGCGCGCATAGCAGCTTTTATACATTTCAGCCATTCTGTCCATCGACGCGCCGGGGATAAAATACAGCTCGTCGGGAACGTAGGCTATGCGGGCGAGGGCGGCGGGGTTGTTGAATATCGTCTCTCCGTCAAGCAGTGCCTCTCCGCCGTCCTGTCGGTACACACCGGCAAGAATTCTGATAAAGGTCGACTTTCCCGCGCCATTCGAGCCGACAAGACCGTATATGCAGCCGTCCTCGACCGTGCAGGAAATATTGTTGAGAGCACAGAAGTCTCCGAAGCTTTTTGTCAGATGTTGTGCTTTTATCATTTCGCTGGTTCCTTTCGTTTATTTTTTTCATAAGCGAGGCGTACTCGCGCGAGAACGTCCTCGATATCAACGGATGCGCTTGCCAGCTGGGAGGCGAGAGACTCTACCTCGTCGAGCAGGCGACGCTTTTTTACCGAGAGCAGCTCGCGCGCGCCCTCGCAGACAAAATAGCCCTTGCCGGGCACGGAACGGATGACTCCCGCCGAGTCGAGCTCTCCGAAGGCCTTGAGCACGGTGACGGGCGTCACCGACAGCTCTACGGAAAGGCTTCGCACGGAGGGGATCTTATCCCCCTCCTTTATTATTCCCGTGAGAATGAAGCTTTCGAGCTGCGAACGTATCTGCTCGTATATCGGAGTGCGCGACATGGAGTCGATGAAAAACATTTTTTCGATAACCTCCTGCAATGCGTACTAACTGTTATACCTGACGTATAACACCTATATTATATCATCGCTCCCGCATTCTGTCAAGCGGGAATCCGAAAATATCCCGAAAATATTTTATCACGTAAAAAACGCGGGAAATTCACACCGAGATTCACATATATTCTCACACCTGTCTTGACAAAATCACATTTTCGGTGTAAAATATAACATGACGATAACAGGAAAGGAAGTGAACGCTTGCAAAAGGAGAGAAGGGACGCTTTAAGGGCGCTGCTTGCCGAAAAGACATTTGTATCCCTTGACGAGCTTCACGAAATGTTTCCGAGCGTATCGGAAATGACACTCAGACGTGATATAGAATATTTCGAGTCGCAGGGACTTGCACTGAAGGTGCGCGGCGGCTGCAAGAGAGCCGCGGCAGGCTCCCTCGGAGAATACGGCGCAGATGCTCGGATGCTCCGAAATATTGAGGCAAAGCAAAAAATAGCGCGCTCAGCGCTCGACTGCCTTGAGACCGGACGCTCGATATTTATCGACTCGGGCTCGACAATGAAGAGCTTTGCACAGCTCGTGCCGCCGAAGCGATATTCGTTTATCACAACGGACCCCGAGATCGCGCTGAAGCTGTGCCGCAATTCACGCTGCGCGGTGAATATTGTCGGCGGACGCCTCGAGGGCGAGAATCGAACGGTCACGGGACTTCAGGCAACACGCTTTTTATCCGATATCAATATCGATATCGCATTTTTGACACCTGCGGCGTACAGCAGCTCAAGCGGCTTCACGGTCGCCAATTACAACGAATGCGAGCTCAAGCGTATCGTCGTCGAAAAGGCACGGCGGGTAATTATGCTCATGGACAGCTCGAAATGCGACAGAACGCTGCCGTACACCTTCTGTGAAATGGCGGACGCGGACATGCTTATAACAGAGTCGGCGAGCAGACAGCTCATCGACGAGGCGTGCGACGCGGATGTGCGGCTTGTGCTCGCGGAATAATATTTTGAAATAAATACCGAAAGGAAACAGTTATGGCTAATTTTGTCATCATGCCCAGACAGGGGCAGAGCGTCGAGAGCTGTATAATCACCTCTTGGCATAAGAAGGTCGGAGACGAGGTTAAGGAGGGCGACATTCTTTTCTCCTACGAGACCGATAAATCCGCGTTTGACGAGCCTTCGCAGTTTTCGGGAGTTATCCTTCATTCCTTTGCCAACGAGGGCGACGTGGTCGACTGTCTGGCGCCCGTGTGCATCATCGGCGAGGCGGAAGAGGATATTTCGGCTTTAGGTCCCGTAGGCTCTGCGACAGGCGACGCTCCGGCTGAGACAGCTCCTGAAGAGGCAGTCCCCGCCGAGAAGAAGACAGAGAGCGCTCCCACAGCAGTTGAGACTACCGTCTGCGAGGGCGAGAGACTCAGAATCTCCCCGAGAGCGAAGAACCTTGCGCTTAAGACAGGCGTTGATATGACAGCCGTTACGCCGAGCGGCCCGCACGGCAGAATAATCGAGCGCGACATAAACGCCGCTCTTGACGCGGGACATGTTGCGACGACATCTCTTGTCGAGGACTTCCTTGCGGGAAGACCCGTGGAGAGCGCGAAGTCCGAGGAGGCACCCGTCGAAAAGGCGGTCGCTGCAAGCTGCACCGAGAGTGCGGGAGTCGATTTCCGCGCGTACACCGAGACTCCGATGTCGAACGTTCGCCGCGTGATCGCGAAGACCATGAACGCCTCTCTCACAGAGATGGCACAGCTCACGCTCAATTCCTCGTTCGACGCAACGAGTCTGCTGAATTACAGAAAGCTTCTTAAGGAGCACGGCGAGACGATGGGTCTCTCACGTGTTACCATAAACGATATGATACTTTACGCGGTATCGCGCGTCCTGCCGCGCTTTGCGGAGGTCAATGCAAATCTTGTCGACGGCAAGTTCCGCACCTTCGCTCACGCCAATGTCGGAATGGCTGTCGACACAGACCGCGGACTGCTCGTGCCCGTTATCTTCGGCGCCGACACGCTGTCGCTTGCCGATATCTCCGGCAAGGCGAAGGAGCTTGCGGCGGGAGCACGCGAGGGCACGCTCTCTCCCGACGACATGAGCGGCGGCAGCTTCACCGTGTCGAATCTCGGCTCGCTCGGCATCGAGAGCTTTACACCGGTTATCAATCCTCCGCAGACGGCGATACTCGGCGTTTGCTGCACGACAAACCGAGTAAAGGCGGACGGCAGCGTTTATCCCGCAATGGGACTTTCGCTCACCTTCGACCATCGCGCGCTCGACGGAGCACCTGCGGCGAAGTTCCTGAAGGAGCTCTGCACGTCGCTTGAAAGCTTCGAGCTTCTGCTTGCAAAATAAGCGAGAACGGGAGATAAATTATGTATGATCTTATAATTCTCGGCGGCGGCCCCGCCGGCTACAATGCGGCTGAAAGAGCCGCGCACGGCGGACTGAAAACACTTCTTTTCGAGGAGCGCGAGCTTGGAGGCGTCTGCCTCAACGAGGGCTGCATTCCGACAAAAACACTGCTTTATTCCGCGAAAATGCTCGACCACGCGAAGGGTGGCGAGAAATACGGAGTTACCGTTACGGGCGCGTCCCTCGACCACGCGAAGGTCGTAGATCGCAAGAACCGTGTCGTAAAGACGCTCGTCTCGGGCATCGGCTCGAAGATGCGCGGCGCGGGTGTTGAGGTTGTTCGCAGCACGGCAAGACTCGTCGGCAAGTGCGCCGACGGCTTTGAGGTCACCTCTGACGGCAAGAGCTACACCGCAAAGCGGCTTCTCCTCTGCACGGGAAGCGAGGCGGTCGTGCCCGGCATTCCCGGACTTCGCGAGGCGGTCGCCTCGGGTCTTGCGGTAACGAACCGCGAGGTGCTCGACCTTCGCACGCTTCCGAAGCACGTTGCGGTAATAGGCGGCGGCGTTATCGGACTTGAAATGGCGTCATACTTCAATTCCGTCGGCTGCAAGGTCTCCGTCATTGAAATGATGAACAAGATCGCAGGTCCCACGGACGGCGAGATATCGAAGATACTTCAAAATAACTACGCAAAGCGCGGTGTGGAGTTCATCCTCGGCGCGAAGGTCGTAAAGGTCAACGATAAGGGCGGCGCGGGTAGCGTCGAGTACGAAAAGGACGGCAAGACTCTGTCTGTCGACTGTGACCTTATCCTCGTGTCGGTCGGTCGCCGCGCACGCACCGCCGGCATCGGACTCGAAAGCGTCGGAGTCGCCACCGAAAGAGGTGCCGTAATTACCGATGATTCGGGACGCACGAACGTGCCCGGAATCTGGGCGGCGGGAGATGTCAACGGCAGACTGATGCTCGCTCACACCGCATACCGAGAGGGCGAGGTCGCCGTGTCGGATATGCTCGGCATCCGCGACAGAGTGGATTATCGCGCGATACCGTCCGTCATTTACACAAATCCCGAGGTCGCAACGGTCGGAGAGACTGCCGAGAGCGCACGCGCGGCGGGACTTGATGTAGAGGAGCACACGATGAGCCTGCGCTACAGCGGCAGATACATTGCCGAGAACGAGGGCGGAGACGGAATCGTGAAGATAATAGTCGGCAAGCGTCATCACAATATTCTCGGTGTCCACATGATCGGAAGCTACGCGTCGGAGATAATTTACGGCGCGGCAATGATGGTCGCACGAGAGATGCGCGTTACCGATGTACAGAAGATAGTATTCCCCCATCCGAGCGTGTGCGAGGTCATCCGCGAGGAAATGTTTTCTATTAAATAATTTATTCTAAGGAGATAAAACAATGCCTAAGAGTCAATATGTAGATCCCGGTAAGGTCTTCGAGAGCGGATATATCAACTTCGAAAGCATTCCGCTTTGCACCTACAATAAGTCGCTTGACGACGAGAAGAAGATATACTCCAAAGAGGACTTCCTCAGAATATATCACGATATGCGTACCATTCGCGAGTTTGAGTCGATGCTCAATGACATTAAGGTCAAGAGCGAGTACAACGGCGTAAAGTACAATAACCCCGGACCCGCTCACCTTTCCATCGGTCAGGAGGCATCCGCGGTCGGTCAGGCATATTGCCTTGATATCAACGACTTCACCTTCGGCTCGCACAGAAGCCACGGCGAGATCCTCGCAAAGGGACTTTCCTCGATCAATAAGCTCGACGATAAGGAGCTTTACGACATCATGAGAGAGTTCCTTGACGGCGCGATACTCAATGTTGTCGAGAAGGAGTGCAAGACCTCGAGCGTTAAGGAGCTTGCAAAGTACTTCCTCCTCTACGGCGCACTTGCAGAGATATTCGCACGCAAGACCGGCTTCAATCGCGGACTCGGCGGCTCGATGCACGCGTTCTTCATCCCGTTCGGTATCTTCCCGAACAACGCGATCGTCGGCGGCGCGGCTCCCGTAGCACTCGGTGCGGCTCTTTATAAGAGAAGCAACGCAAAGAAGGGTATCGTTATCGCAAACTCCGGTGACGGCGCGCTCGGTCGCGGACCCGTTCTCGAGAGCCTTAACTTCGCTTCGATGGATCAGATCACGAAGCTTTGGGGCATGGACGGCAAGTATTCCGACGGCGGAATGCCCATCCTCTTTAATGTATTCAACAACTTCTACGGCATGGGCGGACAGACCATGGGCGAGACGATGGGCTTTACGAATCCCGCACGCCTCGCGGCAGGCTTTAACCCGAGCCAGCTCCACGCAGAGAAGGTCAACGGCTACGACCCGCTCGCAGTCATCGACGCCACAACGCGCAAGAAGGAGCTCCTTGTAAACGGCAACGGTCCCGCATTCCTCGAGGTCGCGACCTACCGTGTATCCGGACACTCCCCGTCAGACTCCTCGACCTATCGTACAACAGAGGAGATCGAGGCGTGGAAGGCAGCTGACCCGATCGTCGCTTACCGCAAGAAGATGATCGAAGGCGGCATCGCAACGGAGGCGGAATTCGACGCTATCGACACCGAGATCATCGACCGTACAACAAAGGTCATCACTCTCGCAATAAACGACGAGCTTTCGCCGAGAATGGATCTCGCGAAGGAGCCTGAGATGATCTCCTCCATCATGTACTCGAACAATCACGTCAAGTCCATGGATCCCACACGTGAGGCAGAGACACTTATTCCAAAGGAGGAGAACCCGAGAGTCAAGCAGCTCAAGACAAAGTCCCGCTTCGCATTCGACGAGAACGGCAACGCAATTCCGAAGATGAAGCTCTTCGGTCTTCGCGACGGTCTCTTCGAGGCAATTCTCGATAAGTTCTACGAAGACCCCACGACTATCGCCTACGGCGAGGACAACCGTGACTGGGGCGGCGCGTTCGCGGTATATCGCGGACTCACTGAGGCTCTGCCGTACCACCGCTTCTTCAATGCACCGATCTCCGAGTCCGCTATCGTCGGAAGCGCGGTCGGCTACGCTATGGCGG
>CAYNHY010000024.1:0-17308 GCA_964397225.1 uncultured Ruminococcus sp.
ATATTGTACTGAAAGATATGTACTGTAAATTTGGTTAATTTGATTAAAAATATCGTGATAATTCCAAATGATGTACACAAATATTCCGTGAAAGGGAATGAATGATATGACAACGACAGAAAAAATTATCTCCGGAAATACGTATCTCGGTATTGAGTTCGGTTCCACGAGAATCAAGGCTGTACTTATTGATGATACCTTTGAACCCATAGCAAGCGGTGGGTTTGATTGGGAAAACAGACTCGAAAACGGTATCTGGACATATTCACTTGACGATATAATGAATGGACTCCGCACCTCATATGTTTCTCTCAAAAAGAATGTACAGGAGAAGTACGGTGTAAAGCTCACAAAGCTCGGTGCTGTCGGTATTTCGGGCATGATGCACGGCTACCTCGCATTTGACGAAAACGATGAGCTTCTCACACCTTTCAGAACATGGAGAAATACAATAACCTCCGAAGCTGCCGATGAGCTTTCACCTGAGCTTGGATTCAATATTCCTCAGAGATGGACTTGTGCTCACCTCTATCAGGCAATACTCAACGGTGAAGAACACGTTTCACGTATTGCTCATGTAACAACTCTTGCAGGCTATATCCACTATCTGCTTACAGGCAAGCGTGAAGTAGGTCTGGGTGAGGGTTCAGGTATATTCCCAATAGACAGCGAAAAGCTCTGCTATGATGAGGAAAAGCTCGCTGTATATAACAGTAAGCTGAAGCTCCACGGTGCAGGCTTTACCGCAGAAGAAGTATTCCCGACAGTAAGACCGGCAGGCTATGTAGGGTCATTCCTTACAAAGAGCGGTGCAGAGCTTCTTGATGTCGATGGTGACCTTGAGGATGGTATTCCCGTTTGTCCTCCCGAAGGCGATGCAGGTACAGGTATGACCGCAACAAATGCCGTAAGAGTACGTACAGGTAACATTTCCGCAGGTACATCCGTATTTGCAATGCTCGTACTTGACAGAAAGCTCTCACGTACATATCCTGAGATAGATATGGTAACAACTCCCGATGGTTCTCCTGTTGCGATGGTTCACTGCAACAACTGCTGTGGTGAGATAGATGCATGGGCGAAGATATTCGGTGAATTTGCTGCCGCTGCCGGTGTTGATATTCCCAAATACAAGGTATATGATACTCTCTACGGACTCGCACTGAACGGTGATAAGGATTGCGGCGGTGTTGTTGCATATAACTTCCTCTCCGGTGAACATATCCTCGGCGTAAAGAACGGTCATCCGATGTACTTCCGTTCAGAAGATGGAAAAATGAGCCTCGCAAACTTCTTCCGTGCTGAGATTTATTCATCCGTTGCGGCTCTCAAGACAGGTGTTGACCTGCTTCTCCGTGGCGAAAATGTTCAGGCTGACAGCTTCACGGGTCACGGTGGACTTTTCAAGACTGAGGGTGTAGCACAGCAGTTCCTTTCCGATGCAGTTGGCGTTCCCGTTTCCGTAATGAAAACAGCGGGAGAGGGCGGTGCATGGGGTATGGCTATCCTTGCTCAGTACATGGTAAACGGATGTGGAAAATCTCTCCCCGATTACCTTGACGAAAATGTATTCGCAACAATGGAAAAGTCTACTCTCACTCCCACTGAAGAGGGCAGAGTCGGCTTTGAAAAATACATGGAAAACTACAAAAAAGGACTCGCTGCACAGTACGCATTGTGTGAGTGAGCAAAAAAATAGCTTCCGATATATTTAAGTGTTTCGGAAGCGGAGATTGCACCTGCCAAAAACGGCGGGTGCTTTTCTTTTATGGATAAAAAATAAAACAAAAAAGCTCTGACTTTAACAAATCAGAGCTTTTGTTACGGAGAAGGAGAGATTTGAACTCTCGCGCCGGTTAACCCGACCTACACCCTTAGCAGGGGCGCCTCTTCGGCCTCTTGAGTACTTCTCCAAAGCGCTGACACGACCGTTTCAGAATGTCAGCTTTTATATTATAATATATCGCGCGCGATTTGTCAAGCCTTCTTTCGGAAATTCTCTCACCCGACGTGTAATTTTTGTGAAATTCTCCGAGCACGCCGCACTACAGACCGTATTTCACCGATATCCTCTCAAGGCGCCGTCCGAACGGTCGCGCCGCAAGTGCGAGAAAGGCAATATTCGACACCGTATACACCGCCGTGTGCGGTATTGCCGTAACGAGCGCCGCAAGGTACAGCGACAGCTCAAAGCTTCCGTTATACCACAGCACCGTCCATATGTCCATTACAAAAGAGTAAAACACTCCCGCCGCCGCACCGTACGCGAAAAGCGCCGCGCGGCTTTTCTTCAGCAGCGGCGAAAGATAGCCCGCGAAAAGCCCGACAAGCCCGAAGCCGAGCATCTGAAACGGCGTCCACGGTCCCTGACCGAAATAAAAATCCGACACGAACGCACAAAGCGCACCGACCGTGAAGCCCGCCTCCGCACCGAGGTACATGGCAGCTATCACAATGAGCGCCGACATCGGCTTGAATATCGGAATAAAGCGACCGATAACGCACATGGCGGTCATTACAGCCGTAATCACCGCCCGGCGCGAGCCTGTACGGCGGTGCTCAAAGCCCGTGATGAACAGCAAGCACGCACTGACGGCGAGCGCGAGGGAAATTGCGAGCTGCTTCTTCTCATCGACAAAAAGCGCTCCTGCCGCGACGAGCGTCGGAAGAATCAAAATTAATATCAAAAGCCGCAGAAGGCGTCGCAGCCTCCCGTTTTTTATCACAGGCATCGTGTCACCTCCGACGGGTCGCGACCGAAAAGCGCAAGTATTCCGTCAAGCGTCACGGCGTCCTCGCATATCGAGCGCGTGATACGCCGCGCGGCGGTGGTGTACACCGAATTGTCGGCGAAAAACCTTGACGTCTCTTCGACGGATACGGCTCTGCCGCCGAAGAACATGGCGCAGCGGTCGGCACACTGTGCCGCAAATTCAACATCGTGCGTCACGCAAAGCACCGTTATCCCGTCCGCCCGAAGCTTTTTAAGCAGACGTACAAAAAGCTCCTTTTTCTCGCCGTCCAGACCCTTTGTCGGCTCGTCGAGCAGCAGCAGTCGCGGTGAGCTTGCAAGCACGCGCGCGAGCGCGACGAGCTGCGCTTCACCTCCCGACAGGTCATACGGGTGGCTGTCGTAAAGGTGGGAAATATCAAACGGCGGCTCGAATCCGCCGAGCTCTTCCCGCACCGTGAATTTCGTGAACATCGTCTGCACGTCCTGCATGAGCATGGAAAGACAGGAGCTGTACAACTCTCCCGCACGGTATTCCGAAAGCTTCTTTCCGAATACGCGCACCTGCCCCCTGTACGGCTTCCGTAGTCCCGCCGCCACGGCGAGCGCTGTGCTTTTTCCCGACCCGTTGCCTCCGACAATGCAAAATATCTCCCCCGCCCTCACGCTGAGTGAAAGGGAGGAGAGCGCGTCGGGCAGCTCTCGGGCATAGCGGAAGGACACGTCCGAGAGCTCAAGCGCCGCAACCTCTGCTTTAGCTGACGCACGCGCCACGCGACCGGCTTTGCCTTCCCGCACCTCGGTACCAGACAGCCCGGCGCTCTCTCCGCGCGTCGAAGCAGCTTCCGCTCCGTGCTCCGCAGCATTCAGCTCGGCGGCACAGCTCATTTCGCGGAATACACGCTCCGCAAAGCGGCGACCGCCGCGCACGTCGAGCGGGCACTCACCCTTGCCGTCGAGCGCACAAAACATTTTCGCCGAGGTCGGCATGAACGGATAAAGCTCCGCTTTATACGGCAGGACGGCAAGCCCTGTCGGCTCATCTATGCTGCTTACCGTGCCGCCGTGCGCGAAAAGAAGCTTATTGCAGGCAGCAAACAGCTCCTCCGTGCGATGCTCGGAAATTATGACCGTCAGCCCCATATCGCTGTTCAGCCGACGGAGCGTTGCAATGAAATCCGCCGCCGCGACAGGGTCAAGCTGCGAGGTCGGCTCGTCAAGGAGCAAAAGACGCGGCGAGCTGATGAGCACCGACGCGAGCGCGACAAGCTGCTTTTGCCCGCCGGAGAGCTCGTCTGTTCTTCGCGGCAGCAGCCCCTCTATCCCGAGATACGCCGAGACCTCGGCAACACGTCGTGCGGCGAGGCTCTTGTCCATATTCAGGTTTTCTGCCGTGAAGGCGAGCTCGTGCCAGACCTTGTCGGTCACGAGCTGATGCTCGGGCGACTGCATTACAAAGCCGATCTGCTGCGCGCTCTCGCGCTCTGTCAGGCAGGACAGGCGCCGACCGGCAAGGTATATTTCTCCCGAAAGCTCACCGCTCGGGGCAAGCTCACGCTTTATCAGGCGAAGCAGGGTCGTCTTTCCGCAGCCGGTCGAGCCGCACAGGGTAACAAAATCGCCGTCCTCGACAGAAAATGACACGTTGTCAAGCGTGCGCGAGGCGGCACCCCGATAGGTGAAGCTTACATTTTCGACTCGTAGTATTTCCATTTCAGCATCTCCTTAAGCTCAAGCAGCACGGGAAGCACTGCAAGCAGTGCATACGCAGCATACCCCGCGGCGCGACGCGCCGTCATCGGCGGCACACTTATTTTCGGATAAAAGACAAAGCCGACGCCCGACGTGCCCAAAATGCATATCAGCGTCAGCGAAAGCATCAGTGCAAGAAGCAGCGCGTCGCGCACGGTGAAGCTGTACGGCGCAAGGCGCGTGCGGCGTCCTGAGCCGTACCCGCGCGCCGCCATGCTGTCCGCGGTAATTATCCCGTTTTCAAGCGACCAGGTGAGCAGTGCCCCGCTTGAGCTCACACTCGCCTTGAGAGACGCGGCAAGGCTGTCCTCGCTGTACGTGCCGAGCACGCGCTGCGCGTCGATTATCCTGCGCCTTTGTCGGCTCATCATCGGCACACAGCGAAGCGTCATTGAAAGCACGAGCGCCGCGCGCGGGGATATTGCCGAGAGGATATAAAGCAGCCTGTCCGAGGTCATGATGTGCGAAAAGGAATAAAAGAGGTACAGCACCGCCGCAAGTCCTCCCGCAGCCACGACGCCGTACAGCGTCGCCTCAAGCGTTATCGGCATATCGTTTACGACAAGTAGCACCGTGCTGCCCCTGTGCGACAGCAGCGGATTTGCAAGAGCCGTGACGGCGAAAAGCGCAAGTGCCGTAAGATGCCGTGATGCAGCGCGCTCTCTCCCGCGACAGACTGCGCCGAAGGTAAGCAATGCACCGACGGCAGCCGTTACTGCAAGGCATGGGTCTGCGTGCAGCATAACCGTCAGGCTGACGCAGATAAAATATATACTTGTCACGATCGGGTTCACCCGTTCGAGAGCGCTCACGCAGACTCACCTTCTTTCAATTATTCGATATCGCGTCCAAGCTCGCAGGTATAGCGCCACTCAACGCAGTCTCCGTCCGAAAGGATGTATTCGGCAGCCGACACGGACGGCGCCGTGCCGTTTACGAAAAACATCCAGCCCGACAGCTCGCCGAATTCAAGCTCGTATATTCCGGCGATGCCTCGCACGTAGCCTCCGCCGCTCGCGACATCGAGTGTGATTTTATTTTCCTTTGCTGCGGCGACGAGCACGTCATAGGCGCTTGTGCTCTCGCCGACGGAAAAGCTTTTCTCGGCAAGCACGACGCCGTCTGACGGAATGTGCTCCGCGTCGCTTTTTTCGATGAGCGTGTCGCAGCGGACTGATATTGTAACCTGACCGATGCTCTCGACTGTCTCATCCGTGCTGCCGTAATAATCGTCTGCCGTGCGAATATCGCTGACGGCGAGCAGCAGCAGTAATATCGCAGCCGCCGCTGCCACGGCGCAGAGCGTCTTTTTACGAAGTCGTCCCGCGACGCCGAGAATAACGCAAAGCATCACCGCAACAAGCACAACGCAGGCTGCAAGGCACGCCTTCAGCGGGAGTCTGTGCTCGCCCTCGCTGTCCTCCGCCGCAATCTCGGCAGAGCTCGGCGGCTCCTGTGCAGCGTCGTCAGCCTCCGTCCGGGGAGTCTCGGGAGTCTCTGACGCACTATCTATAATAAAGAAGCCGCTCTTGCCCTCGCTCATTCGAAGGTAGGCTATAGCACCGTACAGGCTCTGGACCGTTGCACTGTCGCTCGCAGCCCCGCCGAGCGAATGCGAGAATGAGCCGTCGGGCAGTCTGAACGCCTCGAGTGCGTCGAAAACGGTATTTCCGTTTTTGATAAATCTCACGTCGCTTGCCGCATCCGCTCCGAGTGCGGACAGTGCGCACAGCACCTGCGCGGCGCTCTCGGGGTTCTCCGCGCCGAAGCTTGCATAGCCGCCGCTCTCGCGCTGTCTTTCCGAAAGGAACGACAGGGCATCCTCGACAGCCTCGGACACATCACTGTCGTCCGTATGCACCGCGAGCGCCTGTAGGGTCATTGCCGTCGCGTCGACGTCGCTTGCCGTGCCGAGCACAGCCCAGCCGCCGTCGGGATGTCTGAGCGAGAGTATTTCGTCTATCACCTCTGACGCCGAATAGCGGCTGCTTTCACAACCGTTATTCATCAGATGAAGTGCAAAAACATAGCTCATCAGTCCGCTCTCGCCGATGCTGCTTTCCATTACGTCGGCGATATAGGCACTGTCTGTCGCGCCTGAGGCTAAAAGCAGGAGCGCATATTTCTGACGTGACTGCGCGGAAGCTGTCGGCGCGCCGGCAAGGTAGCGCTCAAGCGCGACGCGGTAGCCCTCCGTATCGCGCTGTCCGCTCTGTATGAGCGAGAGAGCATACCACTCCGAGCTGCCCGCCTCGTCCGCAATTTGACCGCACAGCAGCTCGCGTGCGTCGGAGACACCCGCCTGTGACGTCTTATACGCTATTACGCCGTCGATAATGCTCTGCGCGCGTGCGACGTCGTCCTGCGTCTGTGCCGAGCACGGCAGTGCAATGCACAGCAGTAGAATAATAAGCGACAGCGCTGCTGACAGAAGCTTATTTCTCATTTACTTTTCTTTTTTTCGCAGAAAAGACGATGCCGGCCGCGAGTATTACCGTTGCAACGGCTGTAACGATGTAATACACGCTGTCGTCCGCAGTTACGGGTGCTGTCGGAGTCTGCTCGCTCTCCTGTGTCGGAGGCTCGGTCACAGGCATTTCGGATTCGGTGGTCACCGTAGAATCGTTGCTCGCCGACGTGACCGTAAGCGAAAGCGCAGGGGGAACGAGCGTCGTCTTATCACTCTTTGCGCTGAGGATATGGCTGCCATCGGCATTGCAGCTGAGGGTCGCCGTACCGTCGGCGGCGGTGAATATTCCGGTCTCCTTGCCGTCGAGTATGAGCTGTGCTCCCCCAACGGGAACGACACTGCTTGTGCCGTCGGCATTGAAGGCAAGGGTCAAAAGCTTGACCGCAAACTCCTTCGAGCTCGCGACTGTGAGCTCGTTTGCATCGAAGTAGCAATATGTATCGCTCCACGCGGTAAGGTCGGTGTAAACAAAGGCATTGATGCTGTCGCCGTTTTTCACGGGGTCTGCAAGGCTCCATGCGGCTGCATGATTTACGTAATAGCCGTAGCTGCCGTTTCCCTCGCCCCAAAGGCGTGTGAGCGAAAGTCCCCACTCGGTCTGCGCCGCGGCATAGCCCGCAGCAGCTCCGCCCTCGAAGGCTGCCTCGTGCGCGGCGTAAAGCGCATCGTTTACGGTAAGTGCGCCGTCGAAGTCGATGTCCTTGACGCTTACCCTCTCACGAGTCATGACAAGCGCGCCGTGACCGTCGGAGATCGTAACGTATACCTCTGCCGTATCGCCGGTCGATGCTGACACAAGGCAAACGGGAGGCACGAGCGTCATGCTGTCGCAGACAGCGGATACCGTGCTTGTGCCGACAGACTCAAGCTTCACCGTTGCGCGTCCGTCCTTGTCGGTAACGGCGCCGCACTCCTTACCGTTTACGGTGAGTCTTGCGCCCTCGACGGGAGCGGTGAAGGGTGCGTAGGTTTCGGGATCAAAGCCGGCGTAGGTGAGCGTCAGAGTGATGCTGTCACCGACAGCGGCTGTCGTCTGCTCGATGTCGAAATACGAATACTTGTCGCTCCACGCGGCAAGATCCCGGTAAATATACGCGTACACGCTGTCGCCGTCCTTAACGGGGTCGGCAAGGCTGTTGCACAGCGCTGAATTCACGGCATAGCCGTAGCTTCCGCCGTTCTCAACGCCCCAAAGGCGTGTGAGCGAAAGACCGAAGTCGCTCTTTGCGGAGGCATAGCCCGCAGCGGCTCCGCCATTGAAGGCTGCCTCGTGCGCGGCGTAAAGCGCGTCGTTTACGGTGAGTGCGCCGTCGGCGTCAATGTCACTTACCGTGACCTTTTTGAACGTCAGTACCAGGCTTCCGCTTCCGTCGGCAACGGTGACATACACCTCTGCCGTGTCGGCGGTCTGCTTCGCTGATACGGACATGCCGAGAATTCCCGTCATCAGGACGGCAGCAAGAAGCACAGACAATAGCTTTTTCATTTTTGTTTCCTCTTTTCTTCGTTTATTTCAAAGCGCAAAGCACGCGACACGTCGCGGTCTCGGCACGTTTGCGAAAATCAAAAGGGAGTGCGAGCCTGAAAAGGTCGCACTCCCCACACCAAAAGCTGTGTTGACCCGAAGAAAAAATACGGCAGGTTCTGACTTATGCCGCGCGACAAAGCGCACGGAGAGCTCCGCGCAAAAAGCAGCGCACGCCCTCTCACGTCAAATACAGTAATGGCGGTTGTTCCGGATTCGAACCGGATTCCTTTTGCATCTACTCAGCTTACAACTTTTCAAACCGTATCTTCGATCGATATTCTTTTTTCTTATTATATCATCTTTTCGGCGATTTGGCAATAGCAAATCAAAGTTTTTCCGTCGGTGCTCAGAGTTCGAGTCCGAGCCTGTATGCCTCAGCGAACGCTTCACTGTCTTTAACCTCACCGCGCTCGTAAACGCCCGCACCGACAATTACGCCGCGCTCGACGGCTCCCTCGATGCAGTCGGCGTAGCCGCGCAGGCAGGCAAGCGTCGTTTCGGCGGACGTCAGCTCCTCGTCAGCCATCGTGACAATGTAATAAAGCTCCTTGTCCCTGACCTCCGTCCAGCGCGCGACCGTGCGGTCAATGACCGCCTTCAGCTGTGCGTCAACAGAGTAAAAATACACAGGCGAGGCGAGCACAAGCACATCAGCGTCGATCATCTCCTGCAAGAGAGCCGCCATGCCGTCGTCGCGAACACAGCGTCCGCTGTTTTCCCTGCAATAATAGCAGCCGAGGCACGGCGCTATTTTTTTGTCCGCCACGCGGACGAGCGAAACGTCGTTTCCGCTCTCGCGGGCTCCGCGCATGAATTCCTCGCACAGCAGCTCGCTGTTGCCGCCCCGGCGTGGGCTTCCTGAAAGAATAAGTACCTTTTTGCTCATGTTATGCTTCCTTTCGGTTTTTAATTACCGCTTCTGCGGCTGATGACAAGCTGCGAGAACCACGCGACCGTGGCAGGGTCTCGGTGAGAGAAGAAGGAGCTTTCATGTCGGTCGAGTGCCGATACGGCAGCCATATCCTCCTCTGTCAGCTCAAAATCGAAAACGTTTATGTTTTCAAGCATTCGCTCGCGGTGAACGCTCTTCGGTATTACGACAATTCCGCGTTGCAGCTGCCAGCGAAGGATGACCTGCGCCGCGCTCTTGCCGTATTTCCCGCCGATGCGGCACAGCTCGGGCAGCGTGAACATATCTCCTCTGCCCTCTCCGAACGGCGCCCACGCCTCGCTGACGATGCCGTATTTCGTGTTCCAGCGAACTGCCTCCTCCTGTGCGTGATGAGGGTGTATCTCTATCTGATTCACCATCGGACACAGCTCGGAAAACTCGGCAAGGTCGACCGTGCGGTCGGGCGCGAAGTTCGATATTCCGACAGCGCGAACGACGCCCTCGCGGTAAAGCTCCGCAAGCGCACGCCATGCGCCGTACACGTCGCCGAAGGGCTGATGCAGCAGCATCAGGTCTATCCTGTCAAGGCGCAGCCTCTCGAGAGAAGCGTAAACGCTTTTCCGACATGCGTCGTAGCCGTAATTGTCTATCCACACCTTCGAAGTGACAAACAGCTCGTCTCGCGGCAGTCCCGACGAGGCGAGAGCTGCGCCGACCTGCTCCTCATTGAAGTAGCTTTGCGCCGTATCGATAAGGCGATATCCTGCCTCGAGCGCGTCGACGACGCACCTCTCGCAGTCCTCACGCGTGATTTGATACACGCCGTAGCCGAGGCACGGCATTCTCACCCCGTTTGAAAGTGTAACGTATTCCATAATTTAAGCCTCCGTTCTGTTGCGGCATTGCTAACCGCGCTGTGCTCAGTATAGCATAAATTATAATAAGCTTTTTTACGTATTTGTAACTATTGCATAAACACTACTTCACTCCGAGCTCTGTTGCCGAAAGAATGCTCTGCTCGAGCACACGCGCGGCGAAGCTTTGCGGTCTTTGCGTGTCGCAAAGCATGTATACCGTGCGGCACGGTATGCTCTCGATGAGACGAAGGCGGTAAAGCTCGCCTGAGGCGATGGCGTCAAGCGCCGTTTCCTCCGGCACAAAGCCTACTCCGAGGTCGCTTTTTATCATCGGTATGAGCTGATCTGCCGTCGCGACCTCCACATCCGGGCGAAGCTCGAGCTGATGATCGGCAAACAGGCGTGAATAAAACTCATACGTCCCGCTCTGAGGAGACAGGCAGACCAGCGGATGACGGCACAGCTCGGCGAGCGATATCGGATGCTCGGCAAGCACACGCATTTCCCGTCCGCAGACTGCGATCTCGTGAAAGCGCTTGAGCGGCGTCTTGCGTAATCTTTCGCGCTCAAGCAGGGGACCGGTCACCAGCGCGACCTCCGCGAGTCCGTGAGTGAGCGCCGTTACCGCCTGCGGCGTTGTATGGTTGCTTATCCTGATGCGAATGCCCGGGTGCTCGCGATGAAAGCTCTTGAGCACGGGTAGGAGGAAGCAGTGCAGCGCGACCTCGCTTGCCGCAATTGAGACAACCCCCGTCTCGAGGCTCCGCGTTCGCGATATCTCCTCCTCGCCCATTGCGATGTGCTCCATCGCTATCGAAATATGCGAATACAGCTTTTCGCCCTCCGGAGTCAGCCTGACGCCCCTTCGCGTTCTCGCGAAAAGCGTGCAGCCGAGCTCACCCTCAAGCGCCTTCACAGTGCGCGTGATATTCGGCTGACTGCCGAGCAGCACCTCCGCCGCCCGCGTGAAGCTGCCGTATTTCGCGACATAATAAAAAATTCGGTAATGGTCGTAGTTTATATACATGCTGTTATGCCTTTTTGATATATTCGAAATTCGTTTTATACTCTTTACATATGGTTTAGAATGTATTATACTTTTGTACGGTACAATTGTCAAGCATTATTCTGGAGGTTTTTTGAAAATGAATAAGGATCTGACGGTCGGAAAGCCGTCAACGGTGCTGTGGAAATTCTGTCTTCCGCTGTTCGGAAGCGTGATATTTCAGCAGCTTTACAACATTGCAGACAGCCTTATTGCCGGAAAATTCGTAGGTGAGCTCGCGCTTGCCGCGGTCGGCAACAGCTATGAGATAACGCTCATCTTCATCGCGTTCGCCTTCGGCTGCAATATCGGCTGCTCGGTCATCGTTTCGCAGCTGTTCGGCTCGAAGCGCTACGGCGAGCTGAAAGCTGCCGTTTACACGACGCTCATCGCGACAGGTGCGCTGTGCGCTGTTTTGATGATACTCGGTCTGTCACTCAGCGAGCAGCTGCTCGCACTTATAAACACGCCGAGGAAT
The DNA here is from genome assembly GCA_964397225.1 of uncultured Ruminococcus sp. Lineage (GTDB taxonomy): Bacteria > Bacillota > Clostridia > Oscillospirales > CAG-272 > RUG11130. Next base: position 11,754 of record CAYNHY010000024.1, read on the forward strand.
ATCCTGGAGGACAGCGCGCTGTATCTTGATATATACGTGCTCGGTCTGCCGTTCGTATTCTTCTATAATATCGCGACGGGCATCTTCTCGGCTCTCGGCGACTCGAGGACGCCGTTTATATTTCTTGCGTGCTCGTCTGTTTCGAATATCGGAATGGACATCCTGTTCGTCACAGCCTTCGGAATGGGCGTCGACGGCGTGGCGTGGGCGACCTTCCTCTGCCAGGGCGTCAGCTGCATTGCGGCGCTTGTCGTAGTCTTCCGCCGCTTTGCGACGATAAAGACCGAGGAAAGGGTAAAGCTCTTCTCCTTCCCGCTCCTGCGGAGAATATCGACCGTCGCCGTGCCGAGCATTTTGCAGCAGAGCTTCATCTCTGTCGGGAATATCGTGATACAGGGAATAATCAACGGCTTCGGCGCGCCGACGGTCGCAGGCTATTCCGCCGGAATTAAGCTCAACAATTTGCTCATCACATCCTTCACGACGCTCGGCAACGGAATTTCGAATTACACGGCGCAGAACCTCGGCGCGGGAAAATATGAGCGCATACGCCCGGGCTTCCGTGCGGGCGTGTGTCTGTCGGTGCTCCTGGGGCTACCGTTCACGGCAGCCTACATGACGGCAGGACGCTTCCTTGTGTCGCTGTTCCTCGATTCACCGTCGGAAACAGCCCTGACTGTCGGCGCGCAGCTGCTTCTCGTGCTCTCGCCGTTCTACTGCGTCATCGCCGCAAAGCTCACAGCTGACGGCGTACTTCGCGGCGCGGGAAAGATGGACAAATTCATGATATCGACCTTTACCGATCTCGGGCTTCGCGTCGCCCTCGCCGCAATTCTCTCGCGTCCCCTCGGCTCGCTCGGCATCTGGCTGGCGTGGCCTATCGGCTGGACGCTCGGAAGTGCGGTCGCGGTATTCTTCTACAGGCGCGAAAAATGGCAGGCGCCTTCCCTCTCTGAGACAGACTGACGCCTTCATGGTAAGTTTTCAACAAAATACAGGGAAAAGTCCCGGCAGTCCGACGTCGGGGCTTTTATATTACAAAACACCGGGTGCAGTCACTTTGCACTCGGTGTTTTGCCAATCCTTATTTATCTTAAGCGGGTAATCGACGCAGGTTATTTCAGAACCGATACAGCGTCGGAGATCGTCTTTTCAAGAGCCTCCTTGCCGTACTTGTCCACCTCGGACTTGTTCTTTTCGCCGTGCGTCAGGCAGCCCGCGCCGCCTATACAGCCACCGCTGCACGCCATTCCTTCAATGAAGTTTGCGTCCAGCATATTCTTGCTCTTCTTGATGAGAGCCGCGCGGCATGCCTCGATGCCGTCGCAGGACACCGCCTTGAGGTCAAAGTCGATATTCTGCTCACGGAGACCCTGAGCCACAGCGTCGGACAGACCGCCGGAGCGCGCGAATATTCTTCCGAAGTAGGATGCATTGTTGAGCACATCCTCCTCAAGCGTCGTGATATCTATATCTCTGCTGTCAAAGAGAGCCTGAAGCTCCTCGAAGGTCATTACCGCATCGACATAGGGCTTGACAGTCTCAAGCTGTGCCTCTGCCTTCTTTGCGGTGCAGGGTCCGATGAAGACCACCTTCGCGTTTTCTTCCTTGTCCTTTATATACTTTGCAAGCGTTGCCATGGGAGATGCGTTGTGAGAAACGAACTCAAGCAGCTCGGGGTGCGTCTGCTTGATGTACTGCACGAACGCAGGGCAGCAGGAGCTTGTAAGGAAGCCCTTTTCGGCAAGCTCGCGAGACTCCGCCTGTGCTACCATGTCGGCACCGAGCGCCGCCTCGATTACGGTGTAGAAGCCGAGAGCCTTGAGCCCTGAGATGACCTGACCGAGCTTCGCGTATGTAAACTGGCTCGAGATCGAGGGCGCGACCATGGCATAGACCTTATACCTTCCGTTATTCTCGCTCTTTTTGATAAGGTCGATAACGTTAAGGATGTAGGACTTATCGGATATTGCACCGAAGGGGCACTGGTATACGCACGCACCGCACTGAATGCACTTGCTGTTGTCGATAGCCGCAGCGTTTGCCTCGTTTATCGAGATAGCCTTTACCTTACATGCGATCTGGCAGGGGCGCTTGCGGTTTACTATTGCGAAATACGGGCACACCTTGGCACACTGACCGCACTCGACGCACTTTGACTTGTCGATGTGCGCCACGTGGTTGTGGTCAAAGGATATTGCACCGCGACGGCAAACGTCCTCGCAGCGGTGAGCCAGACATCCGCGGCACGAGTCGGTGACCTCGTAGCCTGCCGCGGGACACTCGTCGCAGGCGATATCGATGACCTCGATAATATTCGGGTTCTCCTTATCGCCGCCCATTGCGATCTTCACGCGCTCGCCGAGTATTGCTCTTTCCTTGTATACACAGCAGCGCATGGTCGACGTCTTTCCGGGGACTATAGTCTTCGGGATGTCCACGATATTCTGTAAGAGGGTATCATTCCACGCCTGACGCGCGACCTCGCGCAGGACCTTATATTTCAGGTGCTGTACCTTTGTATCGAACTTTCTTACTCCCATATGATCTCCTTAGAAATAGCTGACCTTGATTTTCTTGCCCATCCTTTTGAGGCACTCCGAGAGCTCCTTAACAAGATTCATCTTGATGTTAAAATTAATGGGAAGCTCCGGATTCTGATGCGCGGGGTTGACGGCGCGTCCGACATAGAAATTGATATCGGTCGCCTCCTCGAAGAGAAGTCTGCAAATAAGTGAGGCTCCGTCGCGCTTGAAGCTCCAATGCTCGTAGTATTTGTTCTCGCCAAGGTAGTCCTTTGCATATTCAAGCACCTTATTGACGGTGATGACCCCCTCGGTAACGAGGTCTACGCCCTCGATCTCCGCTATCGGCGGAACGTCGCTTCTCTCGAAGCTGAGGCTTGTTTTGAGGGGCTTGCGAAGGAACTTCGCGGCAATTGAGGAGGTCGTACCTCCGCAGATAATATGCTTTCCCTCCTTGGAGAAGAACAGCGACATCATACGGTCGGCGTCGTCACGGTTTGACGGCGGACCGAAGAGCATATTCATCGGCTCGCGGCGGCGGATACGCACAACGCATGCCGTAGCGTCGTCGCCCGGCTTTTCGTCGTAAAGCTTATTGCACTCGTCAACGAGCATGGTCGACAGAGTCTTTGCCGTATATCCAGCGGGAGCAAGCGACTCCATGAAGGATGCTATATCCTCGCGCTTCCAGCCGAAATTGTATGCCGTACCGATACCCGCATGCGGGCAGCCGTCGCTCATTGCGATGAAAATGTCGTTTTCGCGCAGGCTGATAACGGACTTGTATATCTTCTTACCGCCGATGCTCATCTCCGTCTTCGGATAATCCCACACCTGCTCGTCGCGAATGATGATGGCGTGAGGATTGTCGTACTGAATGAGCTCCGCGGTGCGGTTGTTCATTAGATGAATTATGGTGAAGGTCGAATATGCAACTCCGCGCACGGAGCACACGGGAAGCGTTGCGGCGATAGTCTCGACGCACTCCTCGAGGGAAAGCCCCTCCGCAAGCATGGTCGAGATTATCTTCGAGGTCAAGGTCGAGAGAATGCTCGCCTTAACACCGCTTCCGAGTCCGTCGGAGAGCACGATGACCGTCGAGTCCTCGCTTGGCTCGACGATGTCAACGTGGTCGCCGCAAAGCTGCTCGCCGTAATGATTTATGCTTTTGTAGCCGATATCGGCACAAAGATCATTCATTTGTGATAGACTCCTTCAGCTTTGCAAGTGCGATCTTGGTCTCGGCGGCGGTCTCTCCGAGCAGGGATGCGATCTCCTGAACGATACGCATCTGCTTGTCAACCACGCGGTCGGCGACCTCGACCGTCTGACGGCTTATGCTTTCCTTCTTTTCGCGCTCGTTCTGCTCGTCGGTGATATCACGCATGATACCGATAAGCAGGCGCGACTCCTTGTCGTATACTATGGACTGCTCGACGTAGCGCTTGTACTCTGCGAGATATACCCGCTCGTTGTGAACGTCGTGTCCGCTGTTCAGCACGTTTATAAATGCCGTGGGGTCAAGTATACGGATGACCTGGTCTCCGAGAATATCGCTCTCGGAGCGGATATTCATTATATGTCTTGCAGCGGTGTTTATCTGCTGAACCTCAAGGTTCTCGTTAAGCACGATAAGACCGTTCGGTGAATTGTTTACTATGGCGTCGGAGAAGCTTTCCGCCTTATCCTTGAGGTACGGCAGACACATTGAGATCTCCGCCTTGCCCTGGAGGATGGCTACAGCCTTCTCTCGGCAGGTATTATAGCCGCACGAGCCGCAATTGAGCTCCTGCGAGGGCTTGAACTTGCCCATCTGGCGAAGCACGGCGCATATTTCCGTCTCGGACGGCATTTGCAGGCGCTTCTCAATGAATTCAAAGCTCTTTCTTATCTCCGAGCTCTTCGGCTGAGTCACGTTGAAGTCGCGCTCTCCGGCGTAATTTGCGACGGCGATATAATCCTTGACGGCGGAGGAGCGGTGATACTTCTCCATAACGGGACCTCCGACACAGCTTCCGATGCACGCCGACATCTCGACAAAGCACTTGTGTATGCGTCCCTCGATGATATCCTTGAGCGCGGCAATGCAGGTATCGATGCCGTCGAGTGCAAGGTAAGAGTAGTCGTTCTGCTGCGCCATGGTCTTGAGAATTCCGCCCGTTGTGGGGAAGAATCTCGCACGCGAGCAGTCCTCTCGGTCACTCTCCGCCTCGAGCTCGATATTCTCGGCGCGAAGCCACTCCGTCAGCTCCTCAAAGGTAAGAACGGCGTCAACGATACCCTCATAGTGCTCCGCCTCGTCCTTCTTCGCGACGCAGGGACCGATAAATACGGTCTTGGCGTCCGGATGGTGCTTCTTTATATCCATGCAGTGAGCCTGCATGGGAGACGCGACGTCCGCAAGGTACTCGAGCGCCGCGGGATAATGCTTCTGAATGAGCAGATTGATCGAGTGACAGCAGGAGCTGATAATTACATCGCGCTCCTCCTCGCGTATCATTCGCTCATACTCGTTCTTAACGACGGTCGCGCCGAGCGCGGTCTCCTCAACGTCGGCAAAGCCGAGCTTTTTGAGAGCGCGTCTCATCGACTCGATGCCGACGCCCTCGTAATTTGCGATAAAGGAGGGAGCGAGGCTGACGTACACGGGGTCTCCGCTTTGGAGAAGGACTCTTACCTTTTCGGTCTCGTCGACTATCTCCTTTGCATTCTGCGGACATACGACAAAGCACTGACCGCAGAGTATGCACTCGTTTCCTATGATATGAGCCTGGTTTCCGGAAAAGCGAATAGCCTTGACCGGGCAGTGTCGGATACATTTATAGCAGTTTTTGCAGTTTGATTTCTTCAGCGTCAGGCAATTCGGCACGGCGCGTCACACCCTTTCCAAAACCTTTAAGATATTCTCAGTGAAAAATTCCTTGAAATTTTCCTTCGTAATGCCGACATGAACATCCTCGTCGACCTGCACGGTCACGCCGATACGGTTACACTTGCCGATGCAAAAGCTACCGGCAAGTGTGACCTCAT
>CAYNHY010000025.1:0-16909 GCA_964397225.1 uncultured Ruminococcus sp.
GTCTCTCCACACGACTGTTATCGGACGCGACGGTATTCCGTTCGAGGTTCAGATAAGAACGCGCGAGATGCATCACGTCGCGGAATACGGTGTTGCCGCGCACTGGAAGTACAAATCCGGCGAGCGCAGCAAGGAGGATATCGACAAGAAGCTCGCCTGGGTTGCAAAGCTCATTGAGGCTGAGGACGGCGTCGTCGATTCCGAGGAATTCCTCCACGCGCTGAAGATCGATATTTTCCACGATGAGCTGTTCGTCTTCACACCGAAGGGCGATGTTATCGCGCTCGCGCAGGGGTCTACTCTCATCGACTTTGCCTATGCCATCCATTCGGCTGTCGGCAATAAGATGGTCGGTGCGACGATAAACGGTATCATCGCTCCCATCGACCGCGTGCCGGAAACCGGTGACATTGTCGAGATAATCACCTCCTCCTCATCGAAGGGTCCGAGCCGCGACTGGCTGAAGATCGTTCGCACGGGCGAGGCGAGAAACAAGATCAGACAGTGGTTCAAGAAGGAAAAGCGTGCCGAGAATATCGCCGTGGGACGCGCCGAGATCGACCGTGAATTCTCAAAATTCAGAGGTCGCCCGACCGATACCCAGAAAAACGAGGTCATCGCCCATATCGCCAAGCGCATCGGAATGCAGGAGGCGGACGATATGCTCAACGCGATCGGCTACGGCGGACTGTCTGTATCAAAAATTTCCTCGAAGCTTCGCGACGAGTATGAGCGCATGTTCAAGCTCGAGGACGAGACTCCTCCGACGCTTCCCGAGCAGATCAAGACCTCAAAGCCGAACGGCAGGATCAGAAGCAATAACGGCATTATCATCGACGGAGAGAGCGACTGCGCCGTTAAGTTCGCGCGCTGCTGCAATCCGCTTCCCGGAGACGAGATCATCGGCTTTATTACGCGCGGATACGGAATATCCGTCCACAAGAAGACCTGCAAGAATATCACCTCCGGTATTAACGACCCGGAGTTTGCAGCCAGACTTATCAAGGCTGAATGGGATTCGGAGGCGGCAAGCAGCTCGTCGAACGGGCTCTTCGAGGCGCTTATTCGTGTCTATGCGGAAAATCACATATCCCTGCTTGCGGATATAACAGCCGCACTTGCCGATATGAAGGTTGTGCTGCTGTCCGTTAATACGCAGAAGGGCGCAAACGGCGAGCTTATCGTCAATCTTACTGTGGGCTGCAAGAACAGCGAGCACTACAACTCGATAGTTTCGCGCCTGCGCGGACTCAGTCATATTATAGACATCACGAAGGGAGTGGGCTGATGATAGCGGTATTACAGCGAGCGCTGAATTCACAGGTCGTAATTGACGGTGAGACGGTTGCCGTCGGCGGACAAGGCTTTCTTCTGCTTGTCGGCTTTGAACGCGGTGACGACGCAGAGGACGTGCGCCTCATGGCGGAAAAAATACTGAAGATACGACTTTTCTCCGACGAAAACGGAAAAATGAACCTTTCTGTCTGCGATATCGGCGGCGACATCGTCGTCGTGCCGAATTTCACGCTGCTTGCCGCGTACAGGAAGGGAACACGCCCGGATTTCATGAACAGCGCCCCGCCGAGCGAGGCGAACGGACTGTTCGAGCTTTTCAAGTCGGCTCTTGCCGAGCGCATACATACGGAAAGCGGCGTATTCGGCGCCGATATGAAGGTGTCGCTTTGCAATGACGGTCCGGTGACCGTGGTCATGGACAGCCGCGTGCTGAAAAGAGAAAGATAGGGTGCGCGAATGAAGCTTATCATAAACGGTGCTGTCAAGCCGTATTATATACAGATGCTCGCGATGCTGTTTTTTCCGGGGGAGAAATTCCCGACGGAGCCCGACGCGGACGACGGAAAAGCAGCGCAGCTTGAACTGAGAGTCGACGGCGATACAGCTGTCGCCTCGGCGACGGTCTGCGCCGACGGAAAAACGGCAGCTGCCGAGGCATCGCTTTCGCGCGACGGCATCAGTGCCGAAAAGCAGGCGCAGCTCGCAATGGGCGGAGCGTTTTTCGACGCTTGCATAAAGCTCACGGGACATACGCCTCCGTGGGGAATGCTCACGGGAGTCCGTCCCGCGAAGCTTGCTCTCGAGATGCTTGAGAGCGGTCGGACGCGTGAGCAGGCGATACGCTTCTTTGAGGATGTGTACCGCACCTCGCACGCAAAGGCGTGCCTTGCCGCGTCAACTGCGGAGTGCTCGCGACGCATCGTAACGGATGAACGCCGACGCGAGTGCAGCCTTTATATTGCAATACCGTTCTGCCCCACGCGCTGCTCGTATTGCTCCTTTGTATCGTATACCTCGCCGAGGCTGCTTGCAATGATACCGGAGTATCTCCAGGTGCTGTGCGAGGAGGTGCGTCACACGCTTGACATGATACGCGCGACGGGACTTCGCCTTGCGAGCATATATATAGGCGGAGGCACGCCGACGGTGCTTGACGCTCGTCAGCTCGAGCTTTTGCTGGAGCAGCTGAGAGACGCGGCGGAGGGCGTTGATGAGTTTACGCTCGAGGCGGGACGTCCCGATACGATAAGCGCCGAAAAGCTGGCTGTTGCGAGCTCTTGCGGCGTGACGCGTGTCAGCGTCAATACGCAGACGCTGAACGAGCAGGTGCTTCGCAATATCGGCAGAAGCCACACGACGGAGGACTTTTTTCGTGCCTATGCCGCAGCGGCGGACGCAGGCTTTCGCGATATCAATGTCGACCTTATCGCGGGTCTTCCCGGCGACACTCCCGAGAGCTTCAGGTCGTCCGTCGACCGCGTGGCAGCGCTTTCGCCGACGAATATTACCGTTCATACCTTCAGCGTGAAGAAATCAGCCGAGCTCCGCACGGGTGGGCACGAGGTGTACGACCGCGACGGCGAATTTGCCGCGTGCGAGGTCGATTACGCCTCGCGAACACTGCTCGGCGCTGGATATATTCCGTATTATATGTACCGACAGAAGAATACCGTCGGCAATCTCGAGAATGTCGGCTACTCACTGCCGGGTCACGAGGGACTTTACAATATCTTCATGATGGACGAGGTACACACAGTTTTCGCGTGCGGCGCGTCCTCGGTGACAAAGCTTGTCGGCACGGGCGCTGACGGCGAGCGTGAGATACAGCGACTCTGCGAGCCGAAGTATCCCTACGAATATTTGCGGACCGACGGGGAGAGCCGACGCGAAAAGCGCGAGGAGCTGTTCCGCCGCGTGCGCGATTTCTACGACAATTTCGGACAGAAATAACTATAGCGGGCATGGCACTGCGCGTCGCAGCGTCGGCTCGGGGAAAGGCATGGTCTGAACATGGATAACAAAAAAAGTAAAAACAGTACAAAGCTGTTCTTCGCGGGTGTGCTTGTGCTGACGGTATCGAACCTTCTTATCAAGGTGATAGGCGCGCTGTTCAAGATACCGATGAACCATATCGTGGGCGACCAGGGTATGGGCTACTACAGCTCCGCGTATACGATCTACACCTTCTTCTACATGGTGTCGACGGCGGGACTTCCCGTTGCGATATCGCTTCTTGTTTCGGAGAACCGGGCACGTGGGCGTATTGCACAGGTAAAAAAGGTTTTCAAGCTCGCAATGCTGCTGTTTCTTGCGGTCGGTATCGTCGGCTGCGGGGCAATGTTCTTCGGAGCGCACGGCTTTGCGTCACTGCTGAAAGCCGACCCAACATATTATTGCATTATCGCAATAGCGCCGACGCTGTTCTTCATCTGCATATCGAGCGCGCTTCGCGGCTATTTCCAGGGCTATCAGTCGATGCTCCCCGTCGCGATATCACAGCTTATCGAGGCGCTGTGTAAGCTGTTCCTCGGTATCGCCTTCGCGTCCTATGCGCTGAATAAGTACGGAAGCGGAAAGGAGACGATACATTACGTTGCGGCATACGCCGTGCTCGGTCTGACAATCGGTGCGGGACTCGGAATGATATTCCTCATGCTCTCGAAGCTCTTCTTCAAGAGCGAGCGCTATGACGCTGAGTATATCGAGCTGTCCGGCACGAGCGATGAGACCGAGTCCTCCGGCAAGATACTCAAGCGGATCGTGCTCATTGCGCTCCCGGTTACGATCAGCTCGTCCGTAATGAGCCTTACGAACCTCATCGACATGACGCTCATCCAGCGCCTTCTTCAGTCCTTCAGAGGAATGACCGAGGCGCAGGCAACGGCGACCTACGGCAACTATACCTCGCTCTGTGTGCCGCTGTTCAATATGCCGCCGTACCTCATCTACCCGATCTCGTATTCGATAGTGCCCATGCTTAAGGCTGCCGTCGCGTCGGGCGACAAAAAGCGCGCCTCGCTCGTCATGGAGAGCTCGCTTCGCGTTGCCGTCATTATCGGTATCCCCTGCGGTCTCGGAATGGCAGCTCTTGCAAAGCCCATCCTTCACTTCTTCGGATATCGCTACTGGTCTGTGGTTTCTGCCGCTCCCTTGCTTGCGCTGCTCGCGCCGTCTACCTTCTTCGTGTGCGTGCTTTCGGTAACGAACGCAATCCTTCAGGCGAACGGCTTCGAGCGAAAGCCCGTTATCTCCATGCTCGTCGGCGCCGCGGTGAAGATAGCCTCCAATACCGTGCTCATTCGAGTTATCGGAATGCCCGGAACGCCGATAAGCACCTTCCTTTGCTACCTTACGGCGACGGGACTCAATATTTACTTTGTTGTAAAGCATGTCGGACTTAAGCTGAATTTCGGCAGAATATTCTTCCGTCCGCTCGTGGCGGGAGTGCTCTGTGCGGCAGTTGCGCTCGGCATCAATACCGCTGCCGCAGGTGCCCTGGCAAGCGATGTCGCATACGGCTACAGCAGCGAAGGCGGCGAGAGCTTTGTGCTTACAAATTCCGCAAAAAGCGCATATCTCCATGACGCTCACTTTGCCGCAGACGGCACGGCCTTCGATATTCGCGACGGTGTGACGGTGTCTGCCGTCGAGTCGAACGACGGCGAGGGGGCTGAGACCGTGTCGCTTTACGAGATCACCGATTTCGGCGCGGACACCTACGTTATCAGCACCGACGGCAGCGCGTACTATATCGACGGCGAGCGCTGCGGATATTCCGTGAGCGGCGAGGACGGCGCGAGGGAATATATGTATTATACCTCGGACGGCTGCATCGAAATCGTCCTTTCCGAGCGTGACGGCGAGCTTCACGGCACGGTCACCGAACACTTTGAATACGAGTATTCCTCTAATGTGCTCAGACTCACATATCCCGGACGCAGCAACGGAAGCATAACGCTGAAGTGTACGCTCGACGGCGAGCGCGCGATAATCAACGATTCCGTTTCGCGTACCTCCACGCTGCTCTCGATAGCCGGGGCGGCTATTGTGTATGTGATTCTGATATTCGCCATTCGCGCGATAAGCGCCGATGACGTCAGACTTCTCCCGAAGGGCGAAAAGCTCGAAAAGATACTGCGAAAGGTTAAACTGCTCTCAAAAGATGAATAACTCGAAAATTACGGAAATCATTGATAAGGAAAGATATACCCTCGACGACCTGCGTGAAATTTTCGCATATCTCAGAGGGGAAAACGGCTGTCCCTGGGACAGGCAGCAGACTCACGAAAGCATCAGAGCCAATCTCATTGAAGAGACCTACGAGGTCGTCGAGGCAATAGACCGTGCGGATACAGCACTTATGCGCGAGGAGCTCGGAGACCTGCTGCTCCAGGTCGTATTCCACGCAAGGCTCGAGGAGGAGTGCGGACGCTTCACTCTCGACGACGTGATACACGACATCGCAGCTAAGCTCGTCCGCCGCCACCCGCACGTGTTCGGCTCCGTCGACGCCGCGGACGCAGACGGCGCGCTCAATGCGTGGGAAGCGGCAAAGGGCGTCGAAAAGGCGGAGCGCGTCACCGCAAAGGACAAAATGAACGCCGTTCCCGCCATGCTTCCCGCTCTCATGAGAGCGCAGAAGGTCATCAAAAAGGCGAAAAAAGAGGGCTTTGACGACGCGTGCCTCATAAAGGACGGCGCCGCAGCGCTCAGACGTCTTGCCGACGAGCTGGAAAGCGGGGGCGAGTTTACGGCTGAAAATGCCGCGTCGGCGCTTATGGCAACGGCAGCGTTTGCCTCACGGCATTCCGCAGACTGCGAGGAAATGCTCTCAAAGCGCGTCAGCGACTTTATCGATGCATATTGACAAAAAATAAAATTGCTGCAAAAAAAGCGGAAATGCACTTGCATATCATCATTAAAGATGCTATACTATTATAAACCAATATTTTAATCGTAAAGGAAGAATCAAAAATGAACAAGTCACAGTTGATCAACACAGTAGCGGAAAAGTCCGGACTTAAGAAGAAGGACGCAGATGCGGCTGTAAACGCATTCTTCGAGGCACTTGAGGAAGCGCTTGTTGCAGGCGAGAAGGTACAGTTCTTCGGCTTCGGCAATTTCAGCGTTGAGGAGAGAGGCGAACGCAAGGGCAGAAATCCCGCAACAGGCGAGACTATCACTATCCCCGCATCCAAGCAGGTCAAGTTCGCTCCCGCTTCCACACTCAAGGCTAAGGTAAACGGCTAAACCGACCTGACCGCTTCGGAGGGACTTTAGATGAGACTTGATAAGTATTTGAAGGTCACACGTATAATCAAGAGACGCACCGTCGCAAACGATGCCTGTGACACGGAGCACGTAGAGGTGAACGGCAGACGCGCGAAGGCGTCCTACGACGTTAAGGAAAACGATGTGATCGCCATCACGTTCGGAGAGAAAACGTTAAAGCTCAGAGTCCTTGCCGTTAAGGAGCATGTCCCCAAGGGAGATGCCTCCTCACTTTATGAGATAATCGACGGTTGAATCGGTATATTATTCATGTGCCGCTCATAGTATAAATAAAAAACGGAGCGGCATATGAATAACGATTCTCACACAGAGCAGAGCATAGTGCTGAGGGACAGAGCTCGAATGGAGCTTTCCGGTATTTCCGACGTGGAGTCCTTCAGCGATACATCGGTCATTGCGCTCTCCTCGCTCGGCAATATTTCCGTCGACGGAGAGGGACTTAAGATCGAAAGCTTCAGTACGGATACAGGAAGGCTTGTCATCTGCGGCAAGCTTGACGCGGTCTGCTACTTCGGACGGCGTGCAAAAAGACGCCGTTTGTTTTCGAGCGGAGCCGAGGAGCTGTGATGGAGATACTGATATCCGAGCAGCTTGCAGCGTGTGCGGCATTCGCCGTTCTCGGTGCGTTTACGGGGCTTATATACGACCTTGCGCGCTTTGTACGGTATCTGGCGGTGCCGTTCGGCGTCGGAGGCGCAGCTTCGTTTGCGGCGGATCTTGTGCTTGACGCACTTTTGATGCTTTTGCTGACGGTGGCAGTGCCGGTGACGGCGTACTGCTTTTCTTACGGGCGTCTCCGAGCCTTCGGAGTCGTCTCCTTCCTTGCCGCGCTCGCTGCCTACAGGGCGACGGCGGGAAAGCCTATACACGGTGCGGCGGTGCGGTGCGCTTGCTTGCTTCGACGTCTTATCGGCGGAGCTGCACATGTGCTTGCAATGCCGTTTGCACTTATCCTTCGCCTTGTCAGCCGAGCTGCTCGTATTGTCTTTGCTTTTACGGTCGGACGCGCTTTGAGGCTGCGAAAAAAACGGCGACTGGAGGCGTATTATGCCGCAGCTCTCGACGGGCTGCGCGAGGATGTAATATTTTGATTTGGAAAGGGCGGTAGCCTATAATGCCGAAGCTGACGAGCGGTATAGTGTTCAAGCTTGCCGCATTGCTTTTCATCTGCTTTTGCTTTTTGAACATAGTAAAGCTTCAATTTGAGAATAACGAGCTTCGCGGGGACATAAACGACATAAGCGGGCGGATAATCAACGCGGAAAACGAGCTTGAGGATCTGACACGCAGAGTAGAGCAGCCCTTTGACAGCAATTACGTCGAGGGTGTCGCACGCGAGGAGCTTGATTACCGTGATCCGGGCGAGATAGTCTTTTATAACGACAATTAACGCCGCTCATGGAGAAAGAAATACGCATTTTTCGGGCACGGCATGACAGAGAGCCATCTGATGCCGTGCCGTTTTATTTGAGGATACAATGAAGGATATCAGACTGATTTCGGCGCAGCGCGTCACCGAGGAGACGGAGCGCCTTTTCGTCGAAGCAAACAAGCACCTGCCGAGCGCGGTATGTGACGCGCTTGAAGCGGCGAGAGATAATGAAAAAAGCGAGCGTGGCACGGCGGTGCTCGAGGTAATATGCGACAACCTCGCATGTGCCGAGCGGCATGACCTTCCGATATGCCAGGATACGGGCATGGCGGTCGTTTTCGCTTCGGTAGGAAAAAATGTGCATGTTGTCGGCGCCTCTCTCGAGGAGGCGATAAATGAGGGTGTCCGCCGTGCCTACGTCAACGGAAGGCTCCGCCTTTCAGTCGTCTCCGACCCGCTTTTCGACAGGAAAAACACGCAGGACAATACGCCTGCCGTGATACATATCAAGACCGTAGGCGACGGCGAGGGCGCGAATGTGCTGCGCCTTACAGCTGCGCCCAAGGGCTTCGGCAGCGAGAATATGAGCAGCCTTCGCATGATGACGCCCGCCGCCACTCCCGAGGATATCGTGAGCTACGTTGTCGACTGCGTGAGTCGCGCGGGAAGCAATCCCTGCCCACCGATATTTGTCGGCGTCGGCATTGGAGGCAATTTTGAAAGCTGTGCCTGCCTCGCCAAGGCTGCACTCCTTCGCGATACACCGAACCCGGACATCCGATATGCCGCGCTCGAGCAACAGATACTCGAGCGGATAAATTCCCTCGGTATCGGTCCGCAGGGCTTCGGCGGAAGCACAACCGCACTGGGCGTTATGATAGAGCAGGCTCCGACACACATTGCGGGACTGCCCGTCGCCGTCAACATCAATTGCCACGTCTCACGTCATATGAGCGTCGTAATATAGGGTAGCAACATGTCAGACGTATTTGAAAAGCTGTATTCGGAATGCGAGAGGCTGAGACGCGAGAAGGGTGAGTTTATTCTCGCGATCGACGGCAGAGCCGCCGCCGGAAAGTCGACTCTCGCCGCAGAGATATCGCGCCGCTTCGGCGCCGCGACGGTACACGCGGACGATTTTTTTCTGCCGTATGAAATGAGAAGTGCCGAGCGCCTTTCGCAGCCCGGCGGGAATATACATTACGAGCGCTTCGAAACCGAGGTCGTGCGACACCTCGGGTCTGAATTCGACTACGGCGTCTTCGACTGCTCGTGCGGCGAGCTGACATGGCGGCAGCATATTCCGAGCGGTGTGCCGGTGACCGTTGAGGGCGCCTACTGCATGTCGCCGCGCTTCGGAAAATATTATGACCTGTCGGTATTTTTGACCGCAAGTGCAGACTGCCGCCTTTCGCGCATCGAGAGACGTGCGCCAGCGAGGCTTGAAATGTTCAGGACACGCTGGATGCCGCTCGAGGAGGCGTATTTTGCCGCCTTTGATACGGAGCGCACGGCGGATATCGTAATAGACACGACCGACCTTTGAGGTTGGAATTCATACACGGAGAAAAAGTACAATGGAGCTAAAAGGAAAGAGAGTTAATTTTTTGGGAGACAGCATTACGGAGGGCGTCGGAACGAGCTGCGCGGAGGCGAGATTTGTTGATATCATAGCGCGAGAGGCATCCCTTGCCGAGGCGAGAAACTACGGCATCAGCGCAACGAGGATCGCACGCCAGAATCCGAAAAACTGCGATATCGACGAGCTTGACTACTGCGCGAGGTTTTCGCAGATGGATGACGACGCGGACATTGTCGTCGTGTTCGGCGGAACGAACGACTACGGTCACGGAAACGCGCCGTTCGGCACGGAGGACGACAGAACGCCCGATACGTATTGCGGAGCACTGCACTTCCTTATGCGCGGACTTATCGAGAAGTACCCGAATGCGGAGATAGTTTTCCTGACGCCGCTTCATCGCGAGAACGAGGACGAGCCCAATATGCATGGCAGACCGCTGAAGGATTACGTCGACGCGATGCGCCGCACTGCGGAGAAATATTCCATCCCTGTGCTCGATATGTACAGCAGCGGCGGAATATGCCCGACCATTGAGGCACACAGAAACGCGCTTTGCCCCGACGGACTGCATCCGAACGACGCCGGAAACCGCAGACTCGCACAGCGCATCATGTCCTTTATCGCAACACTTTAACAAACGAAAATGCGACGGCTCACGCGATAGCCGTCGCATTTTTTTATTCTATGTCGAGCTTCGGCGGAACGTCGAGCTCATGCGGAACGGGAGAGCCGTTCTTTTTTCTTTGACGCACGCATTCGGTGAGCAGATATTCTATCTGACCGTTCACCGAGCGAAAGTCATCCTCAGCCCATGCGGCAATTGCGGAATACAGCTTTTCCGACAGTCTGAGCGGGATCTGCTTCTTTTCTGCCATATCAGTAGAGGCTGCCTGTGTTTACTATGGGCTGTGCGTCATGGTTTCCGCAGAGAACGACGAGAAGATTCGATACCATTGCCGCGCGTCTTTCCTCATCGAGCTCGACCATGCCGCCGGCACTGAGCCTTTCAAGCGCCAGCTCGACCATTCCGACCGCGCCGTCAACAATCATCTTTCTCGCGTCGATAACGGCGGATGCCTGCTGCCGCTGAAGCATTACAGCCGCGATCTCGGGCGCGTATGCAAGGTAGGTGATCCTTGCCTCGACTATCTCAAGTCCCGCGTCAGCGACCTTCATTTGTATCTCGTCGCGAATTCGCTGTGCCACGATCTCGCTTGAGCCGCGCAGACTGCCCTCGTCCGCAACACCGTCGCCTGTCGTGTCGATCCCGGGGGCGACGTCGTAGGGGTAAATGCGAACGATATTACGCAGTGCGCTGTCGCACTGGAGCGAGAGATATTCCTTGTAGTTGTCAACATTGAATACAGCCTTCGCGGTGTCGACCACACGCCACATGACGGCAATTCCTATCTCTATCGGGTTGCCGAGGCAGTCATTGATCTTCTGACGGCTGTTGCTGAGGGTCATGATTTTGAGAGATATCTTTCGGTTTGTGCTCTCAATGGAGATGGGTGTCTCCGCGCCGAGAATTATCGTTCCGTTGCCGTGCGGCTTGTCAACGTCTCCGCTCTGGCTGAGGCGTGTCTTCGCTGCGGGATTTACCGCGGTGCAGAAGGGGTTCACGAAATAAAAGCCCTCGTTCTTGAGCGTGCCGATGTAGCGACCGAACAGTGTGAGCACAAGCGCCTCCTGCGGGCGGAGAATTTTGAGTCCGATGAGCGGTATCCAGCCGAGGGCAAGGTACACACAGCCGACAATGAGCATCACAAGGGCTGCGCCTAAGGGCAAAAGCTCGGTCTCAAGGCATATGCCTCCAAGCACGACAAGTCCTGTCGCAGCAAGGTACAGCGCAATTGTCGTGAGCAGTACAGCCATTCCGTTTCGCCGATTTTCCAAAAAGATCTCTTTCATAATAAAGCTTTCTTAAAAGTGGATTTCAGCTCGTGCTGATATCATAATGATATCACGCTGACAGAGCTTTGTCAATGCAGAGATCAATATTTTTTTCGGCTGAAGCTGAGCATTGCTTCGACAACGGCGTAAATTCGGCGGCGATCCTCATCGGAAAGCTCCTCAAGACGCTCCGCGAGAGCGTTGCTTTTGGTTTTATATCCGGTCGTAAGGACGTCGGCGAGCAGAAGGTCCGCCGATACCTCAAGCGCATTTGCGATCTCTATAAATTTATCAAGGTGCGGTGTGCGCTCGCCGCGCTCTATCATTCCGATATAGGTAACGCTGAGCCCTGTTCGCTCGGCAAGCTCCTCCTGCTTCATGTAGCGAGCCTCGCGGTATTCTCTTATCCTTCTTCCGACGGATTTGTGATTCATGATGTCCTCCAAAGCTGTTTTAATAACTGACAGTATAAGTATACAACACAAAACGGAAAATCGACAGTAACGCTCAGTGCTGTATCATAACACAGAGTTGATATTGTGCTCGGAAAGTGCTATAATGTATCGCGGAGGTGATACTGTGAGTACTGTTAAAAGAGCGACCTTTATCGGACACGGAGAGTGCGCGGGGGTCAATGCGGAGGAGCTGCGCAGCTATTTGATGGAGCTTATCTCCCTCGGCGTTGAGGAATTTCTGTGCGGCGGAATGGGTGCCTTCGATATCCTGTGCGCCGGGCTCGTTCACGGGCTGAGGGCGGAATATCCGTCGGTGAAATGCGTGCTGGTGATACCTTATCTGAGCTTTCGCACCGAGTACGGCGAATATTTCGATGAGGTGATATATCCCGAGGGGCTCGAGAGGTATCATTTTAAGGCGGCGATAGCTGCGCGAAACCGTTACCTCGTCGATAATTCGGAGTATGCCGTGTGCTTTGTCGAGCACAGCTGGGGAGGAGCCGCGAGGACTCTTGCGTATGCGGAAAAGCGCGAGACCGTCGTGAAAAATTTCGGAAAGACGTGAATTGAGGCTGTAACCGTGCGTTAACGGGTCGGCAATAAAATTAATGTTGCAAATATCGGTGAACCGTGGTAAAATATATATGTATAGCGTTTGGACGGAGGAGCTTCGGCATGACACAGGAGAAAAAAACAAGCACCCGCCCGGTGCGCGTCGGGCTTTGCGGAAGGAGCGGCGCCGGAAAGGGAACCGTTTGCTCTGTTTTTGCACAATACGGCATTCCCTCGGTCGATACCGATGCCGTGTACAGACAATTGACCGCCCCCGTCAGAGATAAGTCAAGCCTCTCACTGTGTATGCGCGAGCTTATCGGTGAGTTTTCCGAGTGCATTCTGAAGGATGACCTCTCGCTCGACAGACGCGCGCTTGCCGATATCGTATTTTCGCCTAACGGCGAGGACAGCCTCACAAGGCTTAATGCGATCACACACAGACACATACTTGCGCGCACGGACGAGCTCGTGCGAGAGCTTTACGAAAACGGTGCGCGCGCGGTCATTATCGACGCTCCGGTGCTTTTTGAGAGCGGATATGATAAAAGCTGCGATATAATCATAGCTGTCGACGCGCCCGACGACAGCCTTGTGCGCCGCATTGTGCGTCGCGACGGAATATCCGCTGAGGCAGCCCGTCGCCGTCTTGCCTCACAGCTGACGCGCGAGCAGCTGCGGGAGCGGTGCGACATGGTCATCGTGAACGATTGCAACATGCCACAGCTCTGCGAGCGAGTTCGCGAGGCGGCGGAATTTATTCTCAGGAGAATACCCGATTGAAGATAAAGAAACCACTTATACGCAGTGCGGTGATAGTTTCGGTGGTCGCGCTGTCGCTTCTCAGCGGCTTTGTTTACGACTCCGTATGGCAGAGGATCGACCGGAAAAATTACCCGCAGAGCTACGCCGAATACGTGACGGATTATTCCGAGCGGTACGGTGTGCCCGAGCAGATGATATACGCCGTTATAAAATTTGAGAGCGACTTCGACGCGGCGTGCGAGGGCGAGGACGGCAGGGTCGGTCTGATGGGACTCGACACAGAGAGCTTCGACTTTGTAATGCGGCGCCTAAAGGCGTCTGCCGATTACGACAGCCGCTACGGCCCCGAAACGAGCATTAAATACGGAACGTATCTCTTGTCGTACCTTCATACGGTATTCGGAGACTGGGAGGCTGTGTATGCGGCAAAGAGCGTGACGCTCGGCGAGTGGCAAGGCTGGGCTGAAGACGCGGCGCTGTTTGACGAAAACGGCAAATTAATGAATATACCCGACGGCGTGGCTTCATCCTCAGCCGAGAAAATTTCAAAATATGAGCAAAAATATCGCGAGATGTATTATGACTGATGCTTTCGCGAAAAATAACGAAGAATTATCAAAGGAGCTGTGACAATGGATAACAGAAGTTCAAAGGCACTTGCCGAAAAGCTTTTCTACAAGAAGAAGACCGTGTTTGAGACAAAGAGCCGCGAGGAGCTTGACGCGATGATGGCATTCGCGGAGGACTATAAGAGCTGGCTCGACGCCTCAAAGACCGAGCGCGAGGCTGTTTCTACGATGATAGACATCCTCGGTAAGGCGGGCTTCAGAGAATACCGCCTCGGCGACACCGTGAAGGTGGGAGACAGACTTTACTACAACAACCGCGGAAAGAGCCTCTTTGCCGTGACTGTCGGAAACGAGGACATATCGAACGGCGTTCGCATCTGCGCGTCGCATATCGACTCTCCCAGACTCGACCTTAAGCCCGCACCCGTTTTCGAGAGCGAGGGGATCGGCTATCTTAAGTCGCATTACTACGGCGGGATCAGAAAGTATCAGTGGGTCACCATCCCGCTTGCACTCCACGGAGTCGTAACGAAGCTCGACGGCTCGGTCGTTAATGTCACCATCGGTGAGGACGCGGGAGACCCAGTGCTTTGCATTTCCGACCTGCTCCCGCATCTCGCGAAGGATCAGAACGAAAAAAGACTCGGCGACGCCTTCGCGGCGGAGGGACTTAACATCATTCTCTGCTCCTCTCCGTATTCGGATGAAAACGGTATCGTCACCGACGAGGGCGTTAAGCTCAATATTCTTGCAATGCTCAACGAGAAGTACGGCATTGTCGAGGAGGACTTCCTCGGTGCGGAGCTGACTGCGGTTCCCGCGGGACGCGCTGTCGATGTCGGACTTGACAGATGGCTCATCGGCGGCTACGGTCACGATGACCGCTCCTGCGCTTACGCATCTCTCCGCGCAATTCTCGAGTATCCCGAGAGCGCTCATACGAATATTATCGTATTTGCCGACAAGGAGGAGACGGGAAGCAACGGCGTCAGCGGAATGCGCTGCTCGCTGCTTGACGACCTTATCGATTCTCTCGCCGCTGCACTCGGCTCAAACGGCGCACTCGTCAGAAGCCGTTCGCTTTGCCTGTCGGCTGACGTATCCGCAGCCTATGACCCGAATTACCCGGAGGTATACGAGAAGCGCAATGCGGCACTTCTTCACTGCGGTGTCGGTCTGTCGAAGTACACCGGCTCCCGCGGCAAGTCCGGCACAAGCGACGCGTCCTCGGAGTTTGTCGGCTTTGTAAGAAGCCTGCTCGAGCGCGATAACGTAAGCTGGCAGATGGTCGAGCTCGGAAAGATCGACCAGGGCGGCGGCGGAACCGTTGCGATGTACATTGCCGAGTCGAATATCGATACTGTCGATATCGGCGTGCCCGTAATTTCAATGCACGCTCCCTTTGAGATCATTTCGAAGGCGGACCTCTACGAGACCTACAGAGCATTTGCCGCATTCTGCAAATAATCAGAAAAAAACGTACCCTCGCCGAAGCGGGGGTACGTCGCATGATATCAATAAATTTCGATCCGTTGAAAGGAACAGCAGATAATGACCGAAAGGCTCCGTGATGCCGAAAAGCGCTTCGAGGACGTCGAACGACTTCTCTCGAGCGGCGAAAGTATGTCCGATATGGAGAAGTACACGTCGCTGATGAAGGAGTACAAGACGCTCTCGCCGCTTATAGAGAAATACAGAGAATATACAGCGACGGAAAAGCTGATGGAGGACTCGCGCGAGCTGCTTGAAAGCTCGGACGACGCGGAGCTGTGCGAGCTTGCCGCGGAGGAATATAAGGAGTCGAAGGAAAAGCTGTCGACGATAGAGGAGGAGCTGAAGCTCATGCTCATTCCGCGTGACCCGCTCGACGACAAGAATGTCGTCATAGAGATACGCGCGGGCGCGGGCGGCGAGGAGGCGGCACTCTTTGCGGGCGTGCTCTATCGCATGTATACAATGTACGCGGATTCCCGCCGCTACAAGACAGAGCTCGTCAGCATGAACGAGACCGGTCTCGGCGGCTATCGCGAGATAACCTTCATTGTGTCGGGCGACGGAGCGTATTCGCGCTTCAAGTACGAGATGGGCGTTCACAGAGTTCAGCGTGTTCCGGAGACGGAGACCTCGGGACGGATCCATACCTCGACCGCGACCGTCGCGGTGCTGCCGGAGGCGGAGGAGCTTGAGGTGGAGCTCGACATGTCCGAGGTCACGATAGAAACGATAAAATCAAGCGGCGCGGGCGGTCAGCACGTCAATAAGACCGAGTCCGCAGTAAGGCTTATCCACAAGCCGACAGGCATCGTGATCGAGTGTCAGGACGAGCGAAGCCAGTTCAAGAACCGCGACCGTGCCATAAAGCTTCTGCGCGCCAAGCTCTACGACATGAAGCTCGCTGAGCAAAACGAGAAGATAGCCTCCGAAAGACGCTCCCAGGTCGGTACGGGTGACCGCAGTGAGCGCATTCGAACCTATAATTATCAGCAGGGTCGTGTGACCGACCACAGGATCGGGCTTACCGTGCATTCTCTCGAGAGCTTCCTTAACGGAAATATCGACGAGATCGTCGACGCGCTCGCGACGGCGGACGCTGCCGCGAAGCTGAAGAACGGTGAATTTTGAATTCAAAGGACATGTGAGCACAATGAAGACAGAGTATTATAAGATAACAGGCGGGGACGGAGACGACGCAGCGCTCTCCCGCGCTGCCGGTATACTTCGCGACGGCGGACTTGTTGCCTTTCCGACGGAGACCGTGTACGGTCTCGGCGCCTCGGCGCTTTCTCCGACGGCGGCACAGAAAATTTACGCCGCGAAGGGAAGACCGTCCGATAACCCGCTGATAGTACACATTTCCTCACCCGAGCAGGCGGAGGCTCTTGCCTACACCACTCCGCTTTATTACGAGCTCGCGCGCCGCTTTATGCCGGGACCTCTGACGGTCATCCTGCCGAAGCGCGACTGCGTCCCGAGCGAGGTTACGGGAGGACTTGATACCGTCGCGCTTCGCTGCCCGGAGAATGAAACGGCACGTCGACTGATAAGCGCGGCAGGTCTTCCCATAGCCGCGCCGAGCGCCAATCTTTCGGGTAAGCCCTCGCCCACGAGCGCCGCACACGTGCTCGGGGATATG
>CAYNHY010000026.1:0-16802 GCA_964397225.1 uncultured Ruminococcus sp.
CCACGGGATTTAACAACATCGACACGGTCGCCGCACGCGAGCGCGGCATCGCCGTCTGCAATGTGCCGGGATATTCGACCGACTCTGTCGCTCAGCTGACATTTGCCTTCATCCTGCAGTTTGCGACGTCGATCGACAAATACTCAGCATCGACAGCGCGAGGCGAGTGGGCACAGAAGGAGACGTTTTCGTACCTCTCGTTCCCGATCAGCGAGCTTCGCGGAAAAGTTCTCGGAATCTTCGGCTACGGCACTATCGGACGTGCGGTCGCGAAGATCGGTGCGGCGTTCGGAATGCGCATCATCGCGGCATCGCACCATCCGATAAAAGAAGAATATGTCACAGAGGCGACATTCGACGAGCTTCTCGAAGAAAGCGACTATCTGACGCTTCACTGCCCACTGACCGCCGAGACGCGCGGACTTATCGACAGCGCGGCACTCGCGAAAATGAAGCCCTCGGCAGTGCTCATCAACACTTCTCGCGGTGCTGTCGTAGATGAAACGGCACTCAGCGAAGCTTTGAACAGCGACAGGTTGCGCGGCGCGGGCATTGACGTGCTCGACATCGAACCGATGAGAAAGGGACATCCGTATCTTGAGTGCAAGAATATTTGCATCACGCCTCATG
Organism: uncultured Ruminococcus sp.; assembly: GCA_964397225.1. Lineage (GTDB taxonomy): Bacteria > Bacillota > Clostridia > Oscillospirales > CAG-272 > RUG11130. The sequence continues at coordinate 631 of CAYNHY010000026.1, forward strand.
TCGCATGGGGATCACTCGAAGCACGCACGCGCCTCATTGATATTGTTGTCGACAACATCCGCGCTTTTGAAAACGGAGAGAGACTTAACAGAGTCGACTGACACTGCACACCGTACCACAGTTCGTGCAGAAAAAACGAAAAACGCAAAAAATCACCCGCCGAACGGTAAAGAACGGCGGGTGATCCTCATTTTACATTTAAGCCGAACGATCAGTCGCTGATGTAGGGCATGAGAGCAACCTGACGAGCTCTCTTGATAGCGATAGTGAGCTGTCTCTGGTGCTTTGCGCAAGTGCCGGAGATGCGGCGGGGGAGAATCTTAGCTCTCTCAGATACATACTTTCTGAGTCTTGTTGTATCCTTGTAATCGATGTTGTCGATCTTGTCTACGCAGAATGCGCAAACTTTCTTTCTTCTGCGGTTGCCCTTCTGTGCGGGTCTTGCAGGTCTCTCAGTTCTCTCGGGTCTTGCTTCCTTTGCAGGAGCTGCTTCGGTTGTCTCGGAAGCTGCTTCTACTGCTACGGTTTCCTTGATCTCGTTTTCCATATTATGATCGATCCTTTCTTATGTTATCAGTGTGAGCTCAAAAAGGGAGCTCGTCATCGTCGGTGATCTCCTCAAACCTGGGAGCGGATGCCTGTCCTGCGGAGAATGCGGAAGCACCTCCGTCACCGAATGAGGCATAGCCCTCCGGCATATAGGATGCTGCGGGGGCGTGCTGACCGAATGCGGCTGCCGCCTGCTGAACGGGAGCGGGGCTCTCATTCTTGGCATCGACGAACATTGCCTCGTCTGCAATTACCTCGGTCACGTATCTCTTGTTGCCGTTCTGATCGTCGTAGGAACGTGTCTGAATAGAGCCGACAACACAGATTGAGCTTGCCTTACGGAAATAGCGGGTAATAAACTCAGCCGTCTGTCTCCAAGCGGTAACGTTAATGAAATCCGCCTGAGGTCCGTCGCCGTTTTTATTACCGAATCTTCTGTTTACGGCGATCGTAAACGAGGTCACTGAGATACCCGATGAAGTCGTTTTCAGTTCGGGGTCTGCCGTAAGGCGACCGCCGAGGATGACCTTATTGAAATTAAAATTTGCCATAAACTTATCTCCTTACGTAGGCGTCGCCGTCAATTACTCGTGGCGAACAACGATGGCTCTGAGAATACCGTCTGTGATGTTGTAGATACGCTCAAGCTCTGCGGGGAAATCGGATGTGCTGTTGAAGTTAACGAGCACATAGTAACCCTCGGTCTTGTAATCGATGGGGTATGCAAGTCTGCGACGACCCCACTCGGCTACCTCGCCGAGCTCACCGTTCTCTGCGATGAGTGTCGTGAACTTCTCGATGAGAGCCTTGGTGGCATCCTCGGAGAGCTCAGGAGAGATCACAAAGAGTGTTTCATAAGAGTTGATGATTTTTTCCATATTATACCTCCCTATGGACTTCAGGCCGCTGCCTTGAAATTTTCAGCGGCAGAGAGACGGTCGTTTGAGACCGTTCACGTGATATTGTACCATAAATTACGCGTCGTGTCAACGGCTTTTTCGAGTTTTTTTCACTTGTCAGGCAAAATTTGCCGATGGCGAATTCACGAAGTAGATTTCATTGTGGGCTTTACGAAAATTTGCCGAGGCTGCCCTATAGCAGCTCGCGTCGTGCAAACGGAAAACCCGCCGCAGACACAGCAGAGGTCACGCGGCGGGAGTCGAATATTCGCTTATCAGTCAAGCGGCTGTATCCAGATGTTTCTGAAGCTTACGGGGCAGCGGTGGTCCTGAAGCATGAGCGGTCCGCGCTCTACAACGCAATCATACACGCCGCCGGGGGTGTTGGAGGGGAGCGTGAAGTTGTTGTGGATTACCTGCCCGTTGTGGATTATCGTGAGAACGGCGGGAGAAGCCACGCTCTTGTCCGCGTTAAGCTTTGCCGCTCTGAGGATGATGTCGTAGGTCTGCCAGGTCTCCGGAGGTGTTGAGGCGTTTGTGAGAGGTGCTGCAATGCTGTAAACTCCGCCGCACTCGTTGTCCTTCGCCTCGTTGCCGTAGGACTCGAGCACCTGTATCTCATAGCAGCCCTGAACGTATACGCCGCTGTTGCCTCTCCACTGTCCCTCGCTGCCGGGGACCTCGTGAATGTAGAACTCAACATGGAGGTGCTGGTCACCGAACTCCTCCTTTGTTGCGATGTTGTGGTCTACAACGGTGAATACGCCGTCGTGAACCTCCCAGTTGGGAGCGCCCTTTGTCTCGACGTCATAGAACGCGTCGAGGCTTGTTCCGTCAAAAAGAATTACCTTATCCTTCATTTTATCGTTCTGCCTTTCGCTTATTAGCCCGATGGGCTGTTATACTTTGTATATTTTACCGCGCACGCGGCGGAAAGTCAAGATGCTTTGCGCGCTTTTCGCTAAAGTGCGCTTTTTGCGTTCAGTCCGTCGACTGAGATGACGTCCCAAAGCGTAATATTGAAGCGCGCGAAGATATCCGCATTTTCTACAAGCTCGCCGAGCGCCTCGCTACGGCAGCCGATGACGGCACCCGTCGCACCCGACGTAATGCACGCGTCTGCCATCAGCAGCACCGAGGCGCGCTCGAAGGCTCTGCATTCGATAAGCCGAAGCTCGCGGTCTAACATCAAAAGGCACGCCGCGCGTCCGTCACGCATCCTGTGAATGAGGTAGTTTGCCGCGCGAGGGAAGGACGATATCGGAGCACTCGATATTTCCGACTCGATCCGGGCGTTCTCTGCCGCCGCTGCCGATACAATGTGCTCCGCCGTGCGCCGTCCGACGCCCTTGACCTCGACGAGCTCGTCCGCCGAAGCGTGCAGCACTCCGTCAAGGCTCGAAAAGCGCTCGATCAGACGGTGCGCTGTCGGATTTGTATTGACTCGCGGCTGAACCTCGAAAAGAAACAGCTCAAGCAGCTCGTGCTGTTCAAGGCTGTCGCCTCCCGAGCGCAAAAAGCGCTCGCGCAGACGCTGTCTGTGATTCTTGTGAAGCTCCTCCTTCACGTGTGGGCACCTCCTTCTTTACAAAGCACCCGCAGAGCGTCGGTCAAAGCCCTGCGGGTGCTTCGGTTAATTTGCTCCGACGGCTCTGAGATACATATCTGTCCAGGCGGGCGAGTTCGCCGCCTCGAGATTGTTTATAAAGAGTATATCGGTCAGGTCGTAATCCGCGAACATCTCGTATATGTTCATCGAGGTGTAGCGCGTGTCGACTACGATTATATTTCCGTAATTCTCCGCAAGCAGCGGAACGAGTGCATTGCCGTAGGAATCCTTGAGGACGAGGATGTTTCTGTCCTGCGGATTTTCCGGAACGTTGATGACCGTGTACGGGTTGTCGCCGCACAGGAATGCCGAGTACGACTTGCTCCAGCTCATTACGGTGTCGGAATAGCTTGACACGTTGCCACTCCTGTCGGTGACCGTCATCGTGAGCTTCTTGCGCGTCGTGAACGCCTCTACCGTGTCCTTGAAGCTCTTGACGCGCTCGTCCTTCGTGTAGTCGTACATCGAACCGCTGTAGTCCTCTGTCAGCACCTCGTGTTCAAAGGCATCGAGCGGCGACGCCTCGAGACCCACGGAGTCGACAAACGCCTTGTATGCGTAATAAGCGCCGCGCTGCGTCCAGTGATGGTCGCTTTTGAAGTAGATATACTCATCGCGGTGAGCGTACATTTCGTTATAGGTGTTGACAAAATTGATAGTCTCTCCGTTCAGCACCTCGTGGTCGCTCATTATCGAGCTTATTGCGTCGAATACAGCCTCCTGGTCGGTGAGGCGCGCCTTTATCTCCTCGTTGTCGATCATAATAGCCGAGGTGGGGATAATGCAGACATTGACTCGCGTGTCGGGGAAAAGGTGCTTGTAATAGGCTGCGACCTTGGCGAAGGTCTTGACATTCTCCGGCAGATACCAGCACTGCGTGTATACCGCGTCCCCGTAAATGAACAGCCCGTTTGTCATAAAGTCGGCAGTGCCTCCGAGGTCAACGCCGCCTGCCGCGACCTCCTCGATCTTGACAGTACACACGGCGCGCTCGTCTCCCGACGTGCATATGACCTCTGCACTTCCTGCGCCGAGTGCCTTAACGCTTGCGCTTGTACCGTTTACCTCGAGCGAGAGCAGGCTGCTGTCGGATACGCTCCAGAAAGGCTCCTTCGCGTCGCTTGTGAGTGCTGCTGTCAGCACAGCGCCGCTTCCGACGGTCAGTGTGAGCTGCGTCTTCGACAGAGCAAGAGTACTTTCGATGGGCTCGTCGCTGCCTGCGCTGTCACCGGTTGGCTCGTCGGTACTGCTCGAGGGAGACTGTGTAAACAGTGCATCGATGTTCGGCGCCGCAGAGCCCTCGGTGCTTGCCGAGGAGCTTCCGTTATTCAGTATCACGAAGCTGCCGTTGCCGACGCTGTAGTCGTAGCCGCGCAGCGTGTCGAGCTTCTTCGAAAGAGCGACGATGCTGTCGCGACCGATGAAGGTGTCGGCAAAAAACGCATTGATGCCGTCTGTGAATTCGCCCGACACAAGGCTTTGAAGCGAGAGCGTCGGGAATGAGGCGAGGTCTCGCTTTTCGACCTGCGACTGCGTTGGACGGTTCGGTTGAAATATATTTACCGCACTGACAGTGAAGAGCACGGCAGCGCACACGGCAATGCAGATAACATCCGTGCGGCGGCGCCGTCTCGCGCGGGCGCGGCGTCGTGCGTCGTGCTCTCTTCTGCGTGGCATATTAAAGCTGTTATTGTTCATCTGAGCCTCCTTAGAAATTCCAATAAAGGAACGGGCTGTAGGTGTCGCCTATCATTCGAACCGTCGAGACGAGCACGAGTATCAGTGAGAGTGCGGTCATAACACAGCGGCGAAGCTCGTAGGAGACGCGAAAGCGCTTTTTGATAAAGCGTGTTACGGCGGGTACAGTGGGGAAGGCGAATATTATACCGATGATGAGAAGATTGAGATTGTCGAAAATTATCGAGCGGGTGAAAATATCGTTAAAGGCGTCGGCTCCGATGCCGAACATGTAGCCGAGCGACGTGCCGAGGTTGTCCGTGAAGTAGAATATGGCAAAGCCGAACACGGTGATAAAGGCTGTGTATAGCCTTGAGATGACCTGCGAGAGCAGGTGCGGCATGCGCTCGAAGGCTGAAAGCAGAAATTTCTTCTCGGCGATGAGCAATATTCCGTAGAACAGACCCCAAAGGACGAAATTCCACGACGCGCCGTGCCAAAGCCCCGTCAGAAACCAAACGACGAGAATATTGCGTATTTGGCAGCGTCTGTTGCCGCCGAGCGGGATGTAGACATAGTCGCGGAAGAACGTTCCGAGAGAAATGTGCCACCTGCGCCAGAACTCCGTAGCAGAGCGCGAGGCGTAGGGATAATTGAAGTTCTCGACGAAATCGAAGCCGAACATTTTTCCGAGACCGATAGCCATGTCGGAGTAGCCGGAGAAGTCGTAGTATATTTGAAGTGTGAAGAACAGCGCTCCCGCCCAACGACCGACCACGGTCACGGTGGAGGAGGTGTAGAGCGACACGGTCGCCGCGTAGCAGGTGTCGGCGATGAGCAGCTTCTTTGCGACGCCGACGGCAAAACGGTAAATTCCCTCGCATATCTCGCTCGGGCGCACGCGCATGTCGTCAAGCTGATCGACGATGTCCTTGTATCTGACGATCGGTCCCGCTATCAGCTGAGGAAAGAGTGAGACGTAGAGTAACAGCCGCGAAAACGACAGCTGGACCTCCGTGTCGCGTCTGTAGACATCGATGACGTAGGACATTGCCTGGAAGGTGAAAAAGCTGATGCCTATCGGCATGACAAGCTCGGGTATCGGCAGCTTCGTGCGGAATATCGCATTCACTGTCTGCGCTGCAAAGGCAGTGTACTTAAAGTAGGCAAGCACCGAGAGATTCACTCCGACCGCGCAGACGAGCCATGCTGTTCGCCGCTTTTTATTCGAGCACGAATCGATGAGCCGACCGAAAATATAGTCGAGAGCGACGGTGAGTATCATTAAAAACACATACACCGGCTCGCCCCAGCCGTAGAAAACGAGCGAGAAGGTGACAAGCACCGTTCGGCGCGCGGCGTCGGAGCGAAGCAGATAATACGCCGCGGCAAGCAGCGGCAAAAAGGCGTATACGAAAAACGGATGTGAAAATACCATGTGTCCTCCTGTCAGGTGCTCTTCTCGCCGCGAAGCGAGAGAATTATGTCGGACAGCCCGGCAGCGCTGTCGGCAATGTATTCGGCTCCAGCCGCGATAAGCTCCTCGCGCGAGCGCATACCCCACGAGACCGCGATAAGGCGGACTCCCGCGCGGCGTGCCAGCTCCGCGTCGACCTCCGAGTCACCGACGTAAATCGCCTCGTCGGCGCTGACGCCGAGTTCGCGGAGCATTTCGAAAAGCATGTCGGGGTGCGGCTTTCGGCGGATGCCGCGCTCCTCTGCCTCGCCCATCATTCCGTCGAGCATCGGGAAAAATTTCGCACACAGACGCGACGTGGAGGCGTAGTATTTGTTTGATACAACGGCAGTCAGAAGTCCGCTTGCCTTCAGCGCTTCAAGCAGGCGGCAGACGCCGTCGAACGGAGCGCTCTCACGAAGCATGTTTTCAAGATACAGCTTCTTGTATTCCGAGGTTGCCGACTCAAGCACGGAGGCGTCCGTGCCCTCGGGGAAGGCACGCTTTATGAGCATTGCCGCGCCGTCGCCGACAAAGGTGGCTACCTCGGCAGCCGTGTGCCGCGGCAGACCATGCTTTTCCATTACAAGGTTTACGGCATAGGTGAGATCGGAAAGCGTATCGAGAAGCGTTCCGTCGAGATCGAATATTACGGCTTTTATGCTCATTGTTCCTCCTTGCCGAAGGCTGTATGCTCGGCAGCTGCATATTTCAAAGCGTGATGCGTCGTCTGTTTTCGACAAATATATTATACCATATTCTAAGCAATTTTCAAGGAGGGTAGCAAAGATTTGCCCTCGAATTTATATTGCCCGCGTCTGGCGGTGCTTTGACGAGTTTTTTTCATTTATTGCGTACTTTTATTTGACAAAGCGACTGCTTTGTGATAAAATACAAGGAGAGGCTCGAGCTTTGGGCTTTGAATACAAATTCCGATACGGAAGGACTGATATTAACGTGAAAAAACTCGGCTTCGGCATGATGAGACTGCCGAAATACAATGAAGAGAATAACAGAAACGTAGATATGCGTGCAACGTCCGATATGATCGACCGCTTCCTTGAAAACGGCTTTACATATTTTGATACCGCATACATGTATCATAATTATTGCAGTGAGGACATAGTGCGCCGCCTGCTTGTCGAGCGCCATCCGAGAAGCTCCTTTACGCTTGCAGACAAGATGCCGACAATGTTTCTGAAGAATGCCGAGCAGATGCCCGGTATATTCAGACTTCAGCTGAAGAAGTGCGGAGTCGAATATTTCGATTACTACATGATGCACGACGTGAACAGCTCGAATTACGACAGCGTCGTTCAGGCATTCGACGGCTTCGGCTTTATTGCCGAGCAGAAGAAGCTCGGACGCGTGCGCGAGATCGGCTTTTCGTTCCATGACGACGCCGTGCTGCTCGAGAGAGTCCTCACCGATCACCCCGAGGTCGATTTTGTTCAGCTTCAGATAAATTACCTTGACTGGGAGGACGAGGGCATTCAGTCACGCAAGTGCTATGACTGTGCCGTCCGTCACGGCAAGAAGGTCATCGTAATGGAGCCTGTCAAGGGCGGAACTCTCGCGAATATCCCGGAGGCTGCGCGCCTTGTGTTCAAGTCACATAACGCAGACGCATCCGTAGCGTCCTGGGCGATACGCTTTGCGGCGAGCCTTCCGAATGTATTTATGGTGCTCAGCGGAATGTCGAACGACGCACAGCTTGACGACAACATGTCCTACATGAAGGACTTCGCTCCGCTGAATGACGAGGAGTATAAGGTGATCGACAAGGTGTCTCAGGTCCTCCGCGGTGCGGTCGAGATCCCCTGCACCTCCTGCGGCTACTGCCTTGACGCGGGATGTCCCATGGATATTCAGATACCGAAATATTTTACCCTGTTCAATACGGAAAAGCTTCTCGGAAGCTGCGATTTCTCGACTCATGAGGAGTATTACGCCAACGCGACGGAAAAGCACGGCAAGGCGTCCGCCTGCATCAAGTGCGGAAAGTGTGAGAGGGCATGTCCTCAGCACATTAAAATACGCGATCAGCTTGTACGTGTGGCGCAGCTTTTTGAAAGCCTGTAAACGGAGGAGCTTAACGTGAAATATATTGCAATACTTGGCTTCGGTATTGTCGGCGGCGGAATTCCCGCTGTTATCGAGTCGTGCCGCGACGGAATACGCGACATGCTCGGCGAGGATATCGAGGTAAAGTATATCCTCGACCTTCGTGATTTCCCGGATTCGCCCTACGGCGACCGCGTGGTACACGATATCGATGTGATACTGAATGACCCGGAGATCGAGCTTGCCGCGGAAACGATGGGTGGCTCGCATCCCGCATACGAATTCACCGTGGCGTGCCTTGAACACGGTATCAGCGTCGTGTCCTCGAACAAGGAGGTCGTTGCGGCCTTCGGAGACCGCCTTTTAGAGTGTGCCGAGAAAAACGGTGTGTCGTATCTTTTCGAGGCGAGCGTCGGCGGAGGAATACCCTGCCTGCGTCCCTTTGCGTCCTCGCTCGGTCACGAGCGTATAACCGGCGTTAGCGGAATACTCAACGGCACGACGAATTTTATCCTCACGAAGATGAAGACGGAAAAGCGCGACTTCTCCGACGTGCTCGCGGAGGCACAGACGCTCGGCTATGCGGAGCGTGACCCTTCGGCTGATATAAACTCCATCGACGCCATGAGAAAGATAATCATTCTCACCGCATTGGCGACAGGAAAGCTTGTTTCCCCCGAGAGCGTGTATACAGAGCCAATCACCGGAATAACGCCCGCGGATATCGATGCCGCAGAGCGTATCGGAGGTGCCGTCAAGCTCATTGGAGCGTACCGAGAGACCGGCGGCAGAGTGAGCGTTTACGTTTGCCCTCAGATAGTAAAGAACGACAACGCGCTTGCCGCAGTCAACGACGTGTACAACGCCGTCTGCGTAAAGTGCGATATAACCGGAGATGTGATGTTCTACGGAAGAGGCGCGGGTCGCTATCCGACGGCGGGAGCCGTTGTGGCTGACGCGGTGGCTGTGCTTTCCGGTGCAGCTGCTGCGGAGCGCCGACACGTCTTTGTAAGAGACGACAGCGCGGTCGTGCCCTTCGACGACGTGCCGTTCGAATATTACATCCGCACGAAGGCTGATTCACACACCGAGATGCTTGAGGTTTTCAACGCCGCATTCGACGAGGTAATATCCCTCGACGGTGCAGCCGACGGATATTCAGAGTTTATCTGCGGTAAGCTGACGCGTCGAGAGCTTGAAGCTCTCCTTCCGACGCTCGGCTGCGTTGAGTCTGTAATTCGTATATTTGAATAAAGGAAAAAGGACGGTACGCACCGTCCTTTTTATTATTCCGTAACGTTGAAGCCGCCCTCTCGAAGTGCCTCTGCCGCACGCTCGAAATTTTCCGTCTTGGTCGGTATGTAATCCGTGTTGTACGTCGATATCGCAAATATCCCGATGCCGCCCCTTGCAAGTATTCCGGACAGTATCCCGATGAGCGAAAAGTCGAGCGTCCCCTGCACGCGGAAAAATCATATTTCAGCTTTTCCAAGGTCATTTGTCTTTCCTCCGTGCTGTAATGGCAGCAGGGCTGATTATAACACATTCACCGCATAAATTCAATATCGGCATCGTTTATATTATCCGTCTTGAAAAAAAGCGCTCGGTGTGGTATACTAAGCAAGTAAATCAACACAAAAAGGGTAATATATGTTCGGTAAATTGTTTTCGGGTCGCAGGAAGGACCCAAACAGTAAGAAATATAAGCTTGAGATGGCAGAGCACCTGAATGGAATGTCGCTGAAATGCGTTACCGAAAAGCGCGACGGCGTCGAGGAGGTTATCGGTCGCTCGGGCTCGATCACGGTGCGCGACGGTGAGCTTATCGTGTATTCGAGCATGGACGTTATATTCCGCTGCAAGGTGACGGAGCTTTCCGTGTGGGAGCTGATGTCTCTTGACGGGGCTGTGATCACCGCGCCCGATCTCGAGCACGGAGGCGACACGCGAACGGTGACGGTGCATTATACATATTGGCGTCAGCTTGAGCGCTGATGCGGGGTGAGGCATGGATATAACTGTTGACGCTGCCATTGCCGGAGTGACGGTCAAGGAGCTGCTGCGACAGCACCTCGGCTATTCCGCTAATATGATAAAAAAGCTGAAGTTCTCCGAGAACGGGATACTTGTCGACGGACGCTTTGTTACCGTAAGACACGTGCTCGCGCTCGGCGAGACCTTGTCCCTTGCGGTGGAGGACAGAGCGGACGACGTGAGCCCGTATACAGTACCGGTTGAGCTGCCGATATCGGTAATATTCGAGGACGAGCACATGACGGTCGTGAACAAGCCGCCGTCAATGCCGTCGCATCCGTCGCTCGGGCATCAAAACGACACCGTGTCGAACGCGCTGGCATATCGCTACAGGGAGAAGAATTATGTTTTCCGTCCCGTGAATCGCCTCGACCGCGACACGTCGGGCTGTATGCTCACCGCCAACACGCGCGACGCGGCATATAAGCTCTACTGCGCGATGACGCAGGGACGCATAGAGAAAACGTATCTTGCAGTGACAGACGGCGTGCCGAGCGAGCGCGAGGGAACATTGAGTTCATACCTCCGTCGCGTTGCCGACAGCATTGTAATGCGTGAGGAAACGTCCGCCGACGACCCGCAGGGCAAGCTTGCCGTAACGCACTACAGGGTGCTTCTTGAAAACGGCACGAATGCCGTGCTCCTGTTGCAGCCTGTCACGGGCAGAACTCATCAGCTGCGAGTTCAGCTGTCGGCGGTCGGCTGTCCCATCACCGGGGACGATATGTACGGAGCCGCTTCTCCGCTTATCGCGCGTCAGGCGCTGCATTCGGTGAAAAGCATATTCCCTCATCCGGTAAGCGGCGAGCGCGTCGAGGTGACAGCACCGCTTTATCAAGATATGTCACGGCTTTTTTGCACTCTGTTCGGAGAGGATGCGGAGAAGACCGTTTTCGGAGAGCTAAATGAAGAGATTAAAGAGAGCATTCGGTAAGTTGTTTGAATATGTGCCGCCTTTGGCGTTTGCATTTTTCTGCGTGGGCGTGAGCTGCGCCGTGCTGTACGCGGCATTTCTGGCGTCACCGGCGTTTGCCGATCATTTTAATACAAATATAAGCGGTGTGTTCAGGCGCGTCCTTGCGTGCGTGAGCTCTCCGTTTCCGTTTTCGCTTGCTGAGGCGGTGCTGTTTTCGGCTCCGGCGTGGATATTTCTTGTCCTTCGCGCGACATTTTCGTATATGGACTCGCACGAGCACGGCTTCTGCCGCGCGCTTGTGACGATGACCTCCGTGCTCGTTCTGCTGCTTTCCGTCTTCGTGCTCAATTTCGGAGCGGGCTACAGAACACCGACGCTTGACGAAAAGCTCGGCTACGACACTGGCGCGGTTACGGAGGATGAGCTTTACAAGACGGCAGTGTACGTTACGGGTAAGCTCAATGAGCTCGCAGACGAGATAACCTTCACCGACGGCGGCTCGCTTCGCGGCTGTACGCATGCACAAAGCGTGGAAAAGGCGTACCTTTCCTATGAGAGCCTGTCGGACAGCTACGACTTTATAAGTAATTTCAAGGCACCCGTAAAGCGTCTTGCGATATCGCCTCTGATGACCTATACTCACATTTCCGGAGTTTACACCTTCTTCACAGGCGAGGCGAATCTCAATTTCAATTATCCCGAGTTTGTCAACGTGTACACCATAGCCCACGAAATGGCGCACCAGCGCGGCATCGCGCGCGAAAACGAGGCGAATTTTGTCGCGTATCTTGTCTGCATCGGCTCGGACGACGCGTATATGCGCTACAGCGGCTACCTCAATATGTTCGAGTATCTTGCTGCGGCGCTTCCGTCCGGTGAGAGACTGACAAAGCTGTATTCGAGCCTTGACAGCCGTGTGTATTACGACCTTGTGCATTACAGCAGCTTCTTCGAGCGCTACCGCAATTCCACGGCGTCCGAAGTCAGCGGAGCCGTTAACAACACCTATTTGCAAAGCCAGGGAACCGCAGGAACCAAAAGCTACGGAATGGTTGTGGACCTTGCCGTAGCATATCATAAGGACGATATTTCCCGCAATACGAACGATTGAGCGCGCTTTGTAATATACTGTTACCGTAGAATAATGCGTAAGGATGCGCGCTTTAGTCGCAAAATGCCCAAAGCGTGCCTTTCTCAAAATGCGGCGATTGTACATAGCAACTGACAATATTAAGTTTATGAAAATTTTGAAAAAAAGTCTTTCATTTTTGCTCATATACTGATATAATATTAGACGGCAAACTGCCGCATAATAGGATTAACAGCATCGTTTTTATAGATAGCAGAGCATATTCTGCACGCAACCGCAGAGCATTTTTCACGAAGCGCACCTCCGTGCGGTGAGCTATGCTCGCACCGGCAATAATTTTGATATATTGAGGCCCCACCGCGGGCCGAGTGGAGATATTATGGAAAAGATCGTGATAAACGGCGGAGCCCCTCTCCGCGGCGAGGTTGAGATCAGCGGCTCTAAGAACGCGGCGCTTCCGATCATTTACGCCTGTGTTCTTGTTAAGGGCAAATGCATAATCGAGAATATTCCAAACATAATAGATATAAACCGTTCTTTCGATATTCTGCGCGGCATGGGCGCGGTGATACGCACCGTTGACCGCACCACAGTCGAGATAGACTGCACGAATGTGCGCTGCGGAACCTCGGATTACAGCCTTGTCAGACGTCTGCGAGGCTCTTATTACCTGCTCGGCGCGGAGCTTGGCAGATTCGGCAGAGCGCGTGTGGCGTATCCCGGCGGCTGCGACTTCGGCGTGCGCCCGATAGATCAGCATATCAAGGGCTTTAAGGCTCTCGGCGGACGTGTCGTGACAGACGGCGGCTACATTGAGATATCCACGGAAAACGGAAGAGTGACACCGGCGAATATTTATTTCGATATGTCGACGGTCGGCGCGACGCTTAATATTATGCTGGCCTCCGTCATGGCGGACGGCATGACCGTCATTGAAAATGCGGCGCGCGAGCCTCACATCGTCGATTGCGCCAATTTCCTCAACAGCTGCGGCGCCAAAATATCCGGCGCGGGATCTGATGTTATCAAAATCAAGGGCGTACCGTCCCTTCACGGATGTACCTACGCCATAATTCCCGATATGATCGAGGCGGGCTCTTTCCTCGTTGCCGCTGCCGCAACGCGCGGCGAGGTCAAGGTAACGAACGTTATACCGAAGCACCTTGAATCGATCACTGCGAAGCTTGAGGAGGTCGGCGTGACCGTCGAGGAGTTCGACGACGCTGTCAGTGTACGTGTCGACGGACCGCTCAAGCCCACCAATGTTAAAACTCTGCCGTATCCCGGCTTCCCTACAGACATGCATCCGCAGATGTGTGCGCTGCTTGCGACGATAGACGGTGTCAGCTTCATAAACGAGAGCATATATGACAACCGCTTCAGGTATGTCGAGGAGCTGAAGCGCATGGGCGCGTCGATCAAGGTCGACGGAAGAATTGTTACCGTGGAGGGCGGTGTACCGCTTTCCGCAGCTCCGCTTATCGCAGTCGACCTGCGCGGAGGAATTGCTGTCGTCATCGCGGCGCTTACCGTCGGCGGCACGAGCGAAATCACGGAGATCAATCTCATCGAGCGCGGCTACGACGACATCGTCGGAAAGCTTCGCGGACTCGGTGCGAATATAAAAAAGGTGTACGTTCCGGACCCGGTGACCTTTAAGCAGGCGAACTGAGCCACGAGCCGTACTACAAATACACATGCGAAAGGAATCTTAAAATGGAAGTTACAAAGCAGACTGTTATCGGAGATATTATAGACTTCGACGAGGAGGCGGGACAGTTTTTCCTCGAGATAGGAATGCACTGCCTTACATGCCCCGTTTCGAGAAGCGAGACGATCGAGGAGGCTTGCGAGGTACACGGCACAGACGCCGACGCCCTCGTTGCAAAGCTCAACGAGTATTTTGCAAAGGCTGAGTAATAAGGCTTGCGGGGCAAGGGAGAACGGCTTCCTTGCCCTGATTATTTTACATAACCGAAACGGAGTTTGACATGGCATCAAAGATAATGCTCCCCGTGCTTGACGACCGCCTTCTTCTTATAGCATCAATGGTCAGAGAGGGCGGAATCCCTCTCGATGTCGGTACGGATCACGCATACGTTCCGATCTATCTTATAAAAAACAAAATATGCAAGAGCGCCGTGGCGTCGGATATCAATACAAAGCCGCTGACGCGCGCATGCGAAAACGCGCAGCGCTTCGGCGTGTTTGAAAAAATTTCGTTCAGGCGCGGAAACGGCATTGCCGACGTACACCCCGAGCAGTACGGAGTTACTGATATCATCATTGCCGGAATGGGAGGCGAGCTTATCGCCGAGATAATCGCAAAGTCAGATTACACGAGAATTCCGGGCGTTCGACTGATACTTCAGCCGATGAGCACCGTGCAGGAGCTCCGCGGCTTTCTTGCGGAGATGGGCTATGCCACCGTCGAGGAGAAGCTGTGCCGTGCGGGAGACAAGTATTATACCTGCATTGCTGCGGAATACGACGGCGTGAGGCGCGAGGTTCCGCCGGTAAGGCTCGTTGTTGGAAATGTTCCCGATGACGAGAGCAACCCGCTTGTAAACGGCTTTCTCGAGAAGACAGCCGCAAAGATGAAGCACCGTATCGAGGGCAGACGGCTTGGAGGGCTTCCCGTGGCTCGCGAGGAGGAGATTCTTCGCGAAATATGCGAGATGGCGCACGTGCGCGGTTTTGAGATCGATGTGGAGGCGCTGTGATGAAGCTTTACGACCTTTACGCATACCTTGACAAAATGGCCCCGAGAACGCTTTCGGCGTCGTGGGACAATGACGGCATAATGTGCGCGCCACACGGTGACGTTGAGCTGACGCGTGTCGCACTCTCACTTGACGCCACGCTTGAAGCGATAACGACTGCGGCGGAAAACGGCTGCGAGCTGCTTGTGACTCACCACCCGATGATATTCAAGGGAATAAAATCGCTCGACGGCGAGGATGCTGTCTCCGCACGTGTGCTGCGCGCAGTGTCGCTCGGAGTGTCTGTTATCTCTCTCCACACAAGGCTCGATGCCGCGGAGGGAGGTGTGAACGATGTGCTCGCGTGTCGCCTCGGCTTGAAGAATGTCGGGACCTTCGGAGACGCAGATATGCCGACGCTCGGCAGAATTGGCAGCCTTGAGGGCGACGGAGAGGAGCTTGAAGTACTCGCTCGGCGTGTGAAGGAGCAGCTCGGCTGCGAGGCAGTGCGCGTGTACGGAAACAAAAGAATTAAAAGCGTCGCACTTGTCGGCGGAGACGGCAAGGAGCTGATAGCGCCCGCAGTGGCTGCCGGCGCCGACGTGCTGATAACCGGTGACGCGGGATACAATGCCTGCGAGAGCGCCGCAGAGAGCGACTTTTGCATAATTGAGGCGGGACACTACCACACGGAAGCACCTGTGTGCGGTGCGCTTGCCGAGCGGCTGCGCTCGATGGGGCTTGAATGCATTGTGTGCGGAGAGAGCCCGAGCAGGATAATATAAAAAATACCGAGCGCCGTTACGTTTTTCGCGACAGCGCTCGGATTTTGCTTTATTCGTCGAAAAGGTACCAGCGTGAGCCTATCTTTACCACGAATGCCTCGTAGGTGCGTTCCTCTGTCAGGCGCATGTCCTGCTCGGAAACGTAGCTCAGCGTGTAGCCGAGCTTTAGCTTGCATGCGGAGCGGAGCTTCAGTCCGATCTCGAGAGCTTCAAGGTCTTCGTTCAGCGCGGCAAGCTCGTCGCTTGAATATTCCCGCGAGCTTTTCACGCGAACGTCGGAATACGTCCAGCTGCCGTAACGCGAGATAAATTCGCTCTTGTTTTTTGCGGTGTTCGACTTCAGAAGTGACTTGAAGCTGCTTTCTGAGCCGCCGTAATACTTGTCCGCGGC